>JALSOP010000044.1 GCA_026986435.1 Desulfurococcales archaeon | reverse complement strand
GCCGACTAAGGTGATTAGGACCGTGAACAGGCCCCCGAGACCCGAGGGGATCCTTTGGGAGCTAATGCCCGAAAAGAAGGTGGAGGAAATATCCATACTTAAGGAGTTACGTAAGATGCTTAGGCGCTGAGGAGCCTTATGTAGACTCCCTCACCGATCTCCTCGGCCTCCTCCGGCGGCGAGTCAGCCGCTGTGACCGCGGCGACGTTGTGGAGGCGTTTCACGTCCTCCGCAATTGCCTCCGCCTCCCTGGGTATGATGAGTTCTGCGTTGAGTTCCTGCGAGAGTCTCATACCCCTCTGTTTCTTGTACCTCCAGACCGCCTCGTTTATCTTTATTAGATACCCGATCAGTGCTGGGTCACCCTCAGCCTCTAGGTCCTCCTTGCTCACCTTCTGCTTATGCACGCTCTCGCCGTATAGGGCCCTCCATACGTAGTCCGTGACGAACGGCATTATCGGTGAGAGGAGCTTCGTTAGCGTGCGGAAGGCTCTGTGGAGTACGTAGTGGGCGCCCGCCACCTCCTCCTCGCCGAAGCCTGGCTGTGCGTATGCCCTCTTCTTGACTGCCTCGAGGTAGTTGCTGGCGTAGACGTTCCATATGGCTTCGAAGAGCTTCGTTATCGGGTCGAACACGTCGAGTTCTTCGTAGGCCTTAACCACCTCCTTGGCGACGTTGGCGACGTAGGCGAGCATTGCCTTGTCGATTGGCCTGAGCCTGTACCCGTTGTTCGGGTATGGGAACCTGCTGATGAACCTCGCTATGTTCACTATCTTTGTGGCGAAGTTCCTGCCTGTCTTGACCATCGGCTCCGACCATCTGTAGTCCTCGCCCAGTCTGCTTGAGGCGGCTGCCCAATATCTGAATGCGTCGGCGCCGTACTTCTCTATGTAGGGAACAGGGTATATTATGTTACCCAGAGATTTGTGCATCGCCTGGCCCTTGGGGTCGAGGCCCATGCCGGTTATCCTCACCCACCTAAACGGTGGCTTGCCTGTGAGTAGCCAGACCCTTAGTGTTGTGTAGTACAGCCACGTCCTTATGATGTCGTATCCCTGCGGCCTCAAGGCATGCTCGAGGGCCTTCTCAGCCGCCTTCGGGTTGTCGACCCACCCTGTGACGTAGAGCACAGATATTGATGAGTCGAACCATGTGTCGAACACCCTCTTCTCGCCAACGATTTCCTCCCTCGGGGCCCCGCACTTGGGGCACTTATCGACAGGTGGCGGGTCTATCCACGGGCGCACATACTTCCCGGGCGTCCCGAGTATTATGTGGCCGCAGCGCCTACATTTCCAGATGGGTATCTCGGTGCCGTAGTACCTTGTCCTCGAGATCGGCCAGTCCATGTTGAGTGACTTAACCCACTCCTCGAACCTGACCCTGTGCTTTAGTGGGACGAACTTCATCTTCTTCGCTACCTTGAGGAGCTCGTCCTTGAACTCCAGTTGCCTCATGAAGTACTCCTTCACGTGTATGTACTCGATCGGGGTCTTGCACCTCCAGCAGACCGGTACCTCGTGCTCAAGCTCCTCTACCTTGACGAGGTAGCCGCCCTCCTGAAGGAGTTCCTCCATCTTGTCCCTCGCATCAGCGATCTTGAGGCCTGCGAGCGGGCCGGCCTTCTCGTTCATTGTGCCGTCTGGGTTGATTATTATGGTTGGCTCCAGGCCCTGCTCCCTGAAGAACCAGATGTCCCTCGTGTCACCGTAGGAGCACATCATGACGAGGCCTGTGCCGAACTCCGGGTTGGCGTAGCTGTGCTCCATTATAGGTATCTCCCTCTCGTAGATCGGGACTATGGCGTGCTTGCCCTTCAGGTGCTTGTACCTCTTGTCCTCCGGGTTATAGATGACGGCCGCGCACGCCCTCAAGAGTTCGGGCCTGGTAGTCGCTATGATTATGTCCTCCCCTGTCTCCTTTACCTTGAACTTGATGTAGTAGAGCTTGCCCTTCGCCTTCTTGAACTCTATCTCTGCCTCCGCCAGCGTCGTCCTGCACCTGGGGCACCATGTGACCGGTTTCTCGGACTCATATATGAGGCCCCTCTTCCACATCTCGTAGAACGTTGCCTGAGTGACCCTCCTGTACGCGGGGGAGTCGGTGCCGTTTCTCCAGTACTCGAACGAGCACCCGAGCCTCTTCCATATCTTAACGAGGTCCGCCTCAACCTCGTCGAGCACCTCCTTAACCATTTTGAGGAACTTCTCCCTGCCCTCAGGGGTCTTGGCTATGTCGTGGGCGCTTATCCCGTACCGCTTCTCAACGGTGACCTCGGCCGGGAGGCCGTTCCTGTCGGCGTAGAAAGGCAGGAGCACCTTGTAACCCATTAGCCTGAATGCCCTCCCCACCATGTCTATCTGGGCGTAGTGGCCTGCCTGGGCAACGCCCCACATCCCTGAAGGGTACGGTGGGGGTGTGTCGATCACGACGTACTTATCGTCCTTCTCGAAGTCTATCTCGTCGTGTATGGGGCCCTCCTCCTCCCATATCTTGAGCAGTCTCTCCTCAAGGTCCGGGCCCCAGCGCTTGACGTCTAGGCTGACGTTGTTGCCGGCCACGTAACGCACCTAGCTTTATTGCGGCGCCTGCTTAATGAGCTTTAAATTTTGGGTGCCTTCTTAAGTTCCTCAGCAAAGCTTTCTTGGGTGCCCGGACTGGATGTTGTTCTGATGTTCGAGGTTCATCAGCCGAGGCGGCTGAGGAAAGGCCTCAGCAACTACCTCCCCGTCGACCCATGGGCCGTTAAGAACCCCGCTCGGGTAGAGGAGGCGATCTTTGACGACGGCCTCAACAAGCTCGTGATCGAGAGGGCGGCCAGGAAGTGCTACGTCCCGGCCACGAGAATACTGATAGAGGCCGCCAAGGAGCTGGGCACCGATTTCTTCAAAGTTTCTTTCTCGATCTCGGGCACTGCCCTTGAGCAGCTCGGTGCCTGGGCTGGTGAGGTCGTGACCCTCTTCCAGGAACTCGCATCGTTAGGTGCTGCAGAATTCCTTGCTCAGACATACTACCACTCCCTCGCCTGGTTCGTTGATTGGGAGGAGTTCCGGGAGCAGGTGCTTGCCCAGGCGAAGACTGTTGAGGAGGTCTTTGGGCAAAGGCCCCAGGCCGCCGAGAACACCGAGATGATGTACAATAACGATATAGGGTGCGGTCTCCACTCCCTAGGCTTCCGCACTATAGTGACCGAGGGTGTTGACTGGGTTCTTAGGGGGAGGCCTCCGACCCTCGTGTACAGGGCGTGGGGCTGTGACGCGAGGATATTGACGAGGCATTACAGGCTGAGTGACGACATCGGGTACAGGTTCAGCGACAGGTCCTGGGATCAGTGGCCCCTAACGGCCGATAAGTACGCTGACTGGCTCTCGATGCTTCAGGGGCACTACGTGCTGATAGCGGTTGATTACGAGACATTCGGAGAGCATCACTGGCCAGAGTCAGGCATACACGAGTTCCTTAGGTGGCTCCCGAAGGAGGTGCGGAAGAGGGGGCTGAGGTTCGCCACGGTCTCTGAGGCGGCTGAGCACGACCCGGCCGGGGTCTACGACGTCCCGCCCTGGGCGACTATTAGCTGGGCCGAGGGGAGGGACACAAGTTCCTGGCTCGGTAACAGCCTCCAGAAGACCTCCTTCGCCCTCTACAGGGAGCTGGTTCCTTACGTGAGGGCGTTGGGAGGTGACTTACTCAGGCTGTGGAGGGAGCTGAGCACGAGCGACCACCTCTACTACCAGGCAACGAAGGAGGGCCTTACGTGGGCTGTTCACCAATACTTCAGCCCGTTCAAGGACCCCGTGGAGTCCTTCGCTACATACGTCACAGCGCTCGAGGTTCTTGCAAGGGCTGTCGAGCACGAGATCGAGGAGAAGCTAAGCGAGTACCTCGCATCATTTAAGGCTCCCCCTGGCAAGGAATTCGTTTTCCGTAAACCGGACGGAGGCTTCTTAGGGGCAGCGTCATCCATGAAGGAATTCATGAAGCTACTGAAGGAGATCCCGGAAGAATCCGTGATCTACCACCTCGGGAGAGAAGATTTTCAGGCGTGGTTCAGAGGCGTGCTCAAGGCCGGCATGATCGCTGACGAGCTTGACGCTGTACTGGCGGAGTTCGTTTCCGAGGGCGGGGATGATATTAAAGGAAGGATCCTGAAGATCCTCAGCAGGCTCACGCGGTGATGATCCCATGTGTTTAGTGGTGCCCGGGCGCCCCGCTTACATGCGGGGAGAGGTGATCGACGCCGTCGTGACGTGCAGGAGGGGCGACCTAAGGATCAGGCTATGCTCAGCTGAGGGATGCATGGAACATAGCTTAGAGGCTGCGGGCCAGCTCGCACCGTCTTTGCTCGTGTATGCTAGGAGGCCCGGGCGCTTGAGGATCGAGCTCCTCTCGGGTTCGTCGGTTCTGGACTCTGCCGATGTGCTCGTCCTCGATGAAGGTGACGGCCCCGTAGGTTTCGTGACGGTGTTTCATAATCATCAGCCAGTGGGGGAACTACCCTCAGGCCTGTACAGAAGGTACTGGCATGTACTCCATGTTGTGAGGAATGAGGTGGGCATCGCGGGCGCTGCGGGTGTGTACAGGCTTCACCTGCTGGAGCACGTAAGGCACCCCAGGGTTCGGGTTGGGGAGCACTTGAGCCCTTCACTCCTTGCCGGGTGGGCTAGGCTTGTTGAGGACGGCTACGCGTTTACGGAGGACGGTGAATTACTGAGTGGTGACGTCGTCGGGGCCGTGAAGGAGGTGCTGCGGGGTTTCTCATCCCTGGCTGTTGAGGGCGTGATAGAGGTCCTGACCTCTCCGTGGGCACACCCCCTACAGGGCTTCATCATACGCAGGTTCGGCATGGTCGACGTGGTTGAGGAGGAGCTAGCTGTTGGGTTGAGGATCACGCGTGAGGTGATGCATACTAACCCGTCCGGTGTCTGGACGCCCGAGATGTCGTTCGTCAACGAGCTGGCGGATATTTACTCCTCGCTAGGCCTCAAGTACACGGTTCTGGACGCCCACCACCACATGCCCTCTGGTGCCTCCATGCATAGAGCTTACATCTTGAGGAGGAGGGGCGAGATCTCTTTGCTGTTCCGTGACCCAGACCTCAGCAACTCGCTGTCATTCAACAACAACCACGCAACCGCGGAAAGCGCTGTGAGGGCTGTATACGAGATGTTGTTGAGGGCTTTGGAGACCGCGATATCATCCGGTGTCGAGGAACCCATTGTCACGGCAGCACTCGACGGCGAGAACTGGATCCTATTCAGCAAATATCCGAGAAACGCTGCGGTGATGCTCGACGCCTACTACACATACTTAGAGAGGATGCAGGGCGCGGGGGTCGTCGAAACCATGTTCCCAAGGGACGCCGCCTCCATGGCCGAGGAAGTGATTAGTTTTGTGAGGGAGACGTCCTGGTTAGGTAGCTACAGGAAGTGGTGCGGAGAGGCAGGAGGCCAGTGCGAGCTCTGGTCAAGGGTCGGCGATGTTTATAGGGCCCTGAGGGCGTCGGAGGCCTCAGGCAGGCTCAGCGGAAAGCGTGTAAGGGCGGCTAGGGTTGGCCTTCACCATGCCCTCGACAGCGACTACTGGTGGGCGGAGTTCTGGGACCCCGACTACGTAGGGAGGTGGCTGGACTTCGTGCTAGCTGTTCTAGGGCTTGGGAAGGACTCTCTCTAGCTCCCTGTAGAGGGCCACCCACACATACGCTATCTCCGTCGTCCTGCACACGTATCTCTTCTCATCCCTCGAGCAGTATATGAGCCCGTGTCTTTCCAGGTGCTTGAGGAGCTTCGAGCACCTGTCAAGGGGCATGTTAGCCCTCATGCACACTGTCCTCATGGAGTCGGCTCCCTCCATGATTGCCTTCAAGGCATCCGCGACTTCCTGGTGCCAGCACCTCTTCATCGATCACAATTTGTGGTCATTAATTATAACCTTTCACAACAGACTCACACGGCGAGACACATGCAGGAGATAGAGGAACTCGACGTAGGAGGATCCGCCGTAATAAGGGGCCCAATAAAGTTCGGGAGAATAAAGGTGGGGGGCTCGATACGGATCGAGGGAGGCGGAGAGGGCGCAGAACTCGAGATAAGCGGGTCGGGAAGGGTCAGCGGCCCGATTAAGGTGAGACACCTCGGCGTCAGCGGCTCCTTGAAGATTGACGGGGACCTAGAAGCAGAGGCCTTCGAGGTGAGCGGGTCGGCGAAGATCTCTGGCACAGTGAGGGCTGAGAAGGTGGAGTTAAGCGGGTCGCTTCGGGCAGAGAGAGTTATCGCCAATGTCGTTGACGTCGCCGGGTCACTCAAGGCGAGGGAGGTTGTTGCTGAGAGGGTGTATGTGAGGAAGAAGAGCGAGGTACATGCTAGGGTAGTGGCTAGAGGTGTTGTGGAGGTCGGTAAGGGCGCTTACGTCGAGGAGGTGGTGGCGAGGGAACTCGTTGTGAAGAAGGGTGGCGAGGTTGAGGATGCTTGGGTCGAGAACGCCTTCATCGAGAGTGGTGCTGAGGTGGGGCATCTCAGGTACTCGGGTGATGCCACGATAGAGCCTGGGGCTGACGTCGACAGGGTCGAGAAAGGTTCGCCCCCGCCCTTTGGAGGAGGCGGCGAAAAACCTACGTGATGTTTTAGAATTCATTCACCTATATTGTTTCGGGTGATGGCGCATGTCGGCAATGGGGTACATAGCGCTCCTTAGGCGCATTAGGGAGCTGCAGGAAGACATAGTCATGGATCTCACCTCCCTAGCGAGGAAGTCTAAGTCACCTACTATCAAGGCCCTAGCCACATCACTCTTAGCCGACGAACTCGTTGTGATGGAGGTGTTGAGGGCTCTCTTAAGGGCCTCGTCAAGGCTGGACGACATCAGGTACATGACGCAGCTAGAGAAGGCTGCGGAGATGGACATAGAGCAGGAGCTTGAAAGGGCCTTAGTTAGGCTCGACATGATATTCGTTAAGCATAAGGAGAAGCTCCGGCTCGTTGAGGAGCTCCACGGGCAGCTTGACAACAGGGCCATGGTAGACGTGGTTGAGACCATTATGAGGATAGATGAGAGACTGATACGGGACTATGAGGACGCCACCCAGGGGCTGAGGGAGAAGATCAGGAAGAGCTGAAGAAGCTGGAACGCATGAGGTACTTCATCACGACCCCCAAGGGGTTAGAGGCTGTCCTCGTCGAGGAAGGTATGAGACTGGGGGCCACCCCAGTAAGGAAGGCTCCAGGAAGAGTTCATTTTGACGCCGACAGAAATTTCCTCTATCTATCTAACTCCTTCTTGAGAACCGCTAACAGGGTGTTCATCGAGCTCATCAGCGGTCATCATGAGGGCCTAGAGGATATCGGCAGTGCAGCAGTATCAATTGATTATACACCCTACATAGGGCCCGGCATGAGTTTCGCTGTCAGGGCTGAGAGGGTCGGGAGCCATGACTTCACCTCGATCGATGTGGGAAGGGTCGTGGGCGCGGCAGTGATCGAGTCGCTGTTGGAGAGCAAGGGCTTTAGGCCGAGGGTTGACCTGAGGTCGCCGGATGTAGAGATATATGTCTACGTCATCGAGGACGAGTTCGTCATAGGTGTGAACACCTCAGGCGAGTCACTGCATAAGAGAAGGTACAGGGTGATCTCGCACCCAGCCGCCTTGAAGACCACGCTCGCAGCTGCTATGTATTACCTGGCAGGGGAGCCCGAGAGGCTCATAGACCCCATGTGCGGCGGGGGCACGATACCTGCTGAGGCCGTGCAGATAGGGTTGGGCATACCGATCTCGCGCTACAGGCGCGGCTACATGTACAGGAAGTTTCCCCTTTACTCGCCCGACGAGGAGGCAGGGGCACTCTCCTCCTACAAACCCAGGAAACGCTATGTCGTGCCGTGGTGTACAGACATAAGCCACAAGTCGGTCTACATAGCCATAAGGAATCTACTAAGTGCTGGCATAGAGCAGCGGGTGACCTTAGGGATCTGGGATGCCGAGGACCCTCTCCTCTACGAACTCTCTGAAGCCGATGCCGTGATAACGAACCCGCCCTACGGAATAAGGTCGCATAACCCAAGGAAGATACCGGCATTCTACCGGGGCTTCGTTAGGGCGGCGAGGGATGGGGGCATATCCACGATTGTCTGCATCACCCCTAGGGTAAGAGACATGATCGGTGCTGTCAGAGACTCTGAGGGGGTGGTCGAGGGCATTATTCATGTTATGCATGGTGGGCTGAGGGCGGGCATTCTCAAGATCAGGTTCTAGGCGAGGTCTCCAGGGCCTTAAGAATCTCTGAGGCCGCGCCAATCACTGCTCTCTTCCAGGCGCTCTCGTGTCTGAAGTATTCTCGGAGCTCCCCTCTCGAGATGTGCTTGGCTAGTTCCGGGTCAATCGGTATCTCAGCCAGAACCCTCACGTCGGGCGGCACCAAGACATCCCCGAATATGTCGTGCCTTGTCCCGCACACCGGGCACTTGAAGTACGCCATGTTAATGACTACGCCGATGAGAGGCGCGCCAACAATTCTTAGGAAGTTGATGGCCTTCTGAACCACGTGCTTAACGAGTCCACCAGGGATCGTGACGAGTACCGCCCCGCCGAGCCTTGGCTTGAGGTACCTCAGTATCGTCAGTGCCTCATCCCCCGTACCGGGGGGTAGGTCGACGAGGAGGTACTCCGTCTGCCCCCAGTCCGTTAAGGAGAGGAGGTCAAGTATCGCCCTCGTCTTTATTGGGCCCCTCCACGCCAGCGGCGTATCCTTCCTCTCGAGCGCCAGGTCCACCGAGACTATGCTCACTCCGTCGGCGATAACCGGGAGTATCTTACCCTCCTCCGTCGCCTTCATCGAGTTATTGACTACCCCCATGAGCCACGGTATTGAGGGGCCGTGGAGATCAGCGTCCAATATGGCGACGTGCTTGCCTAGCTCCTTTAAGGCAAGCGCTAGTGACGCAGTCATTAGGGACTTACCCACTCCTCCCTTGCCTGACATGACCGGGATCACGTGCCTTATCCCGCTAGTTGACTCCTTAACCTTCCGGAGGAGTTCCTCCATTAACTTAGCCGCCTTCCCCGCGTCTACTAGGGAGCCGCTGCTTAATCTGAACCTCAATCTGTCCCCCTCATGTTATTGTTGAGTGGGTGTTATCATCTAATTGGGGAGACATGTGCCAGTGTCTAGCAGCGTCTTCGATATACTGAGGGTCCCTGCTGAGATGCTTGACAAGCTGGTCTCTCAAGCGGAGATTATTGAGTGGGCGGGTATGAAGGCAGTTAAGAAGAGGTTCACAAAGCATATAGGCCTGCTGAAGTGGGTTCCTGCCGCCATAGTCTTTAGGGCGGCGTACAGGTTTGCCGTCAGCCCCAGGGAAAGGTTGCGAAGGGAGGTAACGTTCTTCTCTAGGGGGTGGGGTGAGTTACTGGTTCCCAGGGTCCTCAGCGTTGATGAGGACAGGTTCGAGCTGGTTAGGGAGTTCATTGATGGGCGGAGGCTTGACCCGAGGAAGGACTGCAGGGGCCTTGGCACAGCGCTTGGCTCTGTTCACGGTAGGGGGGCCGCCCTCGGTGATACGAAGCTCTCGAATTTCTTAGTCGTCGAGGGTAGGGTCGCGATTATTGATGCTGAACAGTCACTGCTTGACGCCAGGCCGTACGAGATGGGGTGGGATCTCTTGCTGACGGCCCTCTTCCTCGCGCTCTTCTACATAACTGACACGACCGCGTTCCGTTCCTGCGTTGAGGAATTCATTAGTGCTTACGTTAGGGCAGGCGGAAGAAGGGATGCGCTGGACGGTGTTGGAAGCGTGAGGAACAGTGGATTAGCCGTGGTGATCCCACTGATGCATCTGCACTTATTCATTAAGGAGGTTGAGGAGGCGAAGGAAAAAGCTGTTCTACCTTAGCCTATATATTGTGACGGCCTTAGGCCCCCTTCTCAGTATGAGGTGCTGGACGACCTCCCTGTACCCGCAGTAGGTGCACCTTATTATGTGTGTTACCTCCCTGCGGCCGTTGTGCCCGCTCGCCTCCACGATGTACGCCGCCCTCGCTCCGCACCTGGGACACCTCAGGCCATTTCCATTCCCCCACTTCATCTCCTATCACCCTTGTCTCTCCTGTTCGGGTTCGCTAGCTGTTGCCAGCTTGCGCTGTCTCTTGACAGCTTCCCGATCAAACTTATATAGAAGGTGGGTAAAATACGCGGCTGAATTAGAAGGTCATTCTCTAAATCAGTACCTCCCGGAGACCCTCTCAAGGAACTCGTCGATCATCTCCTTTATCGTGGGCCCCTCCCTTATCACTAGCTCCCACCGAACCCTGACCACGGGCCTATCAATCTCGATGAGCCTCGTTATGTCGGCAGGTGTACCGAGTACCACGGCATCGGCGTTTATGCGCTTAATTGTCTCCTCGAGGTCCCTCAGCTGCTCTGGTGTATAGCCTGTTGAGGGCAGCACTTCCTTCATGTGAGGGTACTCCTCATACATCTTCTTGATTATGCCTACGGCGAAAGGCCTCGGATCGATTATCTCTGCCGCGCCGTACTTCTTAGCCGCCACGTACCCGGCTCCGTAGGGCAGGCCTCCGTGCGTGACCGACGGCGAGTCCTCTATGACCACTACCCTCTTACCCTCGACAAGCTCGGGCTTGTCAACCGTGACCTCCATGTCGGCTAGTGCTATCTTCGCCTTCGGGTTCACGCGTCTTACGTTGTTAACGACCCTCTCTATGTCATCCCTCCTTGCCTGTGAGATCTTGTTGACGATGACAGCGTCAGCTAGCCTCGTGTTGACCTCGCCCGGGAAGGAGCCTACCTCGTGGCCCGGCCTCATGGCGTCGGCCACGGTTATCATGTAGTCGAACTTGTAGAATGGGTAGTCGTTGTTGCCGCCGTCCCACAGGATCACGTCGCCGAGCTTCTCCGCCTCCCTCAGCACAGCACCGTAGTCCACGCCCGCGAGCACGACGAGGCCCATGCGTATGTACTGCTCGTATTCCTCCCTCTCCTCAATTGTGACGCCATATCTCTCGAGGTCGGCATACTCCCGGAATATCTGGACCGCCATCTTCTCCAGGTCGCCGTAGGCCATCGGGTGCCTCACAGGCACAGGCCTTACGCCCCTGCCCATAAGCTCCCTCACAACCGCCCTGGACACTGTTGACTTGCCTGCACCGGTCCTAACCGCTGTTACCGCTATGACTGGCCTGAAGGAGGGTAGCATGGTCTCCCTGGGGGAGAGGATCCTGAAACTGGCGCCGGCAGCCAGAGCCTCCGAGAATATCCTCCCCACCACCCCGTATGTTAGGTCGGAGTAAGAAAGCACTACCTCGTCTACATGGAACTCCCTTATGAGGTCGCCGAGCTTCTCCTCGGGGAATATCGGTATGCCGTCGGGGTAGAGGGAGCCCGCCAGTGAAGGAGGGTACCTCCGCCTCTCGACGCCGGGTATCTGGGCGGCTGTGAACGCAACTACCTCGTACTCAGGATTGTCCCTGTAGAAGACGTTGAAGTTGTGGAAGTCTCTGCCGCCTGCACCAACTATTATTACTCTCTTACGGGGCGCCAAAGCCTGCACCAAGAGATACGCGGCCAATCGATAAAAATTATTTCCTATCGGGCGAATCTTATTTAGAATAATATGTCAGGCAAGCCCCCGCGAGCGGAGCCACTCAACGTAGTCCCTCAGGGCGCGGAGGACCTTCACACCCCTCTCAGGCGTCGGGAACACCGGTATGCCCTTCTTATGCATCTTCAGTCTCTCCACATCCTCTACCTCGCCACCACCTAGGTATATCGGGACGATGACCTTGCCCTTCCCGTACCACTTCTCAACGACCTCGGCAGCACCCTCTATGGGATCGCCAAATATTGTGATGATTGCGTCTATGTTCTCGTCCTTGAAGAGCTCCTCGAGCGCCACATCATATCTCGCGGCGTCAGCATCGCCCGTGAGGTCGAGCGGGTTCTTTATGATACAGTGTGAGGGTAGCTTACTCCTCAGGGCTGCCGCCACACCCTCCTTCAGCTCGTTCATCCTGAAGCCCAGCATCTCTGCGTAGTCGGTCGAGACTATTCCGGAGCCACCTGAGGACGTCACTATCTGTACCGTTCTGACGAGCTTCCTAGGCAACATCGAGAGTCCCTTGGCGTAGTCGTAAAGCTCTTCGAGCGAGTCAACAGGGATAGCGCCGACCTTCTTGAAGGCTGCTAGGTACACCTTATAGGACCCGGCTAGGGAGCCCGTGTGTGACGCGACTGCCTTTGCGCCGGACTCCGTTCTCCCCGACTTGAACACTATGACCGGCTTCTTCTTGCCGACTTCCTCAGCGACCTCGAGGAACCTGCGCCCGTCGCTAACGGCCTCTATGTACAGCGCCACCGCCTTGGTGTTCGGGTCCTCGCCGAGGTATTCGAGCAAGTCTATCTCGTTTATGTCGGCCTTGTTGCCGAGGGCTGCCATCTTACTTATGCCTATGCCCTCCCTCTCAGCCCAGTACTCGAAGGTGGCGGCGAAGGTACCTGACTGAGAAACTATTGCGAGAGGGCCGGCGGCCTTTATGAGAGGCCAAGAAGCGCAGAGGCCGAGGTGCGGGTTGTTCACGCCCTGGCAGTTAGGGCCGAGGAACCTGATGCCGTGCTTCCGTGCTACCGCCTTAAGCCTTTCCTCGAGTTCTCTGCCCTCCGGTGTGCCTAGTTCCCTAAATCCTCCAGATATGATTACTGCGGCCTTCACACCTTTCTCTCCCGCCTCCTCCATGGCGTCTGGGACGAACCTCGCCGGGATAACGAAGACTGCCAAGTCCACGTCGTCGGGCACGTCCTTTATCGATGGGTAAGCTTTCAGGCCCAGGATCTCGCCTGCCTTCGGGTTGATCGGATAGATCCTCCCCTTGAAGCCAGCGTCTATGATGTTCTTCAGTATGATGTGGCCTGTCTTCTTGGGATTTCTTGATGCGCCGATGACAGCGACCGATCTTGGTTCGAAGAGGGCCTTTATCCTCTCATCAACCATTAGCTGCACCATTAATGGATTGGAATTAGTCTATAAAGGAGGGCTTAATGCACCTATGTTCCTAAGCTCTGCCGCATGATGTAGCTAAGCGAATTAATAATGATTGGGGGTGAAAAAGCCATGGTCCCGAGGGAAGACCCCCTTCTAGGTCTTCACCCCGGCGACCATGGCTCTCACCCCCGATTCGCTTAAGGCTTCCAGGGTTAAAAATTTTACCTATTTTGGCATTATATGGAAAAATAGTTAAATAGTTAAGAATGTACGATTATGCAGCCTTATCAATGGCCGCCTTTATCGCCTGGTCAAGTATCTCGATAGCTATGTCTATGTGCTCCTTCTTTATGACGAGCGGCGGCTGTATCCTTAAGGCAGAGATGCCGGAGCCGAGTATTATGAGGCCGCGCTTGAAGGCCTCGTCTATCACGGCGTTCCTCAGCTTCTTGAAGGGTTCCTTGCTCTCCTTGTCCTTAACGAACTCGACACCTATCATTAGGCCCTTGCCCCTCACGTCACCTATGTAGTCGTACTTGTCCTGCAGCTCCTTCAGCCTCTTCATGAAGTACTCGCCAAGCTCGGCAGCCCTCTCCGGGAGCTTCTCCTCCTCCATTATGTCGAGCACCGCTAGGGCCGCGGAGATCACTATCGGGTTGGCGCCGAGGGTGTTTTCGTGTGCGTCCGGGTCCCACTCAAGGAGCTCCGCCTTAGCGACGCAGGCACCCATCGGGAGCCCGTTAGCTATCGCCTTGCTGAGGGTCATGACGTCCGGGTCTATGCCGTAGTACTCGATCGCGAACATCTTGCCCGTCCTGCCGAACCCTGTCTGGACCTCGTCGATGATTAGGTAGAAGCCGTAGTCGTTCGCCATTCTTCGCAGCTCCTTCATGAACTTCTCTGGCGCTGGCACTATGCCGCCTGCCCCCAGTATGGGCTCGATTATCATGCCAGCCACCTCGTCAGGCGGTACCACGTGCTTGAAGAGGAAGTTCTCTATGTAGTCAAGCACAGCCTCTACACAGTCGTCTCCCTCAAGGCCCTTGAACGGGCAGCGGTAGGTGTTGGGGAACGGGACGTGCACGGCGCCGCCCATGAATGGGAAGAATCTCCTCCTAGCGGTGAGCTTGGTTGTTGTAAAGGCTAGGGAGCCGAAGGTTCTTCCGTGGAAGCCCGGTACGAACCCTATGATGTATGGCTTGCCCGGTGAGTGCCACCTGACTGCTTTGAGGGCACATTCGACCGCCTCAGTGCCTGAGTTGCCGAAGAAGACCCTCTTGTGGAAGTTGCCTGGTGTTATGGAGGTCAGCCTCTCGGCGTAGATCACCTGCAGGTAGTTGTAGAAGTCGCAGGAGTTCGTGTGGTCCAGGATGTCGGCGGTCTTCTTTATTGCCTCAACGACCTTAGGATGCCTGTGCCCGACATTGGTAACGGCTATGCCGGACCCGAAGTCGAGGAATATGTTCCCGTCCACGTCCTTTATCCAGACATAGTCGGTTTCAGCAGGAACCAGAGGCGCTGTCCTGGTCAATGAGGTTGATAGGAGTTTCTTGTCCCTCTCGATCCATTCTCTCGCTTTGGGGCCGGGTGGCTCAACCACAATAACGGGCCTGCTCACGTTTATGGCCATAATTACTTACCTCAGTTAAGCACAGCATTAACTTAATAAAAGAGAACTTTTATCTCAACAAGATAAGACATTACCTAAGTCTAGCCACGACACGCACCCTGCATGACAGTGGAGGTGGGGCAGAGCACCTTATGGGGTCTGAGTGAGGGCACCTCTCGGGCCTACCTAACCCCTCCCAGATCTTGAGAGCTTTATCCATCGGTATGAGCACCTCTATCTCCCTAGCCAGCTTACACGCCTCATCCGGGTCGAGGCCAAGCCTAGTAAGGGCAGTCTCAATTATTGTGTGTTTAATAAACATGTCTGTGCATACGGAGAGCCCCTCCTCCGTTAAGGCATAACCACTGTCAACCCTCCTCAGCAGCCCGGACCTAGTCAGCTTCTTCAGCATTAGGGACGCCGTTGGCTTGGCTATACCAAGGTACTTAGCAACGTCGCTTGTTCTAGCCACCCCTCTTACGTGGCTGAGGTGGTACACAATCATTAGGTAGTCAACGTCCCTTGGGCTGAGGAGCTCGCTAGGCACGCCTCATCACCGCCATCACACCCGCTGATATAGCGACCGAGAGAGCCCCCACGCCTGCGGAGGGTGGTAGGTTGGCGACGTAAGCGATGCTGTACCCTCCGAGGAACATCAGCAGCGATACAGTGTATGATGTGAGGAACATCCTCCTCGCCTTCATGGAGGCCACTAAGCCCGGGGTCGATATCGCCACATGCGCTATGAGTACGCCGAGGCTCATCGAGAGTGCTCCGGATGCTATGGCTATCAGGCTGTAGAAGAGGTAGCGGTACGCCCTCACCCTCACACCCATGACCTCGGCCCCCTCTGGGTCAAATGAGACGTACTTGTGCTCGTACCAGAGGAGGTGCGTCAGCGGCGCTATTATTGCGAAGGCCCCGCCTAACCGAATGGCATCACCCACTGTAGCTATCGCTGAGGTGCCGAAGACGTAGCTCATCGCCTTAGCC
>JALSOP010000043.1 GCA_026986435.1 Desulfurococcales archaeon | reverse complement strand
ATCCTGGGAGCCGTGAGGCTGATCACCCCCAATGCATGGGTTCAGCATTACTGGGAGGGCGGGAACTACTACGTCTACGTGAGCGCTGACTGGCGCACTAACCTTAAGGTAGTGATGAGCGCCTTCGACGTGATCGTTGCTGCTCTGGTATTCCTGGTGCTCAGGGGTGTGGTGAGGGAGTGGGTTGCGGCGGTGGCTGCGGGTATCTACTACCTCCACCCGATGGTGGTCTACATATCAGGTATATACGGAATGTTCGACCAGGTCGCCCTCGTCCCCTTCATCGCCTCAGCCGCTGTGGCGTCGAGGCACCCGAGGGTCTCCGGGGCCTTATCGGCTGCCGCCGCCCTGACGAAGCAGACCCTCCTCCCCCCGATGGCCGCTCTCTTTGCGTGGCTGGCTAGGGAGCCGAGGAGGGCCGGGTGGTTCCTGGTTGGGGCCGCTATAGCTGCTTACGTCATCATCGCCCCGTTCGCCTTAGGGTGCCCGGCGTCGATAGGGGCGATATTATCGGCCCCCCTGAGGTCTGGCGAGCCCGGCTATACGTACCCGATAGTCTACAGCTTCAACGGGGTATCATCCCTGGCCACCTACCTCCACGACACGACTGGGGGCGACTACCTCTGGCTCATAAGGTACTGGTACATCCCCTTCATAGTGCTCGAGGCCCTGGCGGTCCTGGCGGCGATTAGGTCGAGTAATCAGTGGGTACCAGCTCTGGCCGCCTACGCAGGTTTCATCGCGGCTTACTGGAGGGTTAATCACCAGTACCTCGTCCCCGCCATAGCGCTAGCGCTCCTCGCTATGCCCTACTTAGGCAGGTTGGGGAGGGCCACAGCTTCCGCCTTCATCGCGTGGTCGGCCCTGTGGCCCTTCGCCTTCCCGATTGCGTGGTGGTTCCACGTCCATATCAAGGAGCCTGATTGGGGCCTGGTGAGGTTTCTTGAGGCGCACTCCCTAATGATATTCGATAACTCGTTCTATGTGGCGTACTCCCTAACCCTCACTGCCCTGGCGTATGCCCTAGCTATCTACGCGTCATGGGGAGGTATTCGCGTGATTAAGGAGTTCTTGGGCCAAGAATTTAAGGCCCGCATGACCCATTAGCTCGGATGAGAGGGGTTGGCGCACGCCCCTGTCCTCGCGGCATCCGCCCTCGTAATCAATGAGGGCGCTGTCCTCCTCGTTAAGAGGAGGTACGAGCCATACGCCGGCTTCTGGGCCCTCCCGGGCGGGCACGTAGAGCCTGGTGAGACAACCGAGGACGCTGTTAAGAGGGAGGTTCATGAGGAGACCGGGATAACGCTCCTCGACCCCAGGCTCTACGCCCTCGTTGAGTACATACTGTACAGGGACGAGGAGGTCCTCTACCACTACGTCATAGCCGTTTACGTGGCGACGGAGTTCGAGGGCTACCTTGTCGCCGGCGACGACGCCGAGGACGTGGGGTTCTTCGAATTAGGTGAAGTAACGCGGGTAGGTGACCTAACACTGACAACAGCCCACATCCTGAAGGCCTACTTGGACAGCGGCGGTGAGGGATTCAGGCACGTCGTTGTGGCGCTCGATGAGAGGGAGTACGGTGAGGAGCTAAGGAAGGTCATAGCCTCCCTAGGTGGCGGCGGAGGGAGTCCTTCCTAAGGACCCATGCCCTGCCCTTGGGACATGTCATCGTGACGAAGCCCTCCTCCAGGGCCTTCCTCGAGATGTGGCAGGAAGCTACTCCCTCACCCCCTCTCCTCAGCCTGAGCTCTATCCCGTCAGGCACCTCCTCAACGAGGACCTCGTCCGGCTCCCTTATCAGGCCCGGCACCGCTATTAGCCACCCGTCTTCCCCGTCGAGGTCTATTAGCGCGTCGTAGAGGCCCTCCTGTGTTTTTATGACCCTTATGATGCGGGCCTCCATGGACTCACCCGTATCTACTACCTTCTTTCACTATTTTTAGTGTTGTGTGCAGGTGTCTATGAATCATTTATATATAAGATCGCTGACGTGCACGGCGTTAATCAATCAAAAACTTATATTGATGACCGGGAATTATGACGTGGGGTGGGATGATGGCTGCGCAGATCCCGATAAGGCCTGAGGGAAGGCAGGACATTCACAGGCTCGAGACGTACCTACTGATCGGGACCCTCCTGAGGAAGGACGTGCTTGAGAAGATAAAGGACGCTGAGGACAGGCTGACCTGGATAGACTCTCTCGCCGTAGCGGCTGGGGCCCTAGCGAGGCACAAGGCCGGGATGCCGGTGAGCGAGATAGCTGAGGAGCTCGGGAGGACTGAGGCCACCATAAGGAACCACCTAAACAAGAAGACAGAGGCCGGAAAACTCGTGTGGGAGACCTACGAGATGCTCGTTAAGGGCGAGCTAGACCCCCTCGCCGCGATGGTCGCTGCCGGGGAGGACATCGCCAAGGTGAGGGAGGAGGCAGAGAAGCTGAAGCAGGAGAACGAGGAACTGAGGAAGAAGCTCGAGACAATCAAAGAGAAGCTGAAGGAGCTCCTCAACACGATCTGACCAACTTTTTACCTCACACACCCCTAACCCACGGTGCGGGAGTTGTACCCATACCCGAGCCCCTACGGCAGGTGGGCAAGGCCACGGCGCCTCACCCCATGGAATGAGACCCTAGATCTGCTCACTTCTTGGGCGGCGCTGACCATCGCCTTCGGTGCCTCAGGAATAATCAAGGGGGACCTCACCCGTTTAGGGGTGGCGGCAGCGGCGGTCGCGACGGCGTTCGTGGGCCACGAGCTCGCCCACAGGTACGTGGCCAGGCACTACGGTATGGCAGCAGCCTATAAAGCGAATTACTCCTTTCTTGCGTTCACGGTTGCCATAGCACTCATAACTGCCAAGTCCTTCGGAACGCCCTTCGTCTTCGCCGCACCCGGGGCCGTGGTGGTCATGCCCCTATTCACCCCACCGAACCCGCGGTACATGATGCTCGTCGCGGCGGCGGGACCGGCGACGAACCTGGGAATAGGTGCGGCGCTGGCCGTAGCCTCGAAGGCCATGCCCCCACCGATAGGTGCGTACCTGTACGTGATAGGGAACATCAACATATGGATAGGGCTCTTCAACCTAATACCAGTACCACCCCTAGACGGGTGGCAGATAATGAGAGCATCAATAACGACGTGGGCCTCCCTCATGGCTATTGCGGTAGCACTATTCGTAGCACTATAGCTGAGAAAACGTATATCAAGAGAATTAGTGAATAGAGATACGGTGAGCAATCTTCAGCGGTGATGAGTTAAGGATCTACTTCGCAGAACCGTCACTGGTCTTGGAATTCATGGAACTCACACTAGCCGAGGAGGACATAGACGAGATAGACCTCTTCGCCGTGATCGAGGACCCTCTGACGAAGAACATAAAGAACCTCCTCATAGAGTTCACAAGCAGCGGCGAAGGAATAAACCAGCTACTCAGGATACATGAGCTACAACCATTAAGGAACAACGAAGTAATAGGGGTCATCGAAAACGAGAGAGATTACAGAAACAACGCGCCCTTCCCACACCAAGCATTCGTAAGCCGACCGAACATATGCAGAGAGAATGAAACAAATAATCTCATTGATCGAATACTTAGAAAAATCGGCGAGATGGCTTCAGCACAGCAACAGGGGATACCACGAAAAGATTTATCAATAGCGGTCCTATCTGCAATACCTCTCCTCGAGAACGTGGCCAGCGAAATAAATCAATTCATAAATTATCTCTACCTTCTAACAGCGCCTCAGTTACTTAAAGATGCACTGAAAGTGCCTGATAACCAGTGGGATGGTAGACTCGTTCTAAATAGATGTAATGATGAGCATAAACGTAAACCATGTTTAAACATTTATATCCCATATATTTCTATTGAAGACAAAAATAAAGAAAATATAATAAATTTAGCTATGAGGTTAATTAAGTTAAAATATAAACTCATTGGCTTAACTTTTGGGTATATTAATAATTTTGACAATATTATTAACGAATATGCTGATGTAATGTCTGAGATCGCCAATACTCTACATAATGGGTCAAATAGATGCTCAACCACAATTTGCGAATGTAGCAAGGTGAGCAATTACGCCTATGAAAGAGTAAACGAAACTATCTATTCCCGGATAGCGAAGCCCCTCGAATTCGAGTGCAACCACAGATTAGCACTCGATCGCTCGAATATGAACGTGAGGGTAACGATATTTGTCCCCACAGTGAAGGGACAGGCAGCAAATATAGGCAAAGCACTAGCCCGCATCATTGAGAACACGTCGAGATATTACCCATCAACCTCTTTAGAGATCCGGTTTGCCTATACCAGCAAGTCGAAAGAGGACGCAGAGAATGTCTATAGAAAAATGCTCGCTCACTTCAGTAATAACAGGCATTCCTGCCGTAGCAGTGGTGCCGTGAGAATAGTTTTTGACGGTGATGATAGCAGACTTTTGGTTCCTCCACCGTCCAAACCTGACAAAGCGGCTGAAGCCCTTATCTCGTTTGTTGATGATGGCGATCTCCTTTTACTGGTTCCGGAGATACCGAAGAGCGTCATCCTGCAATTATCGACGAGAATATTTAATGAGTGCCCGGATAAGAGTTCTAGAATATTATTACTGGTTCCGAAGAAGAAGGTATGCGTCAGTCCCAATGAGAAAGCAGTAGGCTTCTTCAAAATAGAGAAGGACGGTTCAGTTACCGACGTCTTTCATAGGTATAGCGAGAAATGTTTAGTAAGCGAATGCGGAGACTTGCTTCACATCAATAGGGAACCCGGATACTGCGTGACCGCACCATACGCTATTGCGGAGTCCGTAGAGGTGAGGTAAATGACAGCGCCCGCCCCCTTATTGTTAAGGTTTAAACCTGGGGGAGAGCGTTGCGTGCTATGCCCTACTGACGGTGGAATTAATCTCTCTCAGCGTAAAATGTACACGTTTCTAGCTTCTCGAGGCATGTTCTATCAGAAGCACTTGATAGATGAAGTGAGCGTGGCTGTGAACCCATGGATGGGTTCCTCCACTCACACCGTTAAGTGTAAGAAAGGAAAGGGCAAGGATAGATATTTTTACTACATGCTTAGGCTGCTGAGAGAGAATCCATCGTCTAACTTCGCCCCCGATAAGGTGTTGCTGAACGTCGGCGGTGGCGCTTCTGCTGTCAAGTATGTGAGGAAGAACGTGGCGAACTTCTGTAGCAACGGATGCAGTGCACCGTCCTTGGGGGTTAGCGAGCTCGGCCTATACGCCCTGACCTCCGCCGACGACAGGATGGGGATGTCCGCTAGGTTCCTCGTTTTACAGACCGCCCTCCTCAAGTATTTCGTGCTGGCTCTGGCTAAGGAGTTAGGGATGAGTAACGCTGAGGCATTAGCTGAGCTACTGGATCCCTACGACCCTCGCCCTGGGTGTTCTGTCTGCGAGTCACTCAGTTGGGAGCGTGTGAGGTTCGGTGACGCCGTGGCGTCGATCGTTTCCTGCCTGAGGTGGTTGTTTACGCTCAGCAAACACTACGACAAGGTTGCTGGGCTGGGCACGAGTGCTGTTTGGTTAATTGGTGAGGAAGATGTTGGCGACGTCATTAGCTGCATAACTAGGTTAGCTTATTGTGTCAGTAAGGAGCTATCCCAGTGCATAGAGCCGGTGAGGGAGTATAGTGTTGAGTTCTCAATAGACCGTCCTCAAAGTAATTATGAATTGAAGTTCATGATAGATAGAAACGATGTTTTTATACTGAGTGACTCAAAGTGCGATAAAGTTTTGGGGGTCTTCCTAGGTAGGGCGCTTGGCCTAATCAGTAGCCTTAAAAGCGCATCTGAGGCTGTGAGGGAAAGGGCTGAGGGCAAGGACATAATTCTTGCGGTTGAGTGGAGCGAGCAGTCAGGCCCCATAGACTTAGCACTAATCCTTACTGTGCTACGTGGCGCACTCACCCACTACAATCTGACAAAAGTAGTTATCCTAGCGACTCCCCTGGCCTACGCCCACGCAGTAGCAGCTGGGCTGTACCTGGAGAAAGTAGTGAGCAGGTCTCAGTCCGGCAGTCAATGCGCCCGATTCTTTGGGGGTAGTGAAAGAGTCAACGTCTCGTTACTGATGACTTCAGGCAGTGACCCCGTTTATGTGGCTGCCCTCATTAAGCGCCTGGCTAAGGAGGTCGCCGGAGACAATGATCATATGCTGTACTTCTTGGGTGGCTCAACACTCCATTCCATGATGTCTTCGTACATACTTAGGAAGGAGCTCGGTGATAGGGTGACTGTTCTGGCGAGGTGATTGAGGTGGTGGAACAGGGGATCTGGTTTAAGGTGTTCACCGTTTATCAGAAGGACCCTCGCTTGCTGAGTGAGTGGGTTGAGGTAGTTAGGTCCGATGTTGAGCAGGCGTTGGAGGTCGCCAGGGGCCTTACGGAGGCGGAGGCGGTGCCTGATGCCGTCACACTAGGGTTCAGCCCGCAGATACTGCTGGCCGCAGCCGCTGTTAGGTACCCGAGAGGGCTGAGTGTGGTGACGAGCCCGGAGGTGGCCGAGGGTAGTGTACCCCCTGCGAGGTTCAGTCACGAACTCCTCAAAGCTCTCTCTGAGACCGGCTTCATTAGTGATGTTCTTGTAGTGCCCATGGCCCCTAAGCCGACCCTCCCGCCCCCTAGGGTGGTGGCTGAGGTGAGGGAGGTCATCGAGAGCATATCACCTAAGGCTCTGGACATAAGCGGGGGGACCCAGCTCGTCGCCATAGCCGCTGCCGAGTCAGGGGCGGCGCTGACCTACACATACCCGCTCGGCAAGGTGGTGAGGATATTCCTTGTAAGGCCTTAGGTGATTGACTCCTTAGCCATGCTTATTATCGCCGACGCTAGGGCCGGGCCCCCTACCAGCATTATGATGATATTGACCGGTATGTCCATTGGGGGGAAGGCCGACTTAGCTACGGTGTCGGCTGAGACCGTTATTATGGACCCGGCCAGGGCCGAGGGGATCAGCAGGAGTGGTACGTGGCCCGAGCGAACAGCCCTCTTACCTATGTGGGGGGCAGCGAGGCCAACGAACCCCACTACCCCGAACCACGCAACCGTTAAGGAGGCTGAGACCGCGGCAGCTAGTGACGCAGCCGCCCTTACTCGGTGAGGCCTCCCTCCCTCAGCGGCCAGAACGGAGTCACTGACCTTGGTTACTGTGAGCTCGTTCCCGAGGATGGCGGCGGCCCCTATAGAGAGTGACGCCGCCGCTAACGCACCAGCAACTGTCTCGGGGGATGAGGTGATGAAAGAGCCGAAGAACCACTGCAAGACCTTCTGTGCGTCGAAGAATGAGATGTAGAGGGGCAGGAGGGAGGCGGCTGAGAAAACAACGCCTACGGCTATGCCAGAGAGGGCTAGGGCCGGGGGAGAGTAACCGGCTCTCTTAGCTAGTATGTGGGTGGCCAGGTATGCCGCGATGCCCCCGACCGCTGCGGCCGGCGGCCTAACGGCGAATCCCGCCGGTAGTTCCTTAATGAACGTCAGTGTAACAGCGAAGAGCGCGCCCGAGCTTATACCCAGTATGTAAGGGTCCGCTATGGGGTTCCTCGTGGCAGCCTGTACGAGCAGGCCTGACGCCGCGAGCGCTGCCCCGGCCAGGGCCGCTGATGCCGCCCTCCAAACCCTGTATGAGGCGACCGGGTCCCCCCGGAGGCTTGAGAGTATGACGTCCTGCGGGGTCCTTATGGTTGGTCCCAGGGACAGGTTGAGGATGAGGGATACGGTAAGTAGTGCGGTTAGAGCCGCCACGGATAGGGCGAGCCTCTTTTTTCGAGATAAAAAATAATTCCTTATACTGCCCTCAGCCCGCTCCAAGGTCTATACCCCATTCCTGGGCCACTGTGTCGTTTATGATGTTGGGTACTTCGCTGATGCCGAATGCCTGGGGGTAGAGTACCCTGGCTATCACCTCCACCGCCGCAGCTATTCTGGGGCCTGGCCTCACAAGGATATCTTCCAGGGTGCCGTTAAGGACGTAGACCTTGCCCTCCCTCACAGCTGTTATGTTTCCCCACCCTGGCCTGCTTATTATCTTGTTTATTATTGCCTGGGGAGGCCCGAACCATCCTCCCATGCCCGTCGTTATTATGACGTCGGGGTCCGCCTCTATAACGGCCTCGGGGGACGCCTGGAAGTACGGCCTTGACTCGTTAGCGAATATGTTCACGCCGCCGGCCAGGGATATTATGTCATTTATGAATGAGCCCGACCCGACTGTCCAGTAGTCGAGCGAGAGCTCGTAATATACTTTGAGGGGTTCTTGGCCTGTCTGATTAAGGTACTTCATCACCGCCGCATGCGTCTCAGCTATCCTCTCGCTTATGTTCTGAACGAGGGAGGCCGCCTCACTGAAGTGATCCGTTATGAGGCCTGTGACGAGGATTGATCGGTAGACGTCACCGACGCTCCCCTCCCATAGTACGAATACTGTGACGCCGAGGTTCTCCAGCGCCTTCACGTACTTCTCCTGCACCCCCGGCACCATGAAGACGACGTCAGGCTTGAGCTCGGCGACCTTCTCGACATTCACCGTTGAGAACCCCCCCACAACAGCTATTCTCCCGGACTCCTTACCCTCAACAACGGCCGGGGGGTAGTTACTGAACTGGTCCACCCCCACAACAAGGTTTCCGGCGCCCACAGCGAAAACTATCTCCGTGGCCGAGGGGGCGGTGCAAACAATCCTCTTAGGCGGGGCCGTGAACGTGACCGACCTCCCTAGAGCGTCGGTCAGGGTCAGGGGGTACTTCAGCTCCTCCCTCAGCTTAGCTATCTCCTCACTCACGTATTCCTTAAGCGAGTCGATGCTTGCACTCAGATTCTGCACAGCCTCCCCCAGGCCCTGCGTCTGCGAGATCTTGGTATTGAGCTCCGCCACAGCCTGGCTCAGATTCGCTATCGCCTCCTGGACCTGCTGCACCGACTCAGCTATCGACTGAACGTCCTCCCTGCTAGCCCCCTCCTCAGCCATACCAGCCACCTCAGACCTCAGCTGCTGCACCTGGTAGAAGCTGAAGGCACTGAAAGCCGCAACCAATACCAGCGCTACCACAACAACCGCCAATGCCTTATCCATACTGGACACCATATCCAATTAGTGGAGAAGGATAAAAATGCGGAACTAGGAACCCCGCCCTAATCTGCCTGAAGGACAGCGACCAGCACCGCCGGATCGCCCATATCAACGTACTGATTGAGGCACTTGCGAAGATCAGTACCATATCGTGGGCCGAAGCATCCCCTACCTTAAGTAGGTCGACTCAGACTGTCTACCGAATCAGGCGTGTGACTGCTGTTTGATCTGTAAGCGGGTTTCAGAGAATGAAGCAATAATTAACCGTTCTGTAAGAGGTCCAGACTTATTGGTTCTAGCGCCTCAATCGAATTGGGCGGCCGGTGAGGTGGCCTACGCCATCGTGTGATGGGTGAGCTGAGCCTGACCCTGCCGAGGCCGTGAATGATTTTATCTCATTCATTGATTAGTCCCCGGTGGTCTCGAATGGCTGAGGGCGAGGGCTACATAAGCTTTGATGAGTTCAAGAGGGTTGATCTGAGGGTGGGGCTTGTTAAGGAGGCCGAGAAGGTGAGGGGTTCGAGGAAGCTGATCAGGCTCGTCGTAGACCTCGGTGGGGAGGAGAGGCAGATACTAGCGGGGCTCCTCCCGTGGTATGAGCCGAAGTGGTTCGTTGGGAAGTACGTGGTGGTCGTTGCCAACCTAAAGCCTAAGAAGATGGCCGGTCTCGAGTCACAGGGCATGCTCCTCGCTACCTGCCCGCCCGATAAGACAGAGAAGCCGGTGATTCTTACGGTAGCTGAGCCCGTTAGGCCTGGCCTCAGGATTTGCTGATTATTGGTGATGAACTGGCTGTGGTTGCCTATAATTTCTACTTTGTTTTTAGTTTAATTCTAATTAATCTTTTTATGGGGATTTAAATACAGAACACAGTCTCATACAGTGGGCCAAAATGGATTACGTTATAGGGATAGACGGCCTCGAGGAACAGCTGACGATACCCCCAGGGACAGTGCTCGCGCTAGAGGGGCCTCCCGGCAGCGGCAAGTCCTTCACAGCGATATACACAGTAGTAAAGAATATCGAGAGGAGGAGATCCAGAGCCCTATACATATCGCTGGCCGAGGACAAGGAGAAGATCATTGAAAGGGCCGAGTCAGTAGGGATACCTCTGACAAAGTATGTACGCGCGGGGCTCGTAAGGATAGTCCAGCTACCGGTTCTTGGCGGTGAAGACCTCGTCGAGTACCTGACAGAGCTCATAACGGATAAGGGCCCAGGGGCCTGGGCCGACATAGTGGTCGTCGACAACGTCACGGCCGTCCTCAAAACCCTCCGACAATATGATAAGCAGAGAACCTGGCTCCAGACCGTTCTCTACAGGTTCACAACAAGGGAGAAGGGACTACTGATACTGATATCCGAGTCAGGCACCCCAGTAACCACCGAGCAGAACCTCCTAGAGTATGTTGCGGACGTCGTGCTAGAGCTCGGCATGAGGTCCAACCCGAAGTGCCCGCTGACAGTCCTTGATAGGTACGTCCTCGTCAAAAAACACAGGTTCGCACCAGTAACGGACTCACCATACCTAATAGAGATAAAGGGAGGGGTCCGGACACTCGGTCACGTCAGCCCCACCCTAGCGAAGGAGTTGAGGTCGAGGAAGAGACCACTACCCATTAACTGTACACGCCTTGCCGAAGTCATAGGTAAGGAGATCCCGCCCGGGACATCAATACTTCTCATAAACAGGAGACCCGGACTCGTAAGAACGGACCACACCCTCGGACTGATAAGATACCTCGGCACAGAGGCAACGAGGAGCGGGATGAGCATAGCGGTTCTCACGCTATCTAGCACGAACTTCAACGAGATGATGCAGTCTGCCGGGAAACAGGACCAAGAGGAGGCGATGCCGCTGTTCGTCCACCTGGACCCAGGCAGGACTCACCCAAAGTACTTCCTTAACGTAGAGCACTCGCTTGCGCTGGACATCGGGATCGACATAATATTCACGGGGCACCTTGAAAGGCTACTCGACGTCGCGGGGGTCGGGTGCCTAACCCCATACCTAAACCTCAGGTACTCACTGCTCTCAAACCTGGGCGTCACGAACATAACCATCTACAACCTACGGAACCCGTCCAACTACCCGTACCTCCTCGTAATGTGGTCTGACATAGTCATAGAGATCGATATCGACGAGGAGGGCATATACTACGAGATAAGAGAGGCGCCACTACCCTCAACAAGGATAAAGAAGATACACGAGAGAGACATAAAGGAATGCATCCAAAACATTCGCACCTAACCAAGAACACCAACAAAAAACAAGAGAAGAGCCACTGAAGTCATGGGCGTGAGGAAATCACCCAACGCAGTGAGGGTCGGGAACACAACGTTCTCAGGGTCAACACCCCTCCTAAAAACAACCCCACTCATCCAGACAGCGATAAGTGAGAGAAGCAGGGAAGTAATTAACCCAGCAGAGAGAGCAGCTAGGGCGGCAGGCAACGAAATTGGTACCTGATCAGTGACTAAGGAGAGCTGTGAGACCAGCGCCAGGAGGACAGCAGTAGAGGTCGCAGCAGACACAAGAAACGCAGCGACCTCAGCCATAACCTCCATCATTCTCACCCTACCGGATAGGTGGAGCCTCACACTAACCCCACTAGCCACGGAGCCGGCGACGCCGCCGACCAAGCAGTTCAGGCCTGGAACCGCAGCGATTAAGCCGGTTCTGGTCACGAGGCCCGGCATCTTCGCGAGGACAGAGCCCCCTGACCCAGAGATGAGGGCATCAAAGACGGCGACAGGTAGGTTCTCCCTAACCACCTTCCCCACCCCAGCCTCACGCCTCCGCGCCAGGTAGATCACAACAGCGGCAGCCGCTATCATGGCGCCCGAAAGCAAGAGCTTCACCCACCTATTCAGCGGCTTCGTTAGCTCTACGGACGCGAAGAGAATGACAGGGGTAAGGGCATCGGTGAGGCTCATCGAGACCGGGGGGATGATTGTGGATACCTGGTGGCCCCCACGGTAAAGGATCACTGTGGCCAGGGTCATGACCGGTGCCGCTATCATGAAGGAGAGGGAGGAGGTTAGGAGGGCTATTATGAGGAACTCCTCCGGAGCAGGGATCGGCACGCCCAGAGCCAACGAGATCCCCATGGCGCCGAGGTAGACGAGGGAGGTGGCTACGACCATTAAGGAGAGTGTTGTACCGATCCAGAACCCGTTGTACCTGCTCAAGAACCTAGCCTCAGCCCTGCCCAGGTGGAGGGAGCTTATTAGGCGGAGTATGTAGGGGCCATTGATGTTACCCCTCATTGCCATGAGGGCTGGCAGAAGGATGAGGAGGGAGGGCATCTCCACGAGCCCCGACCTGAAGTATATGAGCTCGTAGCCGGTGAAGGCCTCAATCACGACCAGGGCGAGGAGGGAGGTCAGTGAGGCGCCCAGCGCCCTCCTGAACCTCCTCCCCGCCCTCACCAAATAAAAACACCGTAACCAGAGCGGTGAGGCGTTAATAAGGTGCTTAAGACCGATCAGTCCCTAACGAAAGCGAACTCGGGCTCGCTAACCCACGTGCTCCTGCACCTAGGGCACCTGCTCGGCTTCTTCGGCCTCCTAACCCTTATGACGTAACCGCACTTCAGGCACACGGGGTACTTGATCGCTATGTATGCCCTCCCCCCGAAAGACCTCCTCACCGACTTAGCTATGTGTGCTATGTGGGCGTAGACCTCCGCCGGGGTGAGGTCCTCCCCAATACCGCTCGCTATCTCCTCGGCCGTGAAGAACTCGCCCTCCCTACCCATGAGGAACTCCAGTATCCTCTCCCTAACCGTCAAGCCCCGCACCTCCCCCACTCAAGGTATGTGTAAGGCTGGTATAGGTATGCGGGGTAACCGTACACCCCGACCTTGAGGCTGCCCTCGACCACGCTGGGTATGCCGTCAAATACGATGGTGGCGTTTCCCACACTGCCCGGAGGGACCATGAACACGCATTTAACGCACTCCGACACCCAGGCCCCCTTCCACGCGACGAACTTTAAGGCCACGAAACCGTTATGCCCGCTTGAGAAACCAAGATGAACCACCTTCCCGGTATTTCCGAAGTCCTCGACCCCACGGACACATAGGCCGCCTGGAGGGAGTATGCATAAACTAGACCAAAGCCCTCCCATACCCACCATCACAGTTACCAGAACCAGTAGCCCAGCAAGTATGGCGGCAATCACCAGCAACCCGGCCCATCCAGGTATGCCCTCGCCTGGGTGCCTGCGGCGCCACAAAAGGACAGCAATCACTGCTAAGATAATTGAGGCGATGACAGTTACTTCGGCTATGTTGGTCGCAATAACTCTCAGGTCGGGCGGTTTCGGGGATGAAGTAACTAGTTCTTCGTTGGCCCACCTATCCTCATACATAGGTGATCCCGTGGAGGCATCGACGGCAACGACCTCTCCCTCGCCGTCGAGGTACGACCTGATGACGTATACGGGCTTGAGGTGATCCTTCACGTAGACCCAAATACCCTCAATCATGCACGCGCTCCCGCAGAACTTCTCACGAAGAAGTGACTCCTCGACGCTGAAGCCGCCAAGGGTTCTGGGTTCCTTGGTTCTCCTTAGGGGGCCGAGCTGGTCGGCGATGACCAGCTTTATGACGCCGTACTCGTCCTTTAGTCTGACAAGGACCTGGGCAGGCTTACCCAGCCCTACATAGATCTTGCGGCCCTCTAGGGATGGGTATCGGGCGGACCAATACCTGTTAAAGGATTCTATGCCCGAGCTTAGGTCGGGGGAGTAGTTGCCCAGTATCCCCTCGTAGTAGTTGACCACATCATCAAACACATCGAGCATTGTTGGGTACGGATGCCACTGCGCGTCCGACCCAACCCTGAGGACAGCAACTATCCTGTACGGCACCTCATCAACGTACGTCACGACAACGCTGAGTCGCTCGTGCTCCCCGACCCAGGTAATGTTGTAGGACGTGCCGTTCCCTGCAGGGATGAATTCCTCCCCGCCTACGGTGGAGACGAACGACGGGCTCATATTGCTTAGGAGGTCACTAAAGAACGCTGAGAGATCCGTTAACCATGAAACAACCTCCGCATCAGGGGTTTGCTCGCTGAGTGAGGGATGGGCTGTCGTCAGGGCTACCAGAACCGCTGCGAGCAACGCTGGTAGGAGGGTTCTCAATTCCTTTACCCATGTTCCCCTGCTTTCCCAGGCTTTAATGTCTGTCCTCCGTTCTGTATAATGTTCATGCTTTATAACTCCCGCGGGCCTGGATAAGTGGGAAAATGCAAAGTTGAGTGAGGGGGAGCCCCGCCTAGATGAGGAGCTCATGGAGATCCACAGGGCCCTCCACGCAAAGCCGGCCCACCCGAGATACTCCACCACCCCCGTCGTAGACGCCCTCCTGCGGCTGAGGAAGTACGTCGAGTCAGGCCTCTACCTGGGGGTATATGCGTTCACCCACGGCGACAGGTCCGCTGCCAGGCACGTAGTCGGCCTCGAGCAGGCGGTGAGCGAGGTCATCTACCAGATCATCATACACACGTCCCTCAGCATAGGGCACAGGGTTGAGGCAGCTATTGGGGCCATGCCCATCTACCTCTACGCCTCAGCCATAGACAAGGTCGTCGACGCCGTGAAGGACCTCGTTTACCTAACCCTCATGAGGAGGCACACCCCGCCGAAGGTCGGTGCGTGGCTCACGAAGGTCAGCGATAAGGCGGTGGCGAAGGTCCCCGGGTCAGCGGTGTTCGAGAAGAGCGTTGGTTGGGTGACCGAGGAGTACGCCGTGGACGTCCTCGCCATAATGAGAGGGGACGGGTCCTGGGTCATAGCCCCGGAGGACGACGTCGTCATCGATGACAGCGACGTGATCTACGTCTTCGGCCACAAAGAGAACGTTGACGAGATGCTCCAGCTCCTGGGGATCGGGGAGCTCACTGAGGAGGAGCCCCCGCCGGGGGTAAGGCCCATACTGGAAAGGCTCGACTCGATGATCGACCTGGTCTACCTCCTCAACTACCTCGCCCTCTACCACCTGAGGGCGCAGGACCCGAAGCTCGCTGAGGAGATCCTCGAGATGGAGTACACACTAGACATCATGAGGCTCTCCCTAATGGACTCCATAACGAAGCTGGAGGGGGTCGAGCCGGGGTGCAGGACAGCACTACTGAACCTCGTCACGAGGCTCGAGGACATAGCGGATGCCGTGACATCGTCCATAGCCGCGCCGGCGGGGGAGGAGTATAGGGAGGTGCTGAGGGAGGTCGTTGAGGAGGCTGAGGAGCAGCTCTGGGAGTTCATAGCGGTGAAGGACTTCGCAATAAAGGATCTGGCGGATAAGCTCGAGGACGTCGGCGCGGAGGTGCTGGCCATAAGGAAGGGGAGGGAGTGGATAGCTGTTACCCCCTTCAACTTCGGCAGGATAACTGTTAGTAAGGGCGACAAAGTGCTCCTGCTATTCCAGGAGGCTCTGGAGGACGATGTCGCGGAGGAGCTCAAGGAGTGGCTTGTGCCGCCGAGAGAGTGGTGGGAGGAAGACTGAGGCCCTACTTGTACTTCACCTGATAGACCAGGTGCCTCGCCTCAGGCAGTATTAGCTCCTGCAGAGCCAGCCTA
>JALSOP010000042.1 GCA_026986435.1 Desulfurococcales archaeon | reverse complement strand
GTGCCTTCTAACTGGCCTGGCCTCAGGCTTAGCAGCCACGTACACAAGTATCCACGCTACGACAGCCAGCATGCTCACAAATATCCCTATAATAAATAATATCCCCGCAACAAGGAACGTGTCGTCTCCAGTGTCCTCCCTCAGCTTAAACATAAGAAGGATCAGGCCGATATACCCAACGATGAACAGGATCAGCCCAACCACGGCGACGATAAGCCCCACAATCACGAACCCAAGCAACCGGGCTAGTACGCCAACAACAGTTACGACTATACCACCTATTACTGTGAGTAAACCACCCAAGTAACCAACCTTAAGAAGCGTGGACACAGTCCCATACTTCTCTTGATCGAACTCAGCAAATCTAGAGGAGGCCGGTAAGAGGTAACCATACGTTGCCACGATCACCAACACGAACCCAGCGAGCCCGGCAATAACCGTCCCGGCAAGGGCACCGGTAGCTATACCCAGGTGCCCGATGACATGTGGGGGCATGCCGTGCTCGGGCGACACACCGATGGACATGCTGAGCACAGCAAGGATTGACCCGTACCCTATAATTATGGCAGCAGTCACCAGTATCCACGCGATGATCTGCAGGAGCGCAGCGGTCTTAAGCTTCCTCATACCATCAGAGAATCTGTCCTCAAGTGAAATACCGTACGCGAGCGCCACCATATACTAGACCCAAAGTTATAGCCCTGTTTTTGTCATAAAAAATAGTTGTATCTTTTTACCTAACTAAGCAGGTGGCGGTGGTGGCGGTAACTCGCCTACACCACCTGCAGCCATGGGGACTGGTGCAATGCCTCTCTTGAGTGCGTTGTTCGTAGCTATTAGCATAAGTATCCAGCCGATGAATGACAGAATCACTATTACTATAAGGATTCCTGCTACCAGAAATAGTGTGTCACCGGTCTCGTCCTTCAATTTGATTGACATTAGTAGGACACCTATGTACCCTATGAGCGTCACTGCAGCAGCTATCAGACCGATGGTGGCGGGGGTACTCAACTGCGCCAGCAATGATAAAGTCGGTTCCCCTCTCCCTAACGCCTGCGCAACTACTGATGCTGACCAGAACCCGGAGACTATGCTTAGAATGAACGCTAGGATAAGTATCATAATTAGCAACTTAGCGATCCTATACTCACCTGGTCTTGCGGAGTCCAGCTTCCCTGCCGCGGCAATGAGTTTGATAGTCGCTACTATGCTTATTACAGCTCCCACGCCACCGATGACGTAAATACCTATCAAGGCGCTCAAGTTACCGCTTGCCATTACAGCACTGGCAGCTGCTCCCGCGATTATGCCGAGGATAGTACCTATAACGAATATTAACGAGGCTGTTTTGAGGTCCTTTATTCCCTCTATGAACGTGTCTTGTGCCAAGATTATTTACCTCAGATTCTTAATACCGTGACGAACTTATAAGCACGTCATTTTTTTGGTGAGAAGCGCTTTTCTTACTCGAAGACTCTTGTACTGGGAGTTGGTCATGAAGCAGGCTATCCTCGTAATAGTGACACTGCTTATCGTATCCGCGTCGATAGCGGCACCCGCCGCGGCATCGCCAACCTACTGGTTGCTGACGGCGGGCTTCGGCGGTTCAGATAAGGTGGTGGCCCTCCTAAGTATGGGTAACTCATACTATATCGTCGGAAACTCCGAATCAGCTGGAACACCTAACATATTCATTGCCGTCTTTGGCGAGAGCGGCGAGTACCTGGGAGGTGTTTCTGTAGTGGGGTTGAATGCTTGGGCTGAAGACGCCGTGACCGATGGGCAGAACATATACATCGTTGGCACTGTGAGGGTCTCGGGCACTAATTATGACATGCTCGTGATGAAAGTCGGTGCCGACGCCTCAATTGAGTGGGCCAGGGCCGTTGGCGGAGGCCTCAACGAGTCAGGCAAGGCGGTGGTTCTGGGCCCCAATGGGGAGATAATCGCTATAGGGTGGACGGAGACCTGGGGTGCCGGCAAGAAGGATATATTCAAAGCTGTATTCGACCAAGAAGGTAACCTACGATCAGCGGTGACCTTCGGCGGGAAGTACGAGGACATCCCAACAGACGCCGTTCTCGGTCCCGATGGCTATGTCTACATTGTGGGCTCAACAGACTCCTACAACCCATGGTGGGGTGAGGTATTCGTTGTTAAGTCTCCAATCATAGGCACGCCTCCTTCGATAACAGTGTTCGGGACGGAGGGCTGGGATCTCCCGTATTCCGTAGCCGTAATAGGAACTAAGCTCCTGATCGCCGGCACTACTGATTTGAGGGGTGAGGGGAAAGCGTTCATCGCATCATACGACATAGGGGCGCAACAGCTCGACTGGCTCACGACCCTGAACTTTACCGGCTCGAGTGCTGCGTATGGTATAGTTGAGGCCAACGCAACATACCTTGTCGGACTTGTCGGATCAATAAACTTCATTGGGAAGACGTCGGGCTTCGTGGCGATGCTGAGCCTCGGAACCAACAGCGCGTTGCCCGAGAAGGTCTACATTACCAATATGGTCGGAAACATTACTCTGGTAAAGGGCATCGCGGAGGGGACAACCCTATATGTTGTGGGTAATGCTGAAACACTAGCTGACCCAGCAGGGGATATAGCGATAGCGTATCTACCGCTGACTGTATCCAGCCCCATAAAGCTGTACTGGATGTCTGGAGGGGACTGGGGAAGCGTTGACATAATGCCGCAGAATCCCCCTCCGACAGCGACAGTAACGAACCCGAGGACCAACATCTTATCATCTGGCACAGCCGCTGCTTCCGTAACAAACCTTGCTCCTGTTACCCAGAACCTAGTACCGAGAATCCACGAGGCAGTCGAGGCCTACGTCACGGTCACACAGACAACTACAGCCACCGTAACAGAGACAACTACGCAAATAGTCACGCAGACACAGACAACGACCATAACTGAGACAAGATCATTGACGGAGACCGTGACTCGGACACAGACACAGTATGTGACAACAACAGCGACAGTAACCAGTACCCGGATAATTACGCAAACACCGATAACGGTGACAGAAGTAAAGACGGAGACACACTACCTAACCACTACAATCCAAAAAACTGAGACATCACTATCCACTACAACATACACAAGAACAGTCGAGATAGGGAAACCTGACTACTCGGTAGCCGTTGCCGCAGGCGTCATCGGTGCACTGGTAGCTGCTGGACTGACGTTCTTCGTGATGAAGAAAAGAATAATGCCTCCCCCGCCTCCGGCACCGCCTCAATAGGAATAAAATACTCTGGCACTATTTTGAATTAAAAATATTGAAATCACTGTCTCTTAATTAGGACCACGGCCGACGGGTTCTTGAGCCTGAGGGCTAGCAGGGACCTGCCCCTGAATAAGTGGGAGCCGTTCTCGGGGCCTATGTACTCAATATTCCCTCGGACAGCGTAAGCAACGTCAACAACCTCTTTCTTGGCGGGTAGGAGGACTGCCGTGTTAGGCGGCAGCGTCGGGATAGGGATGACCTTACCCACGAGGGCTTCTACCCTCCTCAGCTCCGTGACCCCTGTCCTCTCATGTACGGCAACTAGTGAGGCGTAGAGAGCCGGGTTTAGTGCTAGTATGAAGGGGCCTGACCCGCCTCCCTCAACACTCTTCGCCACAGCCTTGGCCACGTCATTGACAGCTGAACCTGCCTGTCCCCAGTCACTCATGGGTATAGTTGAGACGTTCCCCGAAGTCAGCAAGCCGTCGAAACCTGCTTCCTTAGAGCCCTTAAGTACGAGCTCCTCCTCAAGTGTCGCTAACTGTGCACCCGCCTTAGCAGGGACGGATATGTCTGGCTCTGCACCTGAAGCCTTAGCCCACTCAGCTGACCTGGCATCTATGCTGAACTTCACGGAAACCTCCTCGAGGAGCGGGTGCCTGATGCCCTCAGCCCTAACGGTCCCTCCCTCATTAACGGCGATGACGAACGGGGCAGTGGTGGCGGCCGGGCCCAGGACTGTGTGGGGCAATGCGTTCACTAGAACAGGCGCCTCCCTCAGCGACTTTCTAAAAGCCTCTGTCACCCACCCCCACTCATCTGTCGGGGTATTCGGCGGGTCTGAGGGAGCCTCCCTCCCTGTGAGTTCGGCGGCTTCCTTTGCACCTGCCTTAAGCTCCTCGACCTGCTCAGTATCGATAGTCTTGAGCAGAGCCATGAACTCACCGACATGAGTTTTCTCTTCCTTTGCAACGTCGAGGAACAGCTTCTTTATGCCCTCATCACTTACAGCCTCGGCTATCTG
>JALSOP010000041.1 GCA_026986435.1 Desulfurococcales archaeon | reverse complement strand
TGAGGTGTGTGTCGGTGACGTACCCTGCCTCGCCTAACCAGCCGAGCCTTTCGGGCGGGATTGTTCCGTTGAACGCCACCCATACCTCGACATACTTGCCTGTGAGTGATGCGTAAGGTGCTGGGTGGGAGGCCAGTAACCACTTCTTCATTCCCTTGCTGGCTCTTCTACAGTGGGTTATCACGAACCCCTCCCTAATGCCGCTGACTGCTTTAGTGAGGGATTCGAATCCCTCGCTGTCCTCGTCGATCGGTTCCACGGTTCTGTAGTGCATCATACGTATTGGGGTTATTATGAGCCAGCCCCAACCATCTCTGTGGCTCTTTCTTCTTGGGTGGAGCTCGTCGTGGGCGCAGGCCCTCATGAACGCATCAATGATTTCCGGGAGCGGGCCAGGGCCGTTGCTTAGATGCGCTGCAAGCAACCTGCACATCGCTCCTACCAAGGCACTCGCGGGTAAGGCATTATATGGTGTGAGACCCCCACTAACTTGATGGCCGTCGACCCAGCCACACTCGTGTTCATCGGTGCGGTGCTGGTGTTCTTGGGCGTAGCCATAATGGTGCTGGCGTCCGGGGGAGGGAGGGCTGAGGGAGGCGCCGTCATCGTGATAGGCCCTATCCCCATCGTGGTCGGCTCCTCAAGGTCGGCGGCACTGGCCGCGGCAGTGCTTGCTGCGGTCATGATTATTGCGTTGATAGTTCTTAGTCTGGTGGTGAGGTGATGCCGCACCCGATTAGGGCAATCGCCCTGGTCATCGTGTTCGTTGGTATAGCGCTGATAGCGCTCGGCATATCCTTGGCGACCATAGCTGGTCAGGGCAACGGCCCATCGGGAGCCGCCTGCGTCGTGATCCTCTTCATACCGCTCTGCTTCTCGTGGGGGAGTAACGCCGCGGTCGTCGGCGTCGTGGCCGCTGCGATATCGCTCGCGTTCCTCGTGATAGTCGTGCTTCTCATGAGGAGGTTCCTGGAGGGGCTGGCGCCGGGTGAGTGATTTTTATATACGCATCTCCTTCCCTGCCCTCTCCTTCAGTATCCTGTGGAGTCTCTCGTACCACTTCGGCACAGTAACGCCTTCTATCGCCATTCCGGGCTCGTAGGGCTTTATGTCGAGCACTGGTGTGCCGTCGAAGAGGTCTATGCCCTTCACGTGTATGTACCTCCCCTCGATCTTGACGACCTCCGCTATCGTCAGACCTATGAGGTTTGGTCTGTGGGGGGAGTCGGTGGCGAACACGCCCACCTCGGGGAGCTCCTCGGGGGGGATCCCGAGTCTCGTGAAGCGCCTGTGCCTAACCTTGATGACCTCCCTCGCTTTGGGCGGTGCCTTATGGAGCCATGTTATGAGGATTATGTGGCTGAAGCCCTCCAGCCCCTTGACCCCCTCAGCGTACTCCTCGAACACCTCCACAACACCCCCAACCCCGCCGGTGAGCCAGGAGGCCTTGACCTCCTCGTCGGTGTGGGGGACGTGCACGACGCCTATGGCGCATGCCTCGAAGCACTCCCGCCTCACTTAGGCTCACCCGCCACTGGTATGATGCAGATGAACCTGAACACGTCCTCGCCGGGGTTCTCGTAGGCGTGCGGCACGTTAGGTGGGACGTATATGAAGGTGCCCTCCCCTACATCGTACCATTCCTCACCGATCTTTATCCTGCCGTCCCCGGATAGAACGAATATCTCGTGCTCCCACGGGTGTGAGTGCTCCCTGATCCACCCGCCGGGCCCGATTTCGAAGACCCTCATGGCGTAGTTCGGCGCGCCATCGGCGCTCCTTATAAGCCACCTGATCGTTGTCTTGGCCGCAATATCCGGGGGCACTTCCTCGGCCTCTACCTCGTCCCACCTACCGAGCTTCTCACCGCTCGGGCCCCTCACGATCATGGCGTTTACCGAGGGATCGTTCGGGCTCGCCTTAATTAGGGCTGGTGGGTGCTGGTTCTTAGGTGCCTCAATGCCGGTTGATGTGAGTAAGTTGGTTGCATCGTTCGATTCCCTAGATAACTGGGTCGAGATGCAGAGGAAGGCAAAGGAGCTGTTCGCCGAGGTCAATGAGAGCATAGAGGGCGCTGACAGGCTGGCCCTCGTCCTCGCCATTAGGCAGGCCTTCCAGCACATGATCAAGACCCTTAAGGCGTTCGACAACTGGCTCGAGGACCCCGTCATACTGAACTACGTCACGAGGGAGATGCTCCTAGAGGTCTGGGAGACTACCTACGAGGTCCTGGATAAGCTCCTCGACCTAGACATAAGGCATACATCAGCCCTCAAGAAGGTGGCCCAGGAGGAGATCAACAAAGGTAAGCTCCCGCCCCTCATGGACGTGAGGAAAGGGAGTGAGGAGGAGCCTAAAGGAACCCTTAGGCCCCTCTAACCCGGGCAGTACCCGCCGACGCACCCGCCTCCCCAGCCGCCCCTCTCGTGACCCATAACGCATAGGCCGCCGAGGATGCCTTTCTTCACACCAACCTCCACGACTGGCGAGCTTGAGTAGGCCATGACCGCGGCGTCGGCCCCCACCGGGTAGAGGGACGCTTCCAGGCTTACTCTGTAGGAGGCGCCTGGGGCGGTGAGGCCCCCTACGTAAAGGCCCTCCACATCCCTGCCCAGCTCGATGATGGCCTCACCTCCCCTCACACTCATCGGGACCTCGGGGCACTCCCCGCCCTCGGTGAGCGAGAAGTTGATGTCCCCGATGAAGACTAGGGGCGTGGGTACCCAGTAGAGTAGCGTGGAGTTGAGGCTAAGAGGGTAAAGTAGCGGGATCGCCTCGGTGCCTCTTACCCAGGCAGTGAGCGACACATTAAGCGCTACCGTGGCGTTACCCTTCGCGAGCACCCCGGCATAGGCCGCCCTGACAACCCCTGCCACATAGATTGGGAGTCCCTCATAGGTCATGATGACAGCGTACAGCCCCTTCCCGAGGTAGGCGGAGATCGAGGCCGTGCCCCCGCCTGACCTGACCACTGCCGGGGTACCCGACACATTAACCCATACCTCGCCCGCCGAAAGCTTTACAGGCGCCTTCACGTAGGGTGAACCAGCTGCCTCCCCTATCCTTGACTCGATCACTACTGGTGAATCATCTATTTGGGGTACCCCGGCCGACGCTATATCACCCCACCTAACGCCCACAGGAACGTTATCGGGTGGGCCATACCCGGGGATAGGTGGTGGTTCTGCGGCAACGACTCGGAATGCTCCCTCATCAATGATCACCTCCTTGATACCCGGGGACATGGGTGCGAGCGGTGAGGAGGTATTCGCTACGACCTCGATGGAGTAAGCGATGTCCCTCGAGGTGTAGGCCAGGGCGATGACGCCGACCGAAGGAAGAGCTGGGCCGCCTCCACTGACGAGGTACCTTGCCCAGGCGTCGTAAAGCGTGGGCGGTAGGTCAAAGAGCGCCTTACTCCCTGGGGAGACGTACTCCACATCGATAAACGGCACACCACCAGGGGGTGAGGGAGCGTAGACTATGACTGCGAAGGTCTGGGGGTAGAGGCACCCAGCCCCTATGCAGGCTCTCTCAGGAAGGTCAACGATGAGTACGGGGTTGGGCGGCGCTGTGGGTAGGGAAGCAGCGAGCACTGAGTAAGCAATGAGAGCAGCTGCCGCTACGGCGGCGAGCTTATATCGGCCCCTCATGGGTCCTGCCCTGCCTCAGGCCCTTACCCGCGAACCTGCGCAGCGCCTCCCCACCGCCTTTGAGGAGGGCGACAAGGTTGAGGGCGTGCTTCCTGGCCCTGTCAGCCGCTATCTCCCTTAGCTCGGCATGTGACTCCGCCTCGTCCTCGTGCACCGTTACGTCGATCACGTGTTTCTTGGTCCTGAGCTGCACTAGCTGGAGAGACATCGACGCCACGACGTAGGAGAGCTTGTCGGTTAGGGATGCGCCCACCCACCCCAGGGTGATCACGCCATCGCACCCCTCATCCTCTAGGAGTTTGAGGGCCGCAACCGGGATGTCCTTGATCCCTGGGACTGTGTACCTGATGATCTCCGCTCCTGGGGCAGCATCCCTTATCGCCTCAATAGCGTGCCTAGCCATGTCGACCCTGGAGAAGGTGGTGTCCACTACCCCTATCCTCACCTAGATCCCCAGCCTATCTCGGAAGGAACCCTATTACTCTTGCTGGTGCTGTTCACCCGGGAGTAATTGTTTGCTATCACCCTCAGGCTCATCACGGCACGACTCAGGGCCTCTTACCGCCCTTTTGGAGTTGGTCTCGGGGTTCCGAGACCACCAAATTAAGACGCTCAAACCACCAAAAACTATACTGCCCCTTGGTGTTTATACATTCCCTCATGCGGTTTATGCAATATTCTGTGTGCAGTGTTACCGGGTTCTTCCGGGCCTATCTTTAATTATATAATTAAAGAAACTATGATTAATAACTTTTCTATTTATTTTGTCTATTTTTAAACCTGTATATAATTTGGTGCGGTGAGTTTATAACCGTGACCCCGAAGAATGGTCGGGGTCGAGGAGGTGATCCAGCCTGACCCAGCGCTTGCCCGGCAGTGCGTTGCCCTAGCCCCGCTAGTGGCTGTCATCACGGCTTTCCTCATCCCGATACTGCATATGGCGACTAAGAGCCGTTTCGTTGCGTGGCTTGTTTCTGAGTTGGGGATGTTGTTCGCCCTCGCCGCGAGCGCTTACGCTGCGTTCGCTGTCTACTCTGGCGGGGGCGTCATCACGTATGAGTTCGCCGCTTTTCCGCCGCCCCTCGGCATAACGTACATCGTTGACCACATCAATGCCTTCATCGGGCTCCTCGTCGCGGCTGTTTTCTTCCTTGTGAATATCTTCGCTTATACATACATTAAGGTGGTCGGTGGGGACGAGTGGTACTACACCATAACAATGGGTATGGAGGCAGGCCTCCTCGGTATCGCTTACACCGGCGACATCTTCAACCTATTCGTCATGATGGAGGTGGCCTCCGTCGCTACCTACGCCGTCATAGCTTTCCGTAGGGAGAGGGGGCACACGCTCGAGGCGAGCACTAAGTACGCGTTCATAGGAGCTGTCGCCACAACCGTCTACTTCATCGCCGCGGTGATGGCGTACTACTCGTTCGGCACACTGAACATGGCTAACATAGCCGCTATAGTCATGAACTACGGCGGGGCGTTCAGCACATACTTCGGAGAGGGCTTCGCAGCAAACCCCTACCTAGCCCTCGCCGTCTTCCTGGGCCTGGCCGCTTGGGCGCTCATGATTGAGGCGGCGCTCTTCCCGATGCACTTCTGGCTACCCGACGCCTACTCAGCCGCCCCAGCTACGGCGTCGGCATCGCTGGCCGCCGTGGCTGAGGGTGTCTACATATACGCCATAGCGAGGCTCATGTACACGGTCGGCGGGGCCGAGCACGTTGAGTGGCTCAGGTGGGTCATGCTCATACTCGGGTCAGCCGCCGTCATCTTCGGCGGGTACGCGCTGGCGATACAGAACGGACTCAAGAAGATGATAGCGTACTCGGCCGTCCTCGACGTGGGCTTCATGTTCATAGGTCTGGGCATAGGGACCCAGGCAGCCATTGCGGCGACCCTCTACTACATCCTCTCCCACGCAGTTGTGAAGCCCCTCCTCTTCATGGTTGCGGGGGCAGCAGAGCACAGCATCGGGACGACTTCCCTCCCCGAGATCGGGGGGAGGCTGAGGGCCTCCCCGATACTCGGGTTCGGGCTATTAGTGGGCGGCCTCGCGGTCGCGGGCGTCGTCCCGCTCAACCTGTTCTTTGCTAAGCTAGGCCTCGTGATAGCGTCGATAGAGACGGGGATGTACCCACTCATAATCATAATAGCTGTTGGTTCCGCCCTCGCGCTTGTGGGGTTCATGAGGGCGTTCTACGCCGCTTACTTCAACATCTCGAAGCCCGTTGACGGGATAGAGGTCCCGGCCAGCTTCAGGGCGATGATACTCCTCTTCGCTCTCGGAGTAATAGCTACGGGCATCGCCTACTACTACATAGCACCAGCAATCATAGAGCCGGCGGCGAGGTCCCTCCTCGACCCCACCGCGAGGAAGGCGTACGTAGACGCTGCTCAGGCCCTCCTTAATCAGGTCGTAACCATTTCTTCAGTGGGTGGTTAGGTATGAGTGAAGTAAAGCAGGAGAAGAAACCCCGTAAGGGGGCTGAGAAAAAGGGGAAGAAGGCGTGGTTCAGCGGCTGGTTTAGGTCGAAGTCCATCTGGATGATCCACTACTGCTCAGCATGCGGCGCGGTCGAGCTCCCGCCTGTGGTGATGTCCCCGCTCGACTTCGAGAGATACGGCTTCATGCCCGCCCCGACGCCGAGGCAGGCGGACGCCTTCGTCGTGATGGGTTACGTTAACAAGAAGACCCTCAAGGTGCTCCTCAGGCTCTATGAGCAGATGCCCGAACCCAAGTACGTGCTCGTGGGCTGCAACTGCCCCGCCACTGGCGGGCTCTATTGGGACTCCTACGCAACAATCAAGGACATCAGTGAGTACATACCCGTCGATGTCTGGGTACCGGGCTGCATGCCCAGGTCCTTCGACTGGCTCAAGGGGTTCCTCGAGCTAGCCCGCCTCGTGCGTGAGGGCAAGATACCCCAGACCCCGAGGCCTATAGAGGAGAGGCCTGGGGAGCTTGAGGAGATGATCCTCAAGGAGATCCAGGCAAGGGAGGAGCGCTTCAAGAGGGAGAGAGGATGAGCGTTGCGGAGGGGCACGCCGAGGGGAAGGACGAGGTACTGGAGCTGATCCGGCGGTCCCTGCCGCCGGGGAAGTTCAAGGAGGTAGTCGCGACTAGGTGGCCGAGGAGGTACATAGTATTCATAGACGCGTGGGCCCTAAGGCCGGTCATGGAGGCGCTGAAGGTGGCGGGCTTCGACAGATTCATAGCGATCGAGGCCATAGACTGGTATAACATAGAGCCGGTGTTCGAGCTCCTCTACTACGTCGAGTCGGTGAAGCTCGGCGGGCCCCTCGTGATAGTGAGGACGAAGATACCGAGGAACAACCCAGAGATAGACACCATAAGGGACATCTACCCACTGGCTCACTGGCAGGAGATAGAGAACTACGAGTTCTTCGGCATAAGGTTCAGGGGGCACCCTGACCTAAGGCTCTGGATACTCGAAGACAACTGGGAGGGCCCGCCCCCGCTGAGGAAGGACTTCGACACCGTGAAGTACGTGCTCGAGACCTACTACGGCGGGAAGAAATGGGAGAGGCCCGTTAAGAGGAGGGAACCACCGCCGCCGAGGGGTGAGGAGTGATGGCGGAGAGCAAGCCCAGGATGATATTCCTCGGGCCCCAGCACCCCGGGGCCCCAGGTAACGTGGCGTTCAAGGTGTGGCTCAAGGGAGAGAAGGTTGTGAAGGCCGAGCTGGTGCCTGGGTTCCTCCACAGGGGCTTCGAGAAGATGATGGAGAACAGGTGGTGGGAGGTAGACGTCGTCCTCTCGCCTAGGTACTGCGTGGAGGACCCGGACAACTTCGAACTCGCTTACGTACTGGCCGTTGAGGACCTATTCGGCGTTGAGGCGCCTGAGAAGGCCAAGGTCGTTAGGACGATCGTCGCCGAGATGAGCAGGATCCAGTCCCACCTCTTCTGGCTAATGCACATGGGCGGCGCGACCGGGGCGAGGTACATACCGGGCTGGGCTATGGCGGCAAGAGAAGAGATACTGAAGTGGTACGACTACGTCACGGGCCACAGGATCTACCACCATTACATGACCCCTGGCGGCATAAGGTGGAATATCCCGAAGGACTTCAAGGAGGTCACACTGAGGGCGCTGAACAAAGTCATGCCAATAGTGAAGGATATCGAGGACGCCTTCATCAACAACAGGATTCTCAGGGCCAGGACGGAGGGGATAGGCGTCGTTAAGGGCTACGTCGCGGTTCAGCTCAACGCAACAGGCCCTACACTTAGGGCAGCGGGGATAAAGTATGACGTGAGAAAGGTCGACCCCTACGAGGCGTACAGGGACGTTGACTTTGAGATCCCGACCGGCACAGAGGGCGACGCCCACGACAGGATAGTGGTCAGGATAAGGGAGATTTATCAGAGCAAGCGCATAATCGAGCAGCTTGTTGAGAGGGTGAAGCCCGAGGACCTTAACTACAGGGTGAAGATGCCTCTCCTACCTCCGCCGAGCCTTCCGTGGCCAGCAGTGGCGAGGCACGGTGAGGGCATGAGCAGGGTTGAGGCAGCCAGGGGAGAGGCGATGGTGCACGTTGTCGGCATAAAGGACAGGAAGCCGTACAGGGTCAAGCTAATCACTCCCTCAATGCCCCTACTGACGACGGTCATGGACTACATCATAGAGCATGAGGACATCACAATAGCTGACCTGCCCATAATTGTGATGAGCCTCGACCCATGCCCACCAGACATAGACAGGTGAGGTGGTGGATATGGCGCTCAAGGCACTCCTACTCGGGATGAAGTACCTCTTCAGGAAGCCCTACACCATGCTGGTCCCAGAGAAGGAGCCCCCAATGACGACCGAGAGGACCAGGGGCAGGCACCTCCTAGATATGAGCAAGTGTGTCGGGTGCAGGATGTGCCAGATGGTGTGCCCGGCGGACGCCATCAAGATGTACAAGGTGGAGGGCGACTTCAAGAGGAACCCGAAGAAGATATTCCCAGGCATCGACTTCAACAGATGCACCTTCTGCGCCCTCTGCGTCGAGGTCTGCCCCACCGGCGCGCTCTCCATGACCGACATAACTGGCTGGTACATGACGACGACCGACACAAGGACCAACCTGAGGTCCCCGTACGACCTCGCCGCCGAGCTGGCTAAGAACGAGAAGCCAGACTTCAGGATCACCATAACGAAGCAGACCTTCCTTTACCAGACCAAGAAGAAGGGGTGATGGTCGTGCTCTCGCTCGAGACACAGATGTATATCCTGGCCGGGGCCGTCGGGCTCTACATACTTTCCTCGCTTATCTACGCGTACAAGCTCGCTACTGAGAAATCCGTCCCGGACATGGTCATACTGGTCGACTCCCTCACCTACGACCTCGCCGTCTTCATAGTCGCGCTCTCGATACTCACCCAAAACGCATACCTGGCCGTGGGGGCCTTACCCCTCGCGATCTGGGCCTACGTCTTCGACATATACATGAGTAAGTACCTGGAGGGGAGGGAGCTTGGTGACTGACGCACTCACACTAATAGGGCAGGTCCTGGGGTGCCTGGGCCTGGTGCTGGCCCTGGTCGGGGCCGTCAACGACTTAATAGCGGCGATAGGGTTCGTGAGGTTCAAGAACTTCTACCTGAGGCTCCACGCCCTAACGGTCGGAGTAATAGGGGGGACGTTCTACCCCCTCATCGGGCTCGGGACCTACGCCCTCTTCTGTATAGCCCCGCCGCTGGGGTACTACGTGGCGGGCGTGTCCTACGTCACCGCGTTCTTTGTCCTCATAACGGCTCCGGCCGGCTCCCACGCAATAGCTAGGGGGGCCCACAGGGCCGGGTACAGGCCGGAGCCCGCTAGGGAGGACAAGCTAGCTAAGGATAGGGAGGAGGGGGTGATGGAGTGATGTTCCAGGGCCCAATAATATTCGGGTTGACGGTGAACGAGATACTGCTGGCGGTGTTCCTAACCCTAGCACTGATCTTCACCTACAAGACGCTGGTCGAGAGAGACCTGGTTAAGGCCGTGGTCTACTCGGGCGGTGAGGCAGTATCGTACGCCCTCGCGTTCGTGGTCATGTACGCCCCTGACCTCGTGCTGGCCTACGTGGCCGTTGGCCTCGGGATTTACTCAGCGCTCTTCCTCTTCGTGATCACGAGGACTGAGAGGTACGAGAAGGAGGTGGTTGAGGCGTGAGTAGTGAGGAGGCACTGGCCATAATCGTGTCCCTGGCTGCGGCGGCGCTACTTGCGGTAGTCGCTGTTGGGCAGGGCCTCGTTCCGGTGGCCTCCACAGACCTGACCCCGCTGGCGAGGTTCTATCTCCTGAACGTGTACAACGGCAGTAGCCAACTGTGGGGGGCCTCGCCCGAGGTAATAACGTCGATACTCTGGGACTACAGAGGCCTTGACACGGTGTACGAGACGGCGGTGTTCTTCCTCGCCATAATAGCTACCCTGACGCTGTTCCGGGACGCCAAGCTCCTGCCTGAGACCGCCGGCTCTGGTAGGGGGATGACCGTCATTGTCAAGACCGTGACGAGGATAACGTTCGTCACCATACCGATCATAGCCGCCTCAATAGCGCTGCACGGCCACCTAACCCCAGGAGGCGGCTTCCAGGGCGGTGCAGCGTTCGGTGTTGCCCCACTACTCCTCATAACTGCGTTCTCACTCCGCCTCGCCGCTGAGAGGGGGTGGAGTAAGGGCAAGCTCTTAACGGTGAGGACCGCTGGTCTGCTCGCGATAGGCTTAATAGCTGTGAGCACGCCCTACATCATCGCCGCCCTAGGGGGTAAGGCGGGCATCGGTTACGTCATGCAGAACCAGCCGAAGGCCTGGGCAGAGGTTGGGTGGCCTTACGCAATAGCCTATGCCGGGATGAGGGTGCTCTTCAGCGGCACCCTCCTATTCCTCAACCTGGCCGAGCTATTCGCTGTCTCGGCGGGCCTCGCGCTCGTGTTCACGGTCATAGCCATGCCGACTGAGGTGCTCGAGAAGGGTGGGGGTGTGAAGAAATGATGGAGGCCGCCACGCTACTCTGGATATACTTTTACTCGGTGCTACTAGTCACGGTGTTCCTCAGCCTGTACGGGGTTTACAGGAGGCCTAATGTCCTGAAGAAGATCATAATGCTGTCGATATTCGGTGACGCCGCCAACGTGCTTGCAGTGCTCATGGGGTTCAGGAAGAACGCGGCGTCACCGCCGGTATACCCCGGGCAGACGTACACTGAATGGTCTGCCCCGAACTCGACGCAGCTGCAGCAGTTCGCCTCAGCTGCCGTTGACCCGGTGCCTCAAGTGCTGGTCGTGACTGCGATAGTCATAGGTCTCGCCGTGCTCATATTCCTCTCCGCAGCAGCTATCCTCCTGTACAGGCACTACGGCACCCTTGACGTGAGGCTCATAAGGCAGAAGATCATTGAGGGAGGTGTTGAGGAATGAGTAAGGCTGGATCAGCTTTCGTGGTCTTCCTGCTCCTCCTCGGGATATACCTGGTCTACACAGGCACCACCAACCCGGTCGACGTCATAGCCGGAGGCGTGGCCGCCGCCGTAATAGCGGCGCTCTCCGCCGACCTCGTGGTGAGTAAGCCTAGCAAGGTGTTCGACCCGAGGAGATGGGTCGCTTTCGTCATCTATGCCGTGAAGTACCTCACAGTCATAGAAGCGAGGGCCCACCTGGACGTAATAAGGAGGATACTGAGCCCGTCCCTCCCAGTCGACCCAGCGATCGTGAGGATACCGTACGCCGTGAGCGATGACTACGCAATAACCACCATAGCTAACTCAATAACCAACACACCCGGCACAGTCGTCGTGGACATAGACACCGAGAGGAAGTACATGTACGTCCACTGGATAGACGCGAAGACCACGGAGGATGAGGGCGCTAGGGCCCACGTTTCGGAGGAGTTCGAGAACTACGCGAAGCTTATTTTCGAGGGGTGATGGGCGTGGCCGCGATAGGTATGGGGCCGGATGTCCTGGTGCTGGTGTCCTTCGGATTCGTTTTCCTAGTAGCTGGCGCTACCTGGTTCATGCTGTACTGGCTCTTCCAGAGGGTCTACGGCAGGAAGCTCAAGTACGAGACACCCGTTAAGGAGGACCTCGCGTTCTGCGGTATGGAGCCCCCCAGCGAGGACGTCATGATACCGGTGACCGAGGTAATGACCTCCGTCCTGAGCAGGGCCGTGAGCAGGTGGTATAGAGCGATTAAGGAGGGCGCTGCCGTGAGGTTCGTGCAGGACTGGTACTTCTACCTCATAGCCATGCTCGTGATCCTACTAAGCGTGGGTGTTGCTCTGGGGTGGTGAGGGATGGAGGCCTGGATAAACACGCTAATAACTCTGGTCATCGAGGCCCTGATCTTCCCGGGCTTCATGTTCATAATGGGGATGATCATATTCACGCAGTGGTGGTGGAGGAAGGCAGCAGCCAGGATGGCGTACAGGAGAGGCCCCACAAGGACAGGGCCCGCGGGTATACTCCAGCCCCTCGCGGACTTCCTCAAGTTGCTGGCTAAAGAGGACATCAGGCACTCGCTCATGCTCAGGCGGCTGCCGGTACTAATAACGTCCTTCGCCGTGGGGGCGATAATCACTGTGCTCCTGTTCACGCCGCTCTCCCCGGTGGCGCTGTGGTCGCCTTACGATATAGTAATAGTGATGTACCTGCTGCTCTGGGTAGCGGTGTCTATAGCTCTGTACGGGCTCTCAGCACCTAACCCGTACACGAACCTCGGCGTCGGGAGGTACCTAGCCCTCCTGACAGTCAGCGAACCAGCCCTGTTCGCAGCGTTCCTTGTGCCGACGATCGTGGCGGCAGGGATCAACCCGGCGACACAGTACAGCCTCTACTGGACAATAATGAACGCCGCCTCCCTATGGACGAGTGGCTTAGTGAACGCCGCCGTTATGGCTGTAGCAGCTGTGGCGGCATTCTTCGCTATCCTCGGTGTGATGACCGTGAAGCCGTTCGACTTCCCGGAGGCTGAGGGCGAGATATACTGGGGAATGTTCACGGAGTACGGCGGGCCAAGGCTGGCCCTAGGGTTCTTCGTGGCGTTCGCTGAGAAGATCGTCCTGCCTATGCTGTACGTCATGCTGTACCTGGGAGGTGCAGCGCCGTTCAGCTTCGCCGACAACTACGTGCTAGCCTTCGTCGCCGTCCTCCTGAAGTACCTCGCAGTCTTCACCCTCATAGCCCTGATAGACACCATGATGCCGAGGTACAGGCCTGACCAGGGGATCAGGTTCATGATAAAGTACGCGATAACGCCGGCAACCATAGCCCTAATCTTCGCCGTAGCCGCCCTCACCCTATGAGAACCGCTTCCTTTATTTTTCGATCGCGCAAAAATAGTGTGAGGTCTGATTTAATGAGTGAGGCACAGACCACGTTCAGCGAAGCCTTGAACAACGTAATCAACTGGCTGAGGGAGGGCGACCCCAACGCGAAGAACCACGTCGACCTCCCGTGGGAGGTCGTTGAGAAGGAGGCTGAAGGTCATAAGTACTACATGGCGACGTACAAGGGCATACCATACATAATATACATCTACCCGCTCGAGGACCTCAAGATAATCAGGCTCGTGATAGATCCCTTCATCCCAACAAAGTTCATGGATAACAACACAAGGCTCAAGCTCTACTACGGTCTCTTAAAGATATCGACTAACCCGAGTCTGGTAAAGGCAGGGCTGGTCGGGGATGACGACGGCATAGTGTTCATCGTCGACCTAAGCGCGTACTCCCTTGGAAAGAACGAACTTAATCAGGCGCTAGAGGAACTCCTCATAACGGCTTATAATGTTATACAAGAACTCGGACTGAAAGAGGCCGCCCTAGGCGCATACCTCGAGGGGGTGCTAGCCATAATCGAAGCAAAGAAAGAAAAGGGAGCCTCCGAGGAGGAGATAAAGAAGCTTCTAACGGAGAAACTCGGGATTAAGGGAGAGATGGCTGACGCCCTTATTAAGGAGGTGTACGGTAAAGGCTCCGAAAAGAAGAAGACCCTTATGGAACCTATGTGATTCCAAATACCCTTTAATCCCGCGCCGATAGTTTTTCGAGGGTAGTCCTTTGGGGAAAACTTCTAGGCTCCCGGGCTTCCACAAGCTGTCCATAGAGGAGAGGGTACGCATAGTCAGGGAGTTCGCCGGCCTGAGCGATGAGGACATAGAGATCCTGACCAAGACAGGAGCGCTCAGCCTCGAGGTCGCTGACAGGATGATAGAGAACGTGGTAGGCACGGCGGAACTGCCCCTGGGCATAGCCACGAACTTCCTCATCAACGACAAGGACTACCTTATCCCGATGGCGATTGAGGAGCCCTCCGTAGTCGCGGCTGCGTCGAACGCCGCCAAGATGTGTAGGGCCGGGGGAAGCATAAGGGCGGTTGCTTCCGAGCAGCTCATGATTGCCCAGGTACAGCTCGTCAAGGTACCTAACCCATACGCCGCTGCATTCAAGATTATTGAGAGGAAGAAAGAGCTCCTCGACCTAGCCAACTCAACCAACCCGATCCTCCTAAAGGTCGGGGGAGGTGCCAGGGACGTCGAGGTAAGGGTTCTTAACTCCCCAATGGGGCCCATGGTCATAGTTCACCTCATCGTCGATGTGAGGGACGCTATGGGCGCTAACACCGTGAACACCATGGCAGAGGCGGTGGCACCCTTGATTGAGCAGTGGACAGGTGGGAAGGTCTACCTCAGGATACTGAGCAACCTCGCGGACAGGAGGATAGTTAGGGCCTGGTGCAGGGTCCCGAAGGAGGCGATCGGCGGCGATGACGTGGTGGAGGGCGTGCTCTGGGCGTGGGCCTTCGCCGCCGCCGACCCCTACAGGGCGGCGACACACAACAAGGGCATAATGAACGGCATCATAGCGGTGGCGCTGGCGACCGGGCAGGACACGAGGGCGCTGGAGGCAGGTGCCCACGCCTACGCCGCGAGGAGGGGTAGGTACGAGCCCCTGACCGTGTGGGAGAAGGACGAGAACGGCGACCTCCACGGCTACATAGAGATACCGATAGCCGTCGGCACAGTCGGGGGCGCCGTCAAGGTCAACCCGGTGGCTAGGGTCGCGCTGAAGATACTCGGCGTGAAGACCGCTAAGGAGCTGTCGGAGGTGATGGCGGCCGTCGGGCTGGCGCAGAACCTCGCCGCCCTGAGAGCCCTAGCCACAGAGGGGATCCAGAGAGGGCACATGAAGCTCCACGCTAGGCAGATAGCCATATCTGTCGGGGCCAGGCCTGAGGAGGTTGACAGGGTCGTTGAGGAGATGCTGAAGGAGGGCGTCATAAGGATGGATAAGGCAAAGGAAATACTGGAGAGGATAAGGAGGGGCGGCTGATGAGCGAGGCACTCCGCATCGGCATTCTCCAGCTAGAGGGCGCCACGAGCAAGGAGGAGAATCTCTCAAAGATAAGGAAGCTCCTAAGCGGGGCTAGGGCGGACCTCGTTGTCCTCCCAGAGTACAGCATGGCCCCGCTACCCCTCCTCAACAAGGAGGGACTTGCTAAGGTGGCTGAGCCCGTAGACGGGCCATTCGTTAAGGAGCTAGCCAGCATAGCGAGGGAGAGGGGGACAAGCATCATTGCTGGAATATATGAGAGAGCAGGTAATGGCGTCTACAACACCGCCGTCATTATCTCTAGCGATGGCGAGTTAGTGGCTTCGTACAGGAAGGTTCACCTATACGACGCTTATGGCGCCAGGGAATCTGACTATTTCCTCAGGGGTGAGGAGCCCCCGCCAGTAGTGGACATCAAGGGCTGGAAGGTGTCGGTGGCCATATGCTTCGACCTCAGGTTCCCGGAGCTCTTCCGCACCGCCGCGCTACAGGGAACCGAGCTATTCGCTGTACCGGCTGCATGGTTCCGCGGTGACGGGAAGGAGGAGATACTGCATGCCCTAGCGAGGGTGAGGGCGCACGAAAACGTTGCGTGGCTGGCCCTAGCCGTTCAGTACGGGAGCCACTTCACTGGCAGGTCGGCGCTCATCCACCCCATGGGGTACATAGCGCTCGACCTAGGCTACGGGGAGAAGTACGTTGAGACTGAAGTAAGCAAGGAAGAGCTGGGTAAAGCAAGAGAGATATTACCCCTCATGAAGCTCAGGAGGCCCGAAATCTACCGGGGGGTCTGCGGCTGAGGTCCCGGCACGCACTCACCCACTAACCCAATCACATCAACACCTTTTCCTCCGCAGTCAACGGCCTTAAGCACGTGGAAGACAACGTGCTCCACCCCCTCATCAAGGGATACCTCAACGAGGAAGGAGTGCGGGGGAACGACCTCAGCGCAGAAAAGCGGTGCACAGTCCTCGTTACCGGGCCATAGCTTCAGCACCCTGATCACCGCCCCATCACCCACTGGCTCAGCAGCAACCGACTCACACGCCGCTCCAGGCCTGATGAGCAGGAAGGCCTTACCGGGTCTCAGCCAGCACTCCAGCCCTCTTTTACCCTCCCCGACCTCTACCCTGCTCACTCTTACCTCCACAGGCTCGCCCAGTAATGAGTGGCACCACCTAATTAGGTGGTCAGTGTATACCCTACGGTGTATGCCGTGAGCAACATCATCAAGGCCGTGATCGCTGGGGTGCCGGTCGGTGACGAAGAGCCCGTGAGGGTTATGGGTGTGATCAATGCGTCGCCGGAGTCCTTCTATAAGGGCTCTGTGGTGACGGATCCAGAGAGGGCAGCGTCTCTTGCCGAGGAAATGGTTCGGGAGGGGGCATCATTCATAGATGTAGGTGGGATGTCGACAGCGCCCTACCTGGACACTTACGTGACCCCGGAGGAGGAGGCCGGGAGGGTGGTTCCGATCATTGAAGCGATTAAGGAGAACTCGTCCGTGAAGGCGCCGGTATCGGTAGACACTACCAGGGCGTTCGTGGCAAAGAAGGCCATCGAGGCAGGAGCTGACATAGTGAACGATGTCAAGGGGCTTAAGGGGGACCCGAGGATGTGTAAGGTCGTGGCTGAGTACGGGGTCCCTGTCATAGTCGCGGCTAATCCCCTCGGCCAGAGAATTGAGGGGGCTGACCCCATCAGGACAGTGATGACCGCTTTGGAGGAGTCGATCAGGATAGCTGAGGACGCTGGTGTGGACGTCGCGAAGATCGTTATCGACCCCGCCATAGGGTTCATCAGGCCCAAGAACCCGCCGTGGTACGTGTGGGACGCCACAGTCATAGCTAATCTGGACATACTTAGGGCATTCGGCCTCCCAATACTGGTTGGCATATCCAGGAAGTCATTCCTCAAGGCCATAACTGGGAGAGAGAAGCCCGAAGAGAGGCTGGCGGGGTCGTTAGCGGCGGCAGCGATAGCTGTGTGGAACGGCGCTCACATAGTGAGGGCCCATGACGTGAGGGAGACAGTCGACGCCGTTAGGGTGGCGAAGTTCATTAGGGATAAGTCAGAGCCGGGCTGGAGCTTCAGCTTCCGTCCGTACAGGTGATGAGGTGCTCAACGTATATACCCTATAGCGCATTATTAGTGACGTGGGTGGGTGATTGCTAGTCGGTGAGTACGTGGATGAGCCCCCTAAACCCGCTCCCGGTAACTACGTCGTTGAGGAGGGGGGCAGGAGGTACCTCCTCATAATAAGGAAGCGGAGGGACCCATGTACCTTCTTCAGGGTAAGGTTCAGCGACCTGGATGGGGACGTAGTAGTCTACATCGACAGGGTCATCAAGGGTGACGAGCATTGCCGACCAAGTCTCTGCGGTTTCGAGGGCACGCCGCCGAGGGGCATGTACTACGTGGTGAGAATAGCTATAGGGGAGGGGGTGGGTAAGGTCGTCATCGACGAGAGGGACGTTATTAAGTGCCCCTCCCTCATCAGGTCATACCCGGTTAGGAAGGAGGTAATCGGTCTTAGCTCCTGATTCTTAAAAGGTCTTAAACACTTACCCCCACGAGGAATTATCTGGTATGATCGCGGACATCCTGGCCAGCGTAGCGAGGGCTCTGTCGAGGGCTGAGAACATAGCCGCCAGAGCAGGCACACCACTAGAACCAGACTCCCAGCCCGAGCCTGTGATAAGGGTTAGGGAGGTCGGGAGGGTCAAGGCGCTTCCCGTGATGGGCGTTGATGCCGCCTCAGCGACCCTCATGGTGGCAGGGGGAGAGCTCGGCATAGCGTCCTACGCTGTCGTGGGCCCAGAGATATCCATAACTTACCCACACACTCACACACCCCCAACAGGGGGGCCGCCCTTCGTAGCCGCAACAGCCGGTGAGGACAGGCCGGGCGTGACTACGAGATACCTCAAGCTCGGGAGCAGGTTCGCGGACGACCCCGACCTCGTCATGGGTGTCCCGACCTCTGACGTCAGGATAGGGCTGGAAAATGAGGCCCTGCGGAGAGCGGCCGAGAGAGCTGGAGAGGGCTGGTTGATAGCTGTTGATGGTCCGCCATCGCATACTCCGAGCATAGAGGACGTGAGGTGGGCCGAGGAAGTAAGGGCCCTATATGCTGAGAGAGCCGGCCTTGTCAAGAGGGCCTGCTCGGAAGGGGTCGCTGTGGCGTTCGTGGTCAAGAGAGTGTGGGGTGTTAGCCTCCTGGGCCACGCCCTGGCCGACCACGACATCCTGGCCCTCGCTCTTCGGGAGGCCAGCGGGCCGGCACTGCTCCTGGGAGAGGCCGAGGCGCTAAGGGCAGGGATCAGATACGTCATAACGTACGTAGCCGTCAGGCACGCTCCCTACCGGGGTTACTCGGTATTCAGGGTCGAGGTTCCGGAGTGCTCTCCACTCAGCCCCGAAGAAGTATCGGCCTTCATGGCCAGGTCAGCCCTAGCCAGCGGGGTACCCGTGCCTGCACCCATCCACAGCGCTGACTACGTGAGTAAGGTCATAGCCAGGTACCTCGCTAGGCAGGCTGAGGCCGCCTTGAGGGTTGCCGGAGCGGCCCTTATTTACGGGGGTGGCGAGGTTGTTTGACCTGATAGATGATCTGGTGGCAAGGTTAGAGAAGGCTAGGAAAATAGCTGAGGGTATAGGCGAGTTAGTCGGTGTGGTGTCGAGGAGAGCACCTTCCTCGGTCAGCGAGGGCTACTCCAAGGTATTAGTGGATGTCCCACCAAGCAAATACTACAGCACAGCTTCCTCGATAGGGGTTGGCGACGTCTTGATAGCCGTTGATGCCCGAACCCTCAAACCTGTCGGGCTGAGGGTAGTGTCTATGAGGAGAGAGGACGCTGCCTCAGAGCTCGGCGCCGCTCCCCCGCCCACGCTCGAGCCCGAGCCCCAGGCCCTCCTCACGAACGCCGTCATAGAGGCCGTGACCATACTAACGGCTGACGGGGAGCCATTCCTCTCACCAATCGAGCCTCAGTCCCCTGTCGTGATCCCCTCAGATCCGGGAGTGGTGGAGAGGGTCCTCGGCCTCCCGGAGGAGGGTGTAACGCTGGGGTACCTTCACACAGGCTCGCACCCGGTCGCCGGGGGTAGGGTGAAGGTCGCTTTGCCGAGAAGAGAGTTCTTCAAGCACATGCTTATCATAGGCACGACAGGCTCGGGTAAGACGACCCTCATTAAGAACCTCCTCTACGCCCTATCGACCGAGTGGCCGGAGGTTGTGGTTTCCGTTCTTGACGCAGCGGGCGACTACACGCAGATAGTCATACCCGCTGCTAGAGGTGAGGAAGCAGCAGTTTATTCTCCCGACGCCGCCCCCAGGTGGGTAACGGCCCTTGTCCCAATTAGGAGAGGTGATGAGGGCCTCGATAGGCTCGCCGTCGAGTATGTTATGGAGAGGGTCGCCGCCCCCGCGAAGCTCGTGTTCGGCGAGGAGCCCAGGGTCGAGGTCGACGTCGATGCCGGGAGGGACTTCGGGAGCGCTAGGTCGATAATCCTTAGGATCATGTTCCCGGACGCCTCGGAGTCTATTGTCGAGTTCCTGCCTATAGGGCTTACGTACCAGCAACTGAGGCCTAACCTCTCGATATTCCCGATCTTCTCTAGGCAGGCGAAGGTCTACCTCGACAACGTTATCGGCTTCATAGAGCATGAGTCAGGCGGGGTCGTCTCGTTCACCCATCTCTACGCCCTCTTGAGGGAGATGAGTGAGAGAATTATCAAGACGCTGAAGATCCATAGAAGGACTCTCGAGAACATCGAGAGGGCCTTGAACTTCATAGCGTCCGCCGAGGAGGTCGATGTGAGGGTCGGGGACAGCTTCATAGGGATGCCCTACGCCAGAGACCTCGCCAGGAACTACAGGGGTCCCGTGATCCTTGACCTCGACTACGCGGCTGTCAGGGGTGCCCATTACCTCATAACCAACATAATAGCGTACGAGTATCTGAGGCGCTTATTCGCCTGGAAGAAGTCGGCGAGGGAGGGTGCCAGGCCGGCCATAGTCGTGCTTGATGAGGCCCACAGGTTCTTCCCCGCCGAGGGCACCTCTGAGGAGGAGGTTGAGGTTCTTGCGGACTTCATAGCCAGGATATCGAGGCTCGGGAGGGCGAGGGGCCTGGGCCTTATCTTCTCTACCCACACGCCGAGGGACGTGCACAGAGTGGTGATCCAGCTCACTAACACTAAGGTCATACTGAGGAGCGATAGGGAGTACCTAGAGGACCTCGGTGTGCCGAGGGAGATCCTGGGTGTCCTTGAGCTAGCCCCTGACAGGGTAGCCATGCTTAAGACCCCTGCTGTTAGGTCGGGCTACGCATTCATGAGGACCCCGCCGCCGCTGCTGGGGCACGTCGATGTGGGTAGGATAATCGCTGGCGAGTAAGGACCTCAACCCTTCGCCCCGGCGAGGGAGAGGAAGTCGTCGACACCTAGCAACCTGATGAGCCTCTGGTGGTTGAGCGACCTTATCCTTTTCCCGGAAACCAGGAAGTGGAATCTGGCGTCCCTCCTCCTAATCTCGGTCAGTGCGTAGGCAGGTGTCCACGTTATCGGTTCCTCGTCCAGGCAGAGCATCTCCTTTATCTCCTTGAAGTAGTACGCCCAGCTGAGCTTCTTGGCCTCTCTTGCCTTCGCCTCATCAGCCTCCACAGCCATCCTCAGGTCCTGGGGGGAGCACCCGGGGTGTTTGAGCGTGAGCGCCTCTACCGGGGGAGCGGACCTCGTGACTACGTCGTCCCCGGCCCTTACAATGAGGACTAGCCAGTGGTAGTGCACCCCGCTGATCCTCGGCAGGACGCAGTCAACGAGGTGGAAGTCATCCCTGCACCCGAACCTCACCAGCGAGACAGGGTACCAAACCAGGAGCTTCTCCTTGACCTTCGCCCCCGACGGGTCAATGTAGACGGGCTCAGCTAACACCACCGCACCCCTCCGTATGCATGGTGAACAACGGGTGTGTTAAGTTAGCCGGGTCGAGGAACACAACATTACCGCCCCCAGGTGGGGTCAGTACATCAACAACCACCTCCGAGTAGACACCCACCCGGAGGAGCTCCGTGTGAATAGAGTCCACTAGGCCCTCACCTATCTCCAACCTGATAACGAGTGCCTTGTTCCGAGGTGTCAGGGGCTCGAAGAACCAGAGCCAGTACCTCTGAATACAGGCGTCCATTGCCCTAACCGGTTCACCGACCATAAGCGACCACGATCTCGTTGAACCCTGTGCTGGCCTCATTCTAGTGCGCCTACCCGGTCTAGCCCCGGAAACGAGCAAACCTCCCTCCACGGGTACGGGGCTGATGCATACCTCCGCCTCAAGGCTGGGTGGCGTATCCGCCAGGTCCACGTCCAGCACATACTCCCCGGGACTCAGGGACAATGCCTTGGTGTACCTGCTGAGGGGACACGCTTCCTTACCGATAATGCACTGCTCGCCCTCCCAGATAACCCCCTCGGGCGACCTGACCGATACCCGGAGGACTAATGTGCCCTCAAGACCCCTAACTGACCTCGTTGAGGAAGCTCCAATCACGTAGTCTCCTCTAAGAGGGAGGGTGCTCGCGGTTTTTGCGACGATACGGCTGCCCCTTATGATCACATATGTACCTTTACATCCCGTCGCCCACAAGCGGATGTTATGTATGTGTTTACTCAACAACCGCACCACTGGGATATGTGTTTTCAAGAAAAAAGCCGCTGTGACGAGTAGAGATTCACTCCTTAATTACCTCAACCCTAACGGGAGTGGGCGACTCAATCGTGTCTTCGATGGGGCAGTGCTCTCTCACGAACTCTATTAGCTTCTTCACAGCCTCCTCCGGGGCATCACTCTTTATCCTAATAACAGCGGATACTTCAGTGAATCCTGGCTTGACGTTCTCTCCCATAAAGCCCCTAACATCTATGAGTCCCGATACTTCTATCTCCATCGACTCGACATTAACGCCGAACCTGTCCCTATGTATAGCCGAGACTATGCCGAAGCACCCCGCGAGTGAGGCGAGAAGGAGTGCGGTCGGTGTCGGACCCTCACCTGTTCCCCCGATCTCTTTGGGTAAATCCTGCACGAGCCTGAACCCACCTATTTCGGTGATGACTTTAGTTGGAGGCTCGTAATGAGCCTTAATAGTCATCTTTTTTGGTTTCAAGGTTGGCATGTTTATACCCATCATGTATATCGCTTCGATATATTTAATTATGTAATTACAGTTTCATGCTTGTTTAAACACATGAAATAACCTGGAGGAGTACCTCACAAATTAATCCCCCTACGTAGTCCTCTAACGGCGCTGATGATGGGGAAGAACGAGAGGATCGTCCTCCCGGATAGGGTCTACCGCGTGCTTGAGGTGCTTATCGGGCTCGGGGGACGCGCCCCTGCAGAGGAGCTCGCCCGTTCATTAGGGAAGAGAGCAAGTGACATACAGAGGGACTTAGCGGAGCTCGAGAGACTCGGTCTTGTGAAGGTAATTAAGGACGTAATTAAGAGACCGGAGCTAACCCCGGAGGGTGTGGAGGTTCTAGAGAACGGATTACCGGAGGTTAGGGTGCTCAACACGCTTGAGGCCCTGGGCGGTGAGGCATCGATCAGCGAGCTGGCAAAGGAGTCCGGCGTCATTGATAAGGAACTTAAAGCGGCACTCGGCAGGCTGAGGAGAGCCGGACTGGTCGAGATTAGTGGGGGCATTGTGAGGCTAGTTGGGAGTGACCGGTCTAGCTTCTTTGAGACCGTATCCGATGTCGTCAAAGGGCTGAAGGAGGTCGCTGAGGGAAGGTACCCGCCCAACTTCGGCGAGCTAAGGAGGAGGAGACTTGTGAAGGAGGTTGTTAGCAAGACACAGATCATTGAGGTAACCAAGGAGGGGGCATTGGCTTGGAGCGAGGGCAGGGTAATTAGGGCGAGGGTTATCACGGCACTTACCCCAGAGATAATAAGGTCGGGTGAGTGGGAGGGGGCTGAGTTCAAGGAGTTCGACCTCAGCATAGAGGTACCCACCATACACCCCGTGAGGAAGCACCCCTACGCCTACTTCCTCCAGCGTGTTAGGGAGATACTGGTCGGGATGGGGTTCGTGGAGGTTAAGGGCCCGCACATAGAGTCGGAGCTCCTCAACTTCGACGCCCTCTTCGTACCTCAGTACCACCCCGCGAGGAGGGGGACGGACGTCTACTTCGTTAAGGGGTTACCGAGGCTTGAGAGAGTGAGCCGTGAATTAGTTGAAAGGGTTAAGGAAATTCATGAGAAGGGATGGAGGTATAAGTGGTCGCCGGAAAGGGCTCTAAGACTAGTACTCAGAACCCACACAACCCCGGTATCTATCAGAACGTTGATGAAGCGGGGGGCGGGGGAGTACAGGGTGTTCTCGCTTGACAGAGTATTCAGGCCCGACACCCCTGACCCAACTCACCTCATGGAGTTCCATCAGCTCGAGGGTATAATCGTTGGGAAGAGGGTCACGTTTAGGCACCTCCTCGGGTTCTTCACTGAACTGGCTAAGGAGCTCGGGCTAGGGGAGGTGATGTTCAGGCCGGCGTACTTCCCGTTCACCGAGCCGTCTGTTGAGGGCTACATAAAGCACCCTAAGCTCGGTTGGATAGAGGTCTTCCCCGGAGGCATGTTCAGGCCGGAGGTGCTTAATGCGGCGGGGGTAAGCGGGGTGAATGTGGCGGCGTGGGGCATCGGGATTGACCGCATAGCCATGCTGGTGCTCGGGATAAACGATATCCGAGACCTCTACACCAATAACCTCACCAAGATAAGGTCCACACCATACCCCAAGGAGGTGATGAGGTAGTGCCGGTCGTTGAGGTACAGCTCTGGGACGTCGCCAGGGTCGCTAACATGGACATATCGCTGGAGGAGCTCGAGAGAGTGCTCACTGTGCTGAAGGCGGAGGTGGAGGAGGTAAGCGATGACACCCTCACCTACGAGGCCAGCCACGACAGGCCTGACCTCTACTCCGCCGAGGGCCTTGGGAGGGCCGCAGCCATCTACTTGGGGAAGAGAAGGCAAGGACGCTACGTGGTTAAGGATCCCGTCACAGAGCTAGACATATCGGCGGCCCCTAGGTACAGGCCATACGCCTTCCTGGCGATAGTTAGGGGTGTGAGGCTCGATGATGAGGCGATAAGGCAGCTATTCCAGCTTCAGGAGAAGCTACATCTCAGCCACTGCGGTGATAGGGCACTAGTCTCTATAGGGCTGTACGACCTCGACAGGCTGAAGCCCCCGTTCAGGTACGTAGCTGTTAAGGAGGCTGAGTTCGTTCCCTTAGGCTATGACAAGACGATGAGCCTGGGCGAGGTCCTTGAGAGGACAGAGAAAGGTGTTAGATATGCCGACCTAGTGAGGAAGGGTGAGTACCCGCTCCTTGTGGACTCCTCCGGCGAAGTGATGTCTTTCCCGCCCATACTGAACTCGGAGACGAACAAGGTCACTGAGGAGACTAAAAATGTTTTAATAGACGTTACCGGCACAGAGCCCTGGCTTATGCTGAAGGTGCTCAACATAGTCACTACCTCCGTGCTGGAGAGAGGTTATGGGAGAGCTACCGTCGAATCCGTTGAGATCGTGGGCGCCAAGGGAGTGCCCGAGAGAACTCCCGACCTCAGAGGCTCTGTACTGAGGGTGGAGCTAAGGGATGTTAGCGGCCTTATTGGCTGGGTGGGGAGCGCTAACGACGTCAAGGCTGTGCTGGAGAGGATGGGGTACTCGGTGGAGGGACTCTTCAAGGATGCTGTTGTTGTGTGGGCACCGCCGTGGAGAACGGATGTGTTATCCTGGGTTGATGTCGCTGAGGACATAGCCGCAGGGTACGGGTACTGGAAGCTCAGACCAGAGATCCTGCCACCCACTCACTGGGGTAGGGAGCACATACTTGAGCGAATGTCGTCGGTAGTGAGGGACGTTATGCTTGGCCTGGGGTTCAGTGAGGTCGTTAACTACATGCTCATCGATGCCAAACTCCTTAGGGGGCTGGGGTACGAGAGGTTCGTTGAGATAGAGAACCCTAAGATGGTTACGTACTCTGCGGTAAGGCCTTCGCTCCTGCCATCCATGCTCCTTACGGTAAAAGAAAACACGGGTCTCACCCCGCCGCTGAAGATGTTCGAGATAGGGGATGCTGTAAAGCTAGTGGATGGCGAGCCAATCACCTACAGGGGACTAGGTTTTGTTATAGCAAACACAAAGCTCAGCTTAACCGACGGACTCGTTATTGTGAAGGCTCTGTTCCGCTCACTCGGTGCTGAAGTATTCCTAAGACCCGGCAAGACACCGGTCACTATACATGGAAGAACAGCCTCAATAATTGTTAATGGAGAGGATGTTGGTTTAGTTGGCGAGATACATCCGAGGGTATTGAGCGCTCTCGGGATAGAGTACCCCGTCGTCGCGGGGGAGTTAATTCTTAATGATGTAGCTAGGGCTTTGGGAGTCGGTAACGTCCCGAAACTCAGTCCTAAGCCATAGGTGCCCCGATCGCCCCCTTCTCTTTCTCCGCCAGACTCACAACCTTTTTAAGTGATAGGCCCAACGCCATCGTCGATGCAAGGAAAATAGGGTATTCACCTATTATGAAGAGCGCTCTCGTCATTATGGCTAAAGCCGCGGATGTGTCGGGGCTTATTCCCAGCCACGTAGCTAAGAGAGTCTGCAGAAGCTCGTATATGCCGACACCGCCAGGGGTTATGGCAGGTAACAACCAGATTATTGTCTGGAGCGAGTCAAATATTATGACCGCCTCCCATACCGGTATCTGCACCCCGAGGATGCCCGCCGTCGCGACGCCGAATACTGCGTTAGAGAGCCTCTCCCCGAATGCCATCACTAAGGCAAGGGCTAAGTATCTCTTCGAGCTAAGGAGCCTCATAAAGACCTCTCTGTACTTACTGGAAAATCCTCTAAGATCGTGGCCGAACTTTGTGCTGACACGGACTATGAGGCCCTCTATTTTAGGGGATGCTGGTGCCAGGAGTATGGCTGTGTTCGCTGCCAGAAGCCCCAGTGCCGGAATTACGAGAACTAACCACATGAGCATTGGGGCATGAAGGATGGAGAGGGAAACAACCGTTGCCGCGGTCACGGAACCCGTGAGGAGGATCCTGTGCATCGCGACCGCAGCGTACGCTTCCTCAACGCTAGCGATCCCTAACTCCTTGAGGAAGTATATCTTAGCTACTTCAGTGATGCCTCCGACAGGCGCTATGAACTCCACAAATATGGAGGTCGATGTTATTTGTATGACTTTCATGAGCCTCATCTCCCTCGAGAGCGCGTAAAGGATGATGAAGAAGGTGATTCCATGCATAATGAGTGCTGAGGCACGGAATAAAGCAGCAAATAATGCCGCGATCGGATCACCGTGCGAAACAATATCTATGAACTCACCTATCGAACCCCGATATATAACAAGGAATATTATAGCATACGATAAAAGCCCGACAACAACAGCGATGAAGGCGTATTTCCTAATTTTACTAAGCAATATCTTCACCGTCGCCTTCATACATAAGGTCAAGGATGCTGGCTAAGAAGCGAAGTGAGCGAGTTACGTCACCATATACAAGAGCGTAGTGATTCCCTATGGGCTCCCGCACAATGATGGAAGGATCGCCGTCGACCTTTACTATAACCTGTGTCCTGCAAGTATGTCTGCTAAACTGGTCACCCTTAGCTATTCTTCCTCGAAACACTCTAACTAGCCTCTTATTATGGTCGTATCTCGCCAAAGTCACCTCCAGGCCCACGGGGAGCGTGCCCTGTACCGCGACCCCGAGCCCTGTCTCGTAGTGCGTGACGAGAGAGTAGCTTGAAGTCATGGCGAGAGGGACCGTGCAGTGCGCTAACCATATGTACTGCCCCTCAACTCTCACCACATTACCCATGAATGCCGGTTTCCCACTCAGAAGCTTGAGAATAAGCATTGTGGCTACTGCAGGAAGATCGGCTTCGCACCCTGCAACAATTCCCTCGCTGTTAAGCATAGCCAGCGGCAGGCAGGGGGTCACTCCAAGGTCCTTTATCACGTCAAAACACCTGATAGTGAGGGCCGACCACTCCTTTTCCTCAACCATCGCTGAGAGGACCGCGTATAGCTTCGAAGCTTTATCTATATCGTGGGGTTTGACAGCTATCTCGGTAGCGCCACTGATCGCCGCATCCACTTTTGCTGGCTCCACTTTTCTGAACCTGTCATAGAGCTTCTCAAGCCCCACGACCTCGAGCTTTAGCCTCAATTGTTTCTCGATCTGCTTAATGTTCTTTCCGGAGTAGACGAGCCAAGGGGATGGCTCGCCAAGGATACCTATCTTAAGATCCTTTAAGGTAGCTGCTGCAGTGGTAGCTGCTACAGCGGCCTCAGCAACGGGCCTTGCTTTGCCGAGTACCGCAATAGTGGCAGCAACACCCTCATCCCTCAGGTATGAGAGAGCTTCCAGGGCAGCGGGGTAGGAGTTCATGGCATCATGAGCTATGAGGACTGCAGAACCTGCACTCTTCGCGATATCAACTACTACTCTTTCCGAGCCGCCCGTAGCGATCAGTATTAGGGCCAGATCACCCCCTATCCCGGATCCGGGGGATGTGATTTTTCCAACGTACTTCGTGTAAAGTCCAGAGACTTCTTTGAGGAACTCTGTAGCAACTTCCTCCACGGCTCTTTCGTCGTGGATCGGTGAGGCCGCTGTGACAGCCACCACCTCAACCAAAACGGCACCCTCATGATTAGGGTATCCTCCTCTTAATTACCTAAAGCCCCCCGGCGTTACCGTATTATACGGTTTCTCTAAACTGATTTGGTGCCCGGTGCTGTGATGCTCCACAAACTAATGCACCACCCAGAAGAGGATGATCCTCTCAAGACTCTTGACTTCCTCCTTAACGGCCTGGATGCTCAGGCAAGACAAACACTCATAATAGCCCAAAACGGTTCCTTCGACCCCATCCCCGCACTGTGGAGAAGAAATTTCAAGCACTTCCTCCATCTAAGCGACCCAGTAAAAGCTATTGAGTTCGCCGGCCTCGTGAGAGACTCCGCCCTAGCTATCATAGGTAACCAGTTTAGCGCGCTCTTTAGCGGCGGGTTGGAGAACGCAGAGGTAGTCCTCATGGAGAAGCTGTTCACTGGGTCATCACCCGAGTATCTGGAGCTGCTCGAGGATACATTCCCATCGATGCTCTCCGAATCCCTCACAAAGGTTAGTGTGGACACCGCATCCATCGAGTGTGTAGCGGCATCTCTCCCGAGCCAGAGGCTAGTTCGGAGACTCTCGAGATACCTTAAGGGCAGCCCTCCCGACGCGTTCAGGTATGTTGAAGAGGTAAGGAAGCTTGGATTGGGCCCCGTGGATATGGCGGCATATACTCTGGGTAAGTGCTTGGGCGAGGGCTCAAGAAGGACGCTCTTCATCGGCCTGAGTGAGTGGGGTCTCCTAATATCTCTTCCGAGGTGGTCAATGTGAGGGTAGCGGTTGTAGGTGTCGGGATGACGAAAGTTGGGCGACTGGTTGATAAGAGTATCCGTGACCTCGCTGCTGAGGCCGGGCTAAAGGCGATTGAGGAGACGGGGTGGGAGCCGCCGGAGGCTATCGTCGTCGGCAACATGCTGTCCTCTCTGTCGGAGCAGGAAAACCTCGGGGCCCTAATAGCGGACTACCTCGGGTACAGGGGTGTGCCAGCGTTCAAGGTAGAGGCTGCTTGCGGCTCCGGCGGTGCTGCCATCGCTGTGGGCTACTCGCTTGTCAGGGCCGGGATAAGAAGAGTTCTTGTGATCGGTGTTGAGAAGCTCACGGAGGCCCCGACCCCCGTGACTACTAGGAGGCTTGCGTGGGCGTCCGACGCTGACTACGAGCTCGTTCACGGCCCGAGCTTCGCGGGGCTCAATGCCCTGCTCATGAGGCACTACATGAGTAAGCACGGCGTGAGTAGGGAGGAGATGGGTTCATGGGCTGTGCTGATGCACGAGAACGGGTATAGGAACCCGTACGCACACATAAGGAAGAAGGTCGACCTCCAGACAGTGATTAATTCGCCAGTGATCGCTGACCCGATTAGGCTCTTTGATGCCTGCCCCATAAGCGACGGCGCCGCCGCCGTGTACCTCGCCGCCGAGGATGAGGTGAGGAGGCTCAGCGACACGCCAGTGTGGGTGGCGGCGGTAGCAAACGCCACGGACGCTGTGGACGTTCTCTCGAGGAAGTACCTTGACAGGCTGGAGGCGGCCATCATGTCTGCGAGGGAGGCCTACAGGCTCGCTGGCGTAGGGCCAGGGGACGTAGATGTCGCTGAAGTACACGATGCCTACAGCATAACAGGTGTACTGGGCGTGGAAGCGATGGGCTTCGCCGAGATAGGTAAGGCGGCAAAGCTCGTGCACGAGGGGAGGTTCGCGCCGGGTGACAAGCCGACGATCAACCCGTCAGGTGGGCTGAAGTCCAGAGGCCACCCCGTCGGAGCAACCGGCGTGTACCAGGTGGTCGAGGTGGTCATGCAGCTGAGGGGTGACTTCCCCGGCATTAAGGTAGCTGCCGAGGTGGGGGCGGCTCAGAATGTTGGCGGGGTCGGATCTAATGTCACAACAACCATTCTTAGGAGGTGATGATGCATGACGTCGGTTCAGAGGCTCTGGAGGAGGGCCCGCGAGTACCTGGGCCTCAAGGCCCTTAAGTGCCGTAGGTGCGGGGAGGTCATATACCCGCCTAAGAGGGCGTGCCCGTACTGCGGCTCCAGGGACCTTGAGGAGGTTGCCCTACCGAGGAGGGGGAAAGTGATCACCTACACCGTGATCAACGTGCCCATCGAGGGCTTCCCGAAGCCCACAGTCATCGCGGTAGCTGACCTGGGAGGAGCTAAGGTGATGGCACAGGTCGTTGAGGGTGCTGAGGAGCTGGTGGAGGGTGCCGAGGTTGAGGTCGTGCTCGGTAAGGTCGGCAGAACCGTGGAGGGGCTGGAGTACTACATGCCAGCCCTCAGGGTGGTGTCAGACAAAAGCCCTGATGAGGGCGACACCGACTAGACCGACCACGCTCACAAGCACGTTGTCATCTATGGGGCCGAACTCGAAGTGCTCTATTATGGATGCGGCGGCAGCGATGGGGACACCCCAAGCGCCTATTAGAGCGTAGGCGACTGGGGCGCTGACGGCGAACATGGCTATGTTTCCCACCCACGACTTCGTCCTCCTCCTGAAGAGGAGATTCCTGGTGAACCCCGTGGCGGCGTCCCCGAACGCCATGAAGGCTATCGGCACCAGAGCGTATACGGGGTCGCCGAGGAGTACCCAGGCCACCGTGACGGAGACTCCCCACATAATGCAGAAGTTCACCTCGTACATGTTGTCCGGGACCTGGAACCACTCCATGAGCTTTCCTGTTCTGTGCGGTATGTACGTTGCGACGGCAAGAATAGCCGCCATGACGGCCGGGACGATTGGTGAGGTAAAGAACCTGGGTACGAGGAGAGCGATGGCACCGCCGGCAAGTACGTGAATGATTTTCCTGTTATAGTAGACTGCTACGTTGTGGGGGAAGTCTTTCGACCTCATGATGCGGTAGGTGAGTTTCGTGAGGTAGACGATGCCGAAAGCGTAGGAGAGGAGGACCACGCCTATCACGGCCTCCTTAGTCAGGGCCGCGATGTCCGGCATAAGCAAGTAAGGCACCGATAACTCTTCCGGGGATCGGGTTATTGAGTTCTGTGTCAGGTTTTTCATTGGCAGGGTGAATAATACCTTAGGTGACCTTTTGAGGGACGATCTGAGAGGAAGGCTCTCCCGCATTGTCTCGGAACTCGAGGAGATAGCACTTGATGAGGCAAGCGAGGTACACGCGTATAGGGAGATCTATGAAGTCCTGGAGGATGAGGAGGCGAGGGAGAAGATCTTCACAATACTCTTCGACTCAATACTTCATAGGGAAATAGCCTGGGCCGTTATTAGGGCCCTCAAGTGCGTGTCTTACCTACTAAACAAGCCAGCGCCCACGAAGAAGGACAACGTTAAAGAACTCCTCGCGGAGGCCTCCAGTCTCGAGGATATCGCCGCGGCGAGATATCAGGACCTCGCCGACCTAGCCCCGCCGGGTACGACCCTGAGCCGGCTCCTCAGGCTCTTATCAGAGGAGGAGAGGAAGCACTCTGCCCTGGCGCTCGCCGTCTCGAAGAAGCTTGGGGGCAGTGGCTGAGTTTCTTCGGCGTATGGGGCGGTGACAGAGAATATTATCTAGGCCTCGAAACCATGAGGGTGCGGTAGATGATACCAGACGAACTGTTCTCACCCAGGTCTGTGGCGGTCGTCGGCGCGTCGGAGCGGGAGGGCTCGGTTGGTAGGGCGATAATGGTGAACCTTCTTGAGAGGTTCAAGGGGACGATATACCCTGTGAACATTAAGAGGAGGACTGTGCTGGGCCTGAGAGCCTACCCGAGGCTTAGCGAGCTCCCCGAGGCACCCGACCTCGTGGTTGTCGCTGTCCCAGCGAAGTTTGTGCCAGGGGTCATTAGGGAAGCTGGTGAGGTGGGGGCGAAGGCCGCCATAGTGATAAGCGCCGGCTTTAAGGAGGTGGGGCCCGAGGGCGCCAGACTCGAGGAGGAGCTCGTTAGGGCCGCGAGGGAGACAGGGCTGAGGGTTCTCGGCCCCAACTGCCTGGGAGTGTACGATGCCCACACAGGCCTCGACACGATCTTCAACCCGAGCGATAGGCAGGGGAAGCCCGGCCCCGGGAACGTGGCGTTCATTTCTCAGTCAGGCGCTCTTGGGGCGGCCATACTCGATTGGCTGCATGAGTCCGGGATCGGGATGAGCAAGTTCATCAGCTACGGAAACGCGGCCGACATAAAGGAGTGGGAGCTCATAGAGTACCTATCCCACGATCCGAAGACGGGGGTCATAGGCGCCTACATTGAGGGGGTGGAGGATGGGAGAGCGTTCATGAGGGCCGTCAAGGAGGCCGTCAAGGCTGGGAAGCCCGTGGTGGTTCTGAAGGCAGGGAAGTCGGAGAGGGGGGCTAGGGCTGTATCCTCCCACACCGGCTCCCTGGCCGGCTCATACCGGGTCTATGAGGCCGCCCTCAAGCAGGCCGGCGCCATAGTAGTTAATGAGCTCAATGACCTCGTTGTGGCCCTGAAGACGCTTTCATGGCTCCCCGTAGCGAGGGGCGACAGGATAGGGATAGTGACTAACGGCGGCGGTGCCGGAGTGCTTGCCACTGACGCCATAGAGCTCGGCGGGCTGAGGATGGCGGACCTATCGAGCGATACGATAGGCTACCTGAGGAAGAGGCTCCCGCCAGCGGCGGCCGTCGGCAACCCCGTTGATGTGCTGGGGGACGCGCCGCCGGAGAGGTATGAGGTCGCCGTTGACGCGGTCATGGCTGACCCGGGTGTTGACGCCGTTCTGGTGATAGGCATAATGCAGTCCCCTGCCTTCAGGCCGAGGGAGACTATGGAGGCTGTGAGGTCTGCGGTGAGGAAGTATGGGAAGCCCGTCGTGTTCGTCGGGCCCGGTGGTGAGTACACGACGAATAACTTGAGGATGATCGAGAGAGAGGCCAGGGTCCCCGCGTTCAAGACCCCCGAGGAGGGTGTGAGGGCGCTGGGTTACCTCGTTACTTGGGGGCGGGTGCTGAGAGCCCATGGCGTGGGTGGGGAGAGGTAAGCAGGACGTTGCCGAGGTCGTGTATGACGAGGGTAGGTGGGGCCTCCTTTGGAGGCTGAGGGAAAGGGCTGCTAAGGTGATGAGAGCGCTGGCCGAGTGCAGCATCCCCTCAATAACCCATGGATCGATAGCGAGGGGCGATGTGAAGCCTGGGAGCGACGTTGACGTGGTGGTCCCGTTCCCAGTCGCTCCGTCTAGACTTGTTTCGTGCCTCGAGCTTAAGGGGTTCCGCATCTATAGGGCGTGCGTCGTTCAGGCAACGCCGGCGCACACACCTAAGGTCTACTATGACCTCGACTATGGAGGGAAGACCGTTGTTTCGCACCCACTGAGGGAGCTAAACCCTAGGGAGAGGGAGTTTTACAGGTTCGGCGGTGAGGTTGACCTCGAGGCTCTCATGAAGGGTGTTAGGGTTCCGGGTGTGAGTAAGGAGCTCAAGCTCATCGTCCCCACTGAGTACGGGCACTTAGAGTACCCCGTGGTAGGTAATGAGCACTACGTGGCCTCGGTTGTTGGTGTGAGCCCGGAGACAGTTATGGAGAGGGTCAAGATACTGAGGAGGAGGGCTGAGATAGGGAGGACCGGTGTCTTTCTCGAGGAGTGTGTTGGGCCCGAAGAAACCGTTGAGGGCCTGATAGCGAGGCTAGTTAAGTCTGGAAGGCTTAGGCTTAGCCTTTAGAGCGCCTCTTCCTCGCTGCCGATACCTTAACAAACCTGACCCTCGCCACCCCGTTCTTCACACTTACATCGACGGGCCTAGGTATAACCGGCTGCTCGGTGAATATCGTCTTTGTTACCCTTGAACCCCTGTACTTGAACTCGAGCTCGACGTGTGTGAGGCCTGAGTAGACGACCCTCAGGTCCTCTGCCTTCGACCCGGGTGCCTCGAGGTAGACGACGAGTTCGTCGCCGAGATCCTCTACCTCAGCCGCTGGCTCGGCCTCGTCGTAGTCCTCATAAACGACTGGAGCATCTATTACCTCACCAGCGGACGCCATATCGTATACACTGTCACCCTGCCAACCGGGCACGGCTATCTCGTCATCCGGCCACTCGTCCCCAGGGTCTCTGCCCTTCCTCCTGCTCCTCCTCATACACTCACACACTATTGTTTTGGGTACCGACTCTATAAATGTTGTAACTTTCACCGACCTCCCCGTCTCTCCATAAAAAATCGTGGAGAGAACGAACCCTTTAAATAGGTTATTTATGTAGGACCCTAGCAAATTAACGTCGCCGACTCACGCTTAATTGTTTGGGGCGTCATCATAGTGCGGTGGTTGGGTGATGGTAACCAAGGTCACGGAGGCCCTCATGAAAGCCGTGGATGAGGCCCTAAACTACCTTAGGAGCGGGTCGGTGAACAAGGAGGTCGTGGGCAGGGGCGCTTTCGGTGATGTGAGCAAGGGTTTTGATGTTGAGTCGGAGCAAATTATCGCTGAAGGGGTTGCTAGGCACCTGGGTAGGGCAGTACTATTCGTTGGTGAGGAACTCGGTGTGAGGGTCGTTGGCGAGGGTGAGCCAGAGTGGGTCGTTATCGCTGATCCCGTCGATGGCAGCACGAACTACGATGTGGGTATACCGTGGGCGTCGGTGGCCGTAGCTGCTGCCCCGTATAGGGAGGGCGTTACTGTGGGCGAAGTGTCGTCTGCCGTCGTCGCCGAGGTGTTCAGGGATGTGAGGTATGTCCTCGACTCCGGCGCTGTCACAGTTAATGGTTCCCCTCCCCGGCGGAGGTCACCGCCTAAGGCAATGCTCCTCGGTTACTTCGAGGTGCCTGAGGCCTACAAGCCAGTGCCAGCTTACTGGAAGATAAGGGGTAAGAGGGCCGCCTTGAGGTCCCTGGGCTCTGCCGCGCTGGACATAGTCTACGTGGGGCTGGGGCGTGCGGAGGGCTTCATAGACGCCCGTGCAAAGCTGAGGAACGTTGACATAGCGGCTTCCGTGGCCATAGCCTCAACCCTAGGGAGTGTTGCGCTTGCATGTGATGGGTCACCTGTGTCTGGCGTGAGGATAGACACCCTCGTTAGAGTGCCTTGCATAGTTGTTGGCTACGATGGGGAGAGGGCTGAGGCACTGCTGAGGGCCGTGCACGAGTCTCTGCATAATTAGGGCTGAGAACTCATCATTAATTAAGAATTGTAAATAGCGTTATTGCGTGCCGACACATAAGCTGTCGGTGGTGACGCAACTGCTTTCAGTGCTTGCCTATTACCTTATCGAAATCCTTCAAGTCCCAGATCAAGCCCTCCTTAACCTCAGCCTCCTTACATATTACGCCATAGTATATCTCGTAATCTCTAAGGCCCATTGAGGCAGAAACGTGCTCTAGTTTTGCCTTAATATGCGAGATGTCCCTCTTAGTTAGTCTGCTCCACTTAACCTCCACGAGCAATGCCTTCCTTTTCCTCCGGTTTAGGGCCGCTATGTCTACCTCCAGGTTTTTGTGCCACCACCTCCCAATCTTTGTCAGCCTGAAGGGTAACTCGCCGCGCTTGCTTAGCTCGATGAGCAACTGCCTTCCTACCACCTCGAAGATTCGGCCGAGGTAGTTGGGGTAGTCCTCCCTCACCTCACTAACATCGAATACACCCTCCTCTATCGCCGAGAGGTTTGGGTATATGTAACGGAACCAGAAGGACGTGAAGTTATCAGCTATGTAGTACCTCCCTTTTCTAGATCTCGGACCCTCGGTAACCGGAACCTCCCTAACAACGAAGCCTGTCTCAATTAGATTCCTTAGGTAGGGCGTGATGTCAGAGTGCCTCATTCTCAAGTACTCTCTGATCTCTTTGGGTGTGTTCTTGCCCAGAGCAATTGCTTCAAGTATTTTCTTGTAAGTAGAGACATCGCTGAACTCGTACTTCATCAGAAAGTCTACCTCATCTTTTAAGAACGTGTCAGGCTTCCTTAGTTCCCTCTCCAGCCATTCCCAGAAAGGTGGCCTGACCTTCTCAATATAGTAGGGCACGCCACCAGTCAGTCCATATATCTCAACTAACTCCTCCCAATTTGTGCGGGGAAAGAACTCCTTGAGGTAGTGGAACTTCAGCGGCCCTAACCTGATTGAGGCTGTCCTCCTCCCGTATAGCGGGGATCTATAGCTCAGTACCCTACTACTCATCAATGACACGGAGGAACCTAACAGAATTAGCTTTGTTCTAGTATTCTTTAAAAGTGTGTCAACAACACGCTGGAACACGGAAATAATGCGCGGATTCTCCTTAATGAGGTTAGGGAACTCATCAATGACCACGATCCTGTTTATCAGAAAGTTAAAATAGGGCTCCCAATCCTCCATAGAGTACCTCAGCTCGGGAACAACCCTGGAAGCCACTCTCTTGAAGTGTCTTAGATTATCTCCCTCGACAGCTAAGTAGTACACATACTCAAAATCCCTAATGGCTTCTAACACGAGCCTTGTCTTACCGATCCGTCTCCTCCCATAGATTACCACTAACTCAAATCTATCGCTTCGTAGCCTGTCTCTTAGTGCCTTGAGCTCCTCATCCCTGTCGACGAACTTTATCATGATAATCATCATTATCATAATCGTAATTATCAAATAAAAACGAGACCACTATTGGCAACACAAACCTGCACACCCTGATTATGGCGTAAAAAGCTCTGTTCATGTCGTTTGGAAAAAGAGCTTCTCCACACCCTCCGCTAGAAGCGTCTTCGGCTCCGCCTCACGTACTATCCTCCCGCTCACGAGGACGTAGGCCCTGTCAGCTACCTCCAGAGCCTTGTGGACGTTCTGCTCCACAACAAGTATCGTCACGCCTTTCTCCCTGATCTCGGCTATCTTCTTCATCAGTATGGACGCTGCCTTAGGAGCTAAGCCCGTCGTTGGCTCGTCAAGGAGGAGTATCTTCGGCCTGGACATCAGGGCCCTAGCAACGGCAAGCATCTGCCTCTCGCCTCCGGATAGTGTCCTTGCCTTCTGGTTCTTCCTTCTCGCTATCTCTGGGAAGAGCTGGAACACCTCCTCAATATCCCTCTCAACGTCAGGGTCGCTCCCCCTAAGGTAGGCCCCCATCTGGAGGTTCTCTAGGACCGTCATATTAGGGAAGACGTTGTTGAGCTGCGGTGCGTACCCTAGCCCTAACCTCACTATTTTGTACGGTTTTAGCCCGACAATGCTCTGCCCCCGGAACCTTATCTCTCCTGCATGGATTGTTGCGAGGCCGAAGATCGTGTTGAGCAACGTCGTCTTACCTGCACCATTCGGACCCAGAACGGCAACTATCTCCCCCTCACTCACAACCAAGTCTATTCCGTGAAGTATCTCCATTTTTCCGTAACCAGACCGGAGCTCACTGATCTCGAGGATCTTACCTTCCATCATCTTAACCACCCAGGTAGGCCTCGATCACGGCTTTGTTTTGAACTACTTCGTCGGGCTTGCCCTCAGCTAAGAGTTTCCCGTTGTGGAGGACATATACGTAGTCGACGAACTCCATCAGTACTTCCAGCCTGTGCTCGATTATGAAGAACGTGAGGCCTTCCTCATCCCTCAACCTCTTTACGAATGAGAACATCTCCTTAGCCATATCGTAGGCGACTCCCGCAGCAGGTTCATCAAGAAGATAAAGCTTGGCGTTCGTCATAAGCCCCCTTATGGTCTCTAGGAGCTTTATGTGCGCCGCCGATAACTCACTCACATTAGCGTGTATGTACCTGCCTAAGCCGAACCTCCTAAGTAGCTTTACTGCTTTCTTGGCCAGTTCCTTTTCCTGCTTCTCCCACCTGCTCCTTAATACCGCGTATAGGGGCTTCTCGCCTATCTGGTTGGGAGGTGTAAGCAGTACGTTCTCCAATACTGTCAGCGACGGGAACAGCCTCGGTATCTGGAACGTCCTGACAATCCCCTTCAGGTAGACCTCGTTCGGGTTGAGTCCGTCTATGCGCTCACCCTCGAACCACACTTCACCCCTAGTCGGTACGTAGAATCCCGTGATTACGTTGAATAGTGTCGTCTTTCCGGAACCGTTAGGCCCTATTAACCCTATTAGCCCACCTTTCTGAACTGAGAGAGTAACACCGTCAAGGGCCCTAACTCCGCCGAAGTACTTCGCCACATCCTTTACCTCAAGTATCGGCTCAGCCACCCTCACTCACCTCCTTAACTGCTTCCCAGGCAGGTGTCTTGATAGGTTTAGCTGGTCTAATCCCTTCAGGCCTGAATAAGAGCACGAGAACGATCACTATACCTACTATCATCCATCTGAGGTAGTTGGGCGGTATGATCAGGCTCGGACCCATCATACCCGCGGCGAAGGTCAACACCCTATCAACCAGCGTGAACACTGCAGCACCCAATAACGCACCTAAGTTATTGCCCATCCCACCCAATATCACCATCGCCCAGACATAGAACGTCAGTATCGGAACGAACGTGTCTGGCTGAACTGAGCCCTGATAGAATGTCCAGAGCACACCAGCCACACCAGCCATCCCCGAGGCTATGAAGAACACTGTCGCCTTAACCCTAGGCACGTGCTTTCCAAGGCAGAGCGCTGCCACCTCATCATCCTTTATAGCCCTAAGCGTCCTCCCGAGGGGCGAGTTCACGAAGCGCTCGGCGTAGATGTATATTGCCAGGAGAAGAGCAAGTGATACGAGAGCGAACAGCCCTTGAGATAGCTGTGGGTTACCTATCCATATGAACGGGTTATTCAGCCCGAAGAGGCCCTTAGTGCTCCCCAGGGGTTCGTAGTTCCTCATAAACACCCTGAACATCTCTCCGAATGCCAGCACCGTGATACCTAGGAATGCCGGCCCTACCCTGAGTGTCGGATACGTTATGAAATATCCTACTACACCAGCCACTATGAATGCGAGTACGAGCGACAACACAAACAAACCAACATACGCAGCAGGGTGCGTGTATATCGCTCCAGTACCCGGCGTGCTTAATGCCTGCACTGCCTCAATGGAGTACAGCGGGACACTCTTTCCGACAAGTGAGAGCATCACCGACATCGTGAGAGCGGCGCTGAGGTACGCTCCGATAGCGTAGAACGCGACTTTGCCGAAGTTAGCCATGCCTGTGTAGCCGATTTCTAGGTTAAGCGATATCGATAATATTCCATATATTGCAAATATGGGAAGCCAAGAGATAATGAAGTTTATGAGGAACTCCATGACGCCTCACCTCCTTGCTCTGGGCCTTATCCTAAACCTATATGGAAGTCCGCCGCCAGCGCCAAGGGGCGGCCATACCAGGATGACGATGAGTAGGACTGAGAACACTAGGAATGGCCTGAAGCTCAGCGGCAGGCCGAACGTGTCGTGTAATACTGCTATTACTATGTTCTCGGTTCCGGAGACTATGAAGGCACCGAGAGCTGTCTTGGTTAGTGAGTAAAGGCCTCCAATGACAGCTATTGAGAATACCTGTAGAATTATTTGGTCGCCAATCTCAGGAGTTACTGTTGTCTGGAAGAGTGCCCAGAGCACACCGCCTACGGCTGCTGTTCCTCCGGCTAAGAACCACATGAAGTTGAGAACTCTCCCTCGAGGTATGCCCGAGATCTCCGCCAGTGTCTGGTTGTCTGCTATCGCCCTTATTGCCTTACCTATCCTTGTCTTCATAAGAATAAGGTAGAGGGCTAGGGTAACCACCACTGATGTTACGACTGTATCAATCAGGTAACCATCGATCGTTACGGCGCCGAGCGTTACGCTGGGGAACCCCTCTGTGCGGACAAGCACTGAGAGGGTGTTAGTTCTCAGTATTATGAAGAGTTTATCCAGGACAGCATAGATAAGGTACTTGTAGAATATCCATAGACCCAAGGACGCGACCATAATGATGAGCACATCACTACCTCTCCGCCAAAGCGGCTCGAAGACAGCAACGTTATCTAGCACAGCTAGAGCACCGCCCAAAAGGAAAGCTATCCCCAAAGCGATCCAGACATTGGTCAGACCAATGAGCCCCAATAAAGCCACGGTATAAGCGCCGAGGGTGATGAAGATTATGTGGACGAAATTAATGACTTGAGTAACTCTGTAGCTGAGGGTCAGCGGTAGAGCTATCACCATATATGCCAGGCCCATCTGCACCGTGTTTAGTACTTCTGACACTCCTACCATTTGACACCACCTGGCTCATCCTACGTGATGTGGTGTACGAGGGTGGGGTTTGATTTATTTAATAATGAGTCGGTAAAAATAGTTACTATTTATTCCGGCCTATCACGGGCTTTCCGTGAAGGTTAGGGTCCCGCCGGAGTAGGTGCCGATGTCGACGTACTTGTACTCGCCGCCCACTTGCTTTATCGTCCAGATAGAATAATCCTGGAATGCTCTGTCACCGTTTTTATCGAGGATACACCAGCCACTGGCGCCATAGTAGTGCTTAGCAACCTCTGGGAGCGCGTTCTTTATGGCCTCACCGTCGTACGTGCCTGCCCTGACAATGGCCCAGCCGGCTAGGAAGACTGCGTCATAGAGCTTCTCAGAGAAGACCGGTGGATCGGTGCCTGTCAAGTTCTCGAATTTCTTCTTGAACTCCTCGTATAGCGGGTTCGATATGAAGACTGGCCTAGTTCCTAAGAAGTTGATGCTGTCTAGCCACTCAGCTAATGATGGTTGCAGGAGTTCTGAGGCACCGTGTATACCCTCACCGCTGAACCACCTAACCTTAGACAGTACCGGGTCGTCCTTTGCGTGCGAGAGTATGTTGGCACCGTCGGTGTCGAAGGAGATTAGGACAACTGCCTCAGCTCCCTCACTCTGCACTTTGGATGAGAGTGAGGCGACCTCGGAGGCGAAGTCTGCCAGGTTGCTTGCGTACGAGAGTAGGATTGCCTGCCCGCCGAGGGCCTCGAACTCCTTCTTGAAGAAGTCAGCGAACGCCGTGCCGTACTCATCGTCTCTGTAGAATACCACGACCTTCTTTATACCTTCATGATTAACCAGGGCTGCCAGAGCCTTAGCTTGCAGTGCGTCGCTACCAGTATTCCTGAATATATAATCGTTCGGGATAGCTAAGGTCGGCGCTGTAGAGGAGGGAGAGATTATGACGATGTGATTAGAGTCGGCGAAAGACTTAACCGCCTTAACCTGGGAGCTCGCTGCAGGCCCTATAACTACTTTGATCCCTTGCTGAGCAAATGTCTGAACGTTCTGAAGCGCCTTTTCCTCAGTAGTGCCATCATCAAGCACAACCGCCTCGAACCTGTACGGGAGGTGATAGGACGCCATCATCTTGTTTAGATCATCAACAGCCATGTAAGCTACCTTTTCCCAGAGCTTACCTATCGATGACAGCTGCCCTGACAGCGGGAGTGTGAAACCTATCTTGTAAGTCACAGTCTGCTGTTCCTGCGGCCCTGCTGTCTCCGTACCTCCTGAAGGGGTTGTCGCGCCACCCCCTCCGGTGAAGGCTGTCGCTCCGTACCCGATTGCGGCCCCGATGATCAGGCCGAGGATTAGTAACCCTATTGCTTTGGTGTCGAGCGCCATTGTACATCACCTTATGGGTCTTGATATATTTGCCTAGAAGCATCATTATATAAGTTTCATTAACTAGCGCAGGTTAAATGTTCGCCATTAGGTAGTTGAAAGAGATTAAGAGGGCAACATTTCTAGGAAAACATTATTGGTTAAAAAATGTTTATTTTACGTGACTATGCCGGTCAAACCTCACGTACAATCTCCTAAATAAAATTCGCCTAGATAGGTTACATAATGGAAAATGCTAATGTCCTTTCTCAGCCGCAAGCCTCTCTTTGAAGTAGTTCCGCAACCCTTCATCCCCTAATCTTCTAAATTCGTCTGCAAGGATTTCCCTTTCCTCAGGGTGCTTTATGAAATAATAGACCGAATAAGAACAAATTGGCACTATTTTTAAGCCCTTCTTCTTCGCATCCTCAACCGCCTTCTTTACCAAAGCCTTCGCTACACCCTTACCCCTATGTTGAGGAGGGGTGTATGTCTCCACTAGCTCCATGACCCCTCTCTCCGGGTCTTCCCTTATAGCGAGATACGCTTTAGATCCGTCCTCGAATCTGACGAGGTAAACGCTACCCCTTCTCTCCACAACGATCTCCCTGCTCATTTCGCTGTCCCTTACTCCTTTAACGGGGTTAAATAAAAGGGTACAGTACCTAGGTCAACTTAACAATGTCGCCGTTGTCGGGGACGATTGTCTCAATACCCAACACCTCGCTTATTCTCTGAGCAAGCACTTCCCTAACATCTACGTCAGAATGTACTATAATCACCTTCTTTAGTCCTCCTACACTCCTGGCGATATGCAGCAGACCATCTGCCCCTGCGTGTGAACTGAAGTCGAACCACTGTACCCTAGCCCTTACTAGGCCTAAGTCAAGGAACCTACCAGTCTCTATCAACTCACGTCCTGGAGAGGTCTCTGCCTGGTAGGAAACCAGAAACACAGCATTGGTTGGGTCATCCATCCACTTTTTGAGATAGTACTGAGCAGGCCCTCCCTTCAACATGCCTGCTGTGGCGACCACCACGTTCTCACTTCCCTTACTTATTCTTCTTCTGTCACTGGATGACCTCACCATCCTGAACTCTCTCACAGCACTTGCTAGTAGGTCATACCTGTTAAGGTACTCAGGGTATGAAAGAATTATGCCGTTTATGACCCTAGTCATCCCGTCGAACCAGACGTGCGCCCAGTCAAGTTTTTCGTAGAGTAAAGCAAGTATTTCCTGTGATCTTCCCAAACTGAATGCGGGTATAAGGACGTTGCCACCGCCTTCGATCACCTCCTCGACAGCTTTCACGAACTCCTCCTCGATCTCTTTCCTGTCCGGGTGTGTGCTGGCGCCGTAGGTTCCCTCCGTTATGAGGTAGTCTGCTTTGAGGCCACCCAGGTCGGGGGCAGTAACTAACCTAGTATCTATGGTGTTCACGTCACCTGTGTAGAGTATTCTAGTGCCGCCGACATCGACCAGCGTCATAGCTGAGCCCGGTATGTGCCCAGCGTTGAGCAACCTCACCTTGAAGTCGCCCAGCATCACCTCCTTCCCGTAGTCCACCGCTATTGTGTTCTCTATCATAGCGCGGACGTCGGAGAGCTCGTATGGTGCATAGTACCCACTTATGTGGAGGAAGTCCTTCAGCATCACCCTAATGAGGTCCCTCGTCACCCTTGTCATCACGGCGGGGACCCTGTAGGTCGTATAGAGGAAAGGAGCGGCGGCGGTGTGGTCTAGGTGGGCGTGTGACAGCACTATGCCGTCCAGATCGGTTGGACGCACGTGTAGGGGGAACTGGGGCCTGTCTTCCTCGTCGAAATTCACGCCGTAATCAAGGAGGAGGCCCCTGCCGCGGTACCTGATAAGGAGCGCGGCGCGCCCTACCTCTCCGCCGCTTCCTAGTACCTCCAGCTTTATTCCGTTTTCCTGCATCTTCCGCACCTAGGCATTCAGGTGCTGGAGAGCTAATAACATTCCCACGCCTCTTCCTAGAGCGAAAGAAACGTTTATACATATCAAGTAGCTCATTATCTATTGGTGTAAATTTTGGCGAAGTCCCACGTCATCGTGGCCCGCTCCCCCGCCAAGTTCGAAGACGTTGTCAACGGGCTCCGCCAGATAGGCGAGGCATCATCCGTCCACGTGGAGTACTTCACTGGGCCTAAGAGGGCAGCCATCTTCATTGGGGAGAAGCTGTTCTTACGAACAAGCTCTTGGGCATCGTCGGTGACGATAGTGAAGGAGACCGACTCCGGGGTCATCGTAAGGGTCATAGCCACGGCAGGCGGAGGCGGGCTCCTCAACATCGGCTACGGCGCCAACAAGTCATACGCCAGGAACATCATAAAGAACCTGAAGAAGTTCGTGCCGATAGAGGTGGTTAAGGAGGTAGACGAGTACAACCTCAGCAAATGGGGCCAGGTCTTCCTGCCAGGTGAGGTCTGAGGGATCAACAGTTTTAGTTGAGTCCTCGAACATCTTTTTGGGTTCCTAAATGAGTGGTGACGAGGTATTCGTGACTCCGATAATCAAGGAAATTCTCGAGAAATACCGCGTCATCTGGGCCATAGGGCACGCCTCGGCGCTGATGGGCTGGGACCTCGAGGTCTACATGCCTCCAGCAGGTGTTAAGGAGAGGAGCGCTGCCTCAGCTGAGCTAGGCGTGCTTAGCCAGAAGCTCCTCCTGGACCCAGAGTTCGTGTCCCTTGTTGAGAAGGCATCCGAGGCCGAGCTGGCGAACGACTACGAGAGGGGCCTGGTGAGGGTGTTGAAGAGGGAGATCGATAAAATGAGAAAGATACCGCCGGAGGTCCTCCGTGAGTTCATCAAGACGACGGGCGAGGCCCAGGTTGTTTGGAGGGAGGCGAAGCAGAAGAGCGACTTTAGCTTGTTCAAGCCCTACCTCGAAAAGATCGTTGATCTCGAGAGGAAGATAGCTGAGTATCTCGGATACGAGGAACACCCGTATGATGCTCTCTTAGATATTTATGAGGAGGGTGTGAGGGTAAGGGATCTTGACCCCCTCTTCGACAAGCTTGAGTCAGAGTTGAGGAAGGTCATTGAGAAGGTGCTGTCGGAGGGGCGCTATCCTCAGTGGCACCCACTAGAGGACCTAGCATACAGGAAAGATGACCTGAAAGAGCTTAATCTAGCGACACTCAGGTTACTCGGGTACCCTCTCGGCGAGAGGGCGAGATTGGATGAGTCAGCTCACCCATTCACTCAGTCCATCGGAATAAATGATGTGAGGATAACTACGAGGTACGAAGGAAAGGACTTCAAACGTTCCTACTTAGCGGTTATTCACGAGTTCGGTCACGCGCTTTACGAGCTTCAGATAGACGAGAGACTAGCCATGACCCCACTTGCCAGCGGAGTAAGCCTCGGAATACACGAAAGCCAGTCAAGGTTCTGGGAGAACATCATCGGGAGGAGCAAGGCATTCGTTACCACAGTCTACCCCCTGATCGAGAAGTATCTCCCGTTCGTGAGTGGGTACGGGCCTGAGGAGGTGTTCCTCTACTTCAACGTGGTCAGACCGAGCCTGATACGTGTTGAGGCGGATGAAGTAACTTACAATATGCACATAGTGCTAAGGTATAGGCTAGAGAAATCCCTCATTGAGGGGAGTATGGAGGTATCGGATCTCCCTAGTGCGTGGAACGACCTAATGGAAAAGCTCCTCGGTATAAGGCCCAAGAATGATGCTGAAGGAGTACTGCAGGACATCCACTGGAGCATGGGGAGCATAGGGTACTTCCCGACCTACACCCTGGGTACTATCGCTGCCGCACAGATAGCTGAAGCGATCGAGAAAGAACTGGGTAGCTTAGATGAGGTAATCAGAGCGAAGGAGTTCGGCAGGATAAGGACGTGGCTTCGGGAGAAGATACACAGGTGGGGCGCAACATATCCACCTAAGGATCTTCTACGAAAAGCCATCGGATCGGAGTATAGTGCCGAGCCTTTCATAAAGTATATCCGGAGCAAATACCTATAGCAAGATTTTTTCCTATACCACAGCCCTTACGGGATGAGATCAAGGAAGTAGTCCTTCAGCATCTCCTCAACAACATGGGTTATTCTATAAGCCTTAACCTCCATACCAGCGGTCCTTCCCGTTTCAAGGCTTTCCTTTAACATCAAGGCCATATATGTGTAGATCGAGATCCTCTCGTCCCCTAGATACCTAAGCAAGTATCTGGCACCTTTCTCCATGTTTTCCCTAACGATCTGCTCAACATTATTAACTATCCACATAACATCCTTCACCTCCTCGACTTTCAATTTAGTCTTCCTCTCCAACCGCTTCATCTTCTCTTCAGCAACGAACCTTATGATCAGCATCTCCAGCAGTATCTGCCAGAGCTCAACTGCCTTCTCTACTGCGTCTTCTATGAAGCCATCCTCTATGTCGGCCCTCACTTCATCGATAAGATCCATCGCCCTCCCGGCTTTGTTTACTAGCTTGTTCTCGATTAGCCACTTAAGCTCCTCGAGCGCTTTCTTTACCTCTTCCTTCAACTTAATCCCTCCAGGTACACGATACTGCCTATGTAGATAGTGCGAAAGCAGAAAAGAAGTTAACTCGGGAAATACCCTAGTTCCTGTCATTACATAATTGTGCAGGCCGATATCAGATATAGATAATGGCATCGGACGAGAGAAGTACGCAGTGATGATAATGCAAGAAAAAGAAATAATTATGCCCCGATTTCTTCAGAGCCAACCCCTTAGCTTCATAGCCGTGTAAACTCTCTCCACGGCAAGGACGAAGGCCGCGTCCCTCATCGTTACTATGAAGTCCTTCTCCGACTTCAGCTTCTCCCACCTGTCAGCGGTGCGGTGGAAGTTCCTCTTCATGATTGCGGCGAGCTTGTTCCTGGTCTCCTCCTCGTCCCAGAAGTACCACTGTAGGTTCTCTACCCACTCCAGGTAGGACATTATGACGCCGCCAGCGTTCGCAAGGATGTCTGGAATGACAGCGACGAAGTCCTTCCTCTCGTACAGCTTCTTCTCAGCGTCCGGGGTGGTCGGGCCGTTCGCTGCCTCGACGATGAGCTTAGCCTTGACCTTGTCGACGTTCTCGGCAGTGATGACGTTCTCGATAGCAGCCGGGATGAGTATGTCTGCGTCCACGAAGAGCGGGACTTCGCTGTCGCCTGGGAACTTCTGGCCCTTCGGGTAGTTTATGACCTTCCTTGTCTCGTTCTTGACCTTCATCGCCAGCTCGACGTCGATGCCCTCGGGGTCGTAGACTGAGCCAGAGGTGTCGCTGATGGCTATTACCTTAGCGCCCCACTTGGTGGCCCAGAGCGCGGCGTACTGGCCAGCGTTGCCGAAGCCGTGGATGGCGATGGTCTTGCCCTCGAAGCCGCCTAGCCACCTCTCAGCAGCCTCCTTGGCGGCGACAACAGCGCCGAAGCCGGTTGAGTAGATCCTTACCGGGTTACCCCAGAGCTCCGGAGGCTTGGCGGTGAAGACTCCGGGTACGTTATAGCCCTTGAGCTTGCTGTACTCGTCAACCATCCAAGCCATGATCTGTGGGTTGGTGTTCACGTCCGGAGCGGGTATGTCGATCTGGTCACCGATGAGCGGGGCTATCGCCCTGGCGTAACCCCTTGAGAGCTGCTCGAGCTCCTTCTTAGAGAGCTTCTTCGGGTCAACCCTGACGGCGCCCTTACCGCCGCCGTAGGGTATGCCAGCAAGGGAGTTCTTGAGGGTCATGCCGAGGGCGAGCGCCATGTCTGTCTCGAGGGTGACCTCGGGGTGGAACCTGATGCCGCCCTTGTACGGGCCGAGTGCGTTGTTGTGCTGGACCCTGTAGCCCTCGAATATCTCGAGTCTGCCATCGTCCATCCGGACGGGGATCTTGACGATGAGTATCCTGTCAGGCTTGCTGAGGTACTTATAGACTTCCTCAGGGAAGCCGCCGAGCTCGACAGCTTCTTTCAGAACCTTAAGCATCCACTCAAGGTAGGACTCTGCCATGTTGTTTACCCGTTTATATAGGGGGGCGGGGTTATTTAAAAGTGCGTTAACATCGTATTAACCCATAATTACTTGAAGACGTTTCGTTTAAACAAACATAAGCAAGTTACGGAAGAGCATCAAGACACATCTGAAACAACTAAGAAATTAAGGACGAAGCAATTAGCTCTGGGCCAGTGAGGTTGAGGAGCGACTTAACATCGTTAAAGGATGCAGGACTGCCGGGGCACATAGCGGTGATGCTTGAGAAAATGGGTTACACGGCCCTAACGCCGCCCCAGGTCGACGCTGTAAGGGCAGGTGTGGCTGACGGTGTTGATGTAGTTGTTGCTGCCCCCACAGCATCGGGCAAGACACTCATCGGATACATAGCCATGCTTAGAGCAGTGTCCGAGGGAAAGAAAGCCGTCTATGCCACACCCCTAAAGGCTCTAGCTGAGGAAAAGTTCGAGGATCTCAAGCAGTGGGGTGACAGACTCGGTTTTCGTGTCGGCATAACGACCGGTGACTACGACTCACCCGGCGAATGGCTGAGGAGCTATGACGTAATTGTTGCCACCTACGAGAGGCTTGACTCCCTCTTCAGACTCAGGCCTTCGTGGCTCCCCAGCGTCTCAACCCTGATAATAGATGAGTTCCACATGATAGGAGATCAGAAGAGGGGACCTGTAGTCGAGTTGGTTGCTGTGAGGGCTAAGGACTACGGGATGCAGATAATCGGGCTCTCAGCAACCATAGGTAACCCCGAGGAGCTGGCTGAGTGGTTAGGAGCTAAGGCGGTCGTCAGCGGGTGGAGGCCTGTCGACCTCGTTGAGGGATGGTATAGGAGAAAATCGCCGGGAAGGGGCGAGATAATCTTCACAACCGGGCACAGAGAGCCTGTGAGGGGCGACCTCTACACCTTTACAGCCCATAAGGCAAGGGCTGAGGGCTGGCAGGCCCTCGCATTCATACATTCGAGGTCGAGGGTCGAGTCAACCGCTGTGAGAGTGGCTAAAACAATGCCGCAAGTGTGGGGGAGGGCAACAGAGTTCCTCGAAGAACACGGGGCCACGAAGACAGAGGTGAAGTCCCTCGCACCTCTCATGGAGAAGGGGGTCGCTTACCATCACGCAGGCCTCTCGCAGGGTGCTAGGAAGGCTGTCGAGGAGGCGTTTAGGGAGGGCAGGATATACTTCGTCGTCGCTACCCCAACACTGGCCGCCGGCGTCAACATGCCTGCAAGGAGGGTGTTGGTGAGCGTGAGGAGGTACTCCGCAGGGTACGGCATGGTCTACATATCGGTTGCTGAATACAAGCAGATGGCAGGCAGGGCTGGTAGGCCCCAGTACGACCCAATAGGTGAGGCCGTCATAGTTGACGCACGCGGGGAGGACAGCGCCCACTCCTACATATACGGTTACCCCGAGCCGGTCACCTCATCCCTTACAAGCAGGAGGAATCTCAGGATACATGTCCTCGCAACAGTGGCTTCCGGGTACGCCAGGGACACTACTGAGCTATACAGGTTCTTCTCAAGAACATTCGCATCCCACAAGGTTGGGGACGCGCTAGAGGACTATGTGAGGTGGACCATAGAGTGGCTTGTTGAGGAAGGTTTCATAAATGTGAGAGGAAGGGCACTAGAGCCTACGCCCCTCGGTGCTGCCGTGGCGAGACTATACATAGACCCGTTCACGGCATTTGCTGTGAGGGATGTGCTTAAGGATGCGGCAGCCCCAGCGGGCGACCTATACTACCTTCATACAGCCGCTATGACCCCGGACTTCTCGGACGTCCGCGTGATCAAGTACAGTGCCCTTGAGGAGGACGCGCTCGCCGCTCTCGACTCTGGGGTAATACCTGGTCAGCCCGACTGGCTGAGCTTCAATGAGTGGTTGAGAGCATACAAGCTCGCGTTAATACTGAAGTCCTGGATAGAGGAGGCGCCGGTTGATGAGATCGTGGTGAGGTACGGGATAGGGCCGGGAGACTTGAGGGTGTATGTGGACACTGCGTCATGGATTGTGACAGCCATGTCGAAGATCGTGGGATACCTGAGCCCCGGGAGCGTGCGAATGCATCAAGAGCCTCTAGCCAAGCTCGCTACGAGAATAGAGCACGGTGTGAGGGAAGAACTGCTCAACCTCATTCGCATACGCTATATCGGCAGGGTTAGGGCAAGGGCGCTCTACAGGGCAGGCTTCCGCGACGTCAATGATGTGGCCTCTGCTGACCCGGAAGTTATTTCGAAGGTTACTGGTACGGGACTCAAGCTAGCTAAGGAAATAATAATGTCGGCTAAGGAGATACTTATTCAAGAAGGATTGGCTTAACACCTCTTTCATCAACAAGAGCGACTGACGTAGGGTAACCGTAGTACCTGCACGTGAAAACATTAAGGACAAGGCCCCCATGATAATATGCAAAACCCTTTGGGGCAGGCTCATGTGACCTGATTATGCCCTTAAGTGAGTTCCTCTCAATGAACGCTTTGGTGACGTCAGGTCCAAAGAGGTACGAGCCAGGGCCCCTGTGCCCCGGTATGAATCCTCTAATCTGATCGCTTGGGTCGTTCCACAGGATCTGGTACTCTATCTCGTTCTCGTTGGGGAGAGGCTCTACTAGCCCCTTCCTCAGACCCATGAAGTCAGCGAGCCTTGACGCACCCTTGGGCAAGCCACCGTGGATGCCGAGGTAGTCCCCTATTAGTGCTGCGTAAGGGAGTCCTGCGAACATGCGCAGGAACCTGTCGTATATGATGGCCCAGGTGTTAGGGTACATTCTGGCGAGTGTCTTGCGGAACCCGTACCTGAAGGATATTGACCAGGTTTCGTGGTTGCCCCTAATCATGAAGTACTTGTCAGGGTCACTCAGCCTCAGCCGCATGAGCTCAACTATTATTTCGTGCTGGTGTGGGCCCCTATCAACGTAGTCACCCAGGAAGACTACCCTGCATCCTGGCATACAGAGCTTTCCGGCAACTGAGAGCGCTTTAAGAAGGGAGATGTAGTCGCCGTGAAGGTCACCAACAACTAATGCCGGGGGCTTCACAGTGATTAGTGGGGGGAGCGTGACTATGGACTCTATCATCTCGTCTAAAAGCTCCAGCAACTCGGTCTCGCCGACTAGGCTTGGCGGCAGTACAGGTTTGCCCGCGTAGTCCGTGACTGAGGCACCCATGACTATGTCACCTCACCGCCTTATTGGCAAGCTCCTAAGACCTCCCTCAGCGTTCTTAATAGGTTCTCCGGAGGACTACCAACCCTGCCGTCCCCAACTATTCTTATAAACCGAATGCTGAGGGATTTCGCAGCCTCAGCATCCCATGGTGTGTCACCAAAGAATATTACGTGCTTTGACTCCGCCTTAAGAACGTTAAGGACCTCCGCTAGTTGCTCATCCCTCCTAGGTGTATCATCCCTTGTCACTAAGATATCGACAAATTCCATAACACCAAGCCGCCTCAGCACCTCAGTTGCAGTGCTTCGGGTTCTTAAAGAAATAACAACAATGACATAACCGAGTCGCTTAGCCTTCATAAAGAGGTTCCTTAACTCCTCGTCGGCCCTTACATATTTGAGGCTGGAGGTCTCAGCCTCCGCTATAGCCTCCTCAAGCGATATTCTGACCTTCTCTGGGAGCGATGATATCACCTCTGCTAATGGCTTACCATCAATGTCGATATTGACTGAAGTCCGGAATAGCTTGCGGATCCTCTCCCAGTCTATTCCCGAGTTTACCAGTGTCCCATCTATGTCGAATATCAGCACTTTTTTGCTCCTCAACGTCATCGGCGCTTAATCTCCTCATTGATACGGTTTTAAACTATATTTTGGTCTGCTAGATTCCTTAAGACGGTGTAACGTTTGTATAAGAGCAGTGCCCTATCCACTTCCTTGCCTCAGCCACCAGCGCCTCCGCCCCCCGAGGAGGAAGAGATAGTTGAGCACTTCGAATGCCCGAATTGTGGGGCACCAATCGAGATAACACCAGATACGCTAGTCATTGTTTGTAAGTACTGCGGATACACAGAATTCCGTGACCCAGGGTACGATGTCTATGTCCTCAAGGCCCTGGATAAGGCGGAGATAGAGCGCAGGTTCTGGGAGAGGATGAAGAAGGACCCGGATATGTCGCCTTACGTAGGGGAGATACAAATAACCGATATTACCTTCATTTATGCCCCATTCTACCTCGCTAACTACGACGCCGAGTGGTACTATATAGGTGAGAAGACCAAGACCGAGGTTCAGGGAAGTGGGAAAAACACGAGAGTAGTCACTAAGATCATAAAGGTGAGAGGTAGCGGAAGTGAGTCGGGAAGAATAGCCATACCCGGCAGGAGGTACGTTGAGGAGCTGGGGATGAAGGAGCTGGGTGACGCCATTGAACAGATCGATGAGAAGTCCCTCATACCGGCCAAGGAATACAATTGGGAGAGATACATAGAGACCGTGCTCGGCTTCGACTACGAGCCTAGGGAGGTACCACAGATGGTTAAGGATATCGTTGCGGAAGACATCAAGAAGAGGATCTATAGAGAGAAGAACCTCACAAGGATGCTGGCGTTTCTGTGCAGGGTCAAGACGAAGTCCGTTAAGGCGATCCTGGCACCAATCTACGTTATAACATACAAGCTCAGAGGAGGCATCTACGGCATCGCCTTCTCAGGCTTCGACGGCAAGCAGCTCGTGGCAATGGAGCCCGTATTCACAAAACACATGATCCAGTACACGGCGGGCGCCGCAACGTTAGCGTCCCTCGGCGCGGCGGCAACAGCTATTGCGGCCGCCGTTCATGAAGGATACATTCTGATAGTGTCACTCCTGGGGCTTCTCGGAGCATTCTACTTAATGCATAAAGCCGTTGGAGGTGTCAGGTTTGAGCACTGAGTTCGGAACTGAAAGTGTGGAGTGCCCCTACTGCGGAGCAGTAAACACAGTAAGCAAGGGAGCCAAGACCGTCAAGTGCTCGAAGTGCGGCAGGGAATTTACCGTCCTCAGATGCCCCTACTGTGGAGCAACTTTCGGAGCTCCCCACATGGTTAATGCAGCCACGTGCCCTTACTGTGGGTACTACTTCTACGTAAAGTCAGGCAAGGATGTTGGAGAGCACTACTACTTTAAGGTAGTGTTCTCGTCAGGGAGAGCGTTCCAGAGAATGCTCTCATTCATTGCAAGAAACTTCGGCGCACCCGAAGACTTCGCCTCAGCAACGAGCCTCAGGTCAGCCACACTTCACTATGTACCAATACATGCCGTCCACGCAGAGGCTGAGGGTGAGTGCGAATACCATGAGGGGCTCTGGTTCTGGAAGAAGTCATATACAGGAGACTTCATTGAGGTCAGGGACATATTCCTGCCAGCAACCACAAAGTTCCCTTATCTAGACGAACTGAAGGGCTATCGCTTTAGCTTGAGGGGAAGGGAGTACTTCAAGCCTAGGGTGATGAAGATAGGGAAATACTACCCGATAGAATCGGATAAGGAAACTGCGCTTAAGGCAGCTGACAACGCCATAAGGAACTCACTCATGAAAGACTTAGAAAGCGGTTGCGCCGGGAGGAAGACCATAACCGATGTAAAGCTCAAGTACCTGGGCGTCACTCACTATCCCTTATGGGAGCTAAGGTATGAGTACAGAGGAATACCGCTCGTAGGACTCGTTGACGCATCGTCAGGAAGGGTTGTCTTCGCAGAGCACCCAATCGCGTGGAAGGCAAAGGAGATGGCAGGCATAATGAGCACCGCTACAATAATACCGCCCGCTGTCGTGGGAGCAGCTGTGGGCGGTGCACTAGCGGGTGGAACCATGGCAGCGATCGGTGGAATCGCGGGACTGATCATCGGATTAATAGCTGCTGCCCCCGCCTTGGCAAAGGTATTTAAGAGAATTGAGAAGTCCAGGGAATCACTAAGCGAGTGGGGTCTCTTCAAAGAAAAAGACATACTAGAAAATGTGTCCAGGTTCCTGCTAGGTAGCTTTACTTAACCGAAGATAGCTTTTTCCTCGAGTAACTCTCCTCTCTCATATCTCTCCGGCACCAGCTTCCTGGTCTCGGACAGGCTCGGCCAACCTTTCATCACGTAGTTTGCCAGCTCCTTACCGACAATCGGTGCCATCATAAAGCCATGGCCGGAGTAGCCCGTGGCGAAGTATATGTTACTGTAGCCCGGTACCCTACCGATTATTGGATGGTGATCCGGTGTCTTGATGTAGTACCCCGTCCACACCCGGAGTAGGTTCGCTTCGAGGATCTGAGGAAAGTACCTGCTCATGTACCTCACGGCCCTCCCTATGAAACCCAGGTA
>JALSOP010000040.1 GCA_026986435.1 Desulfurococcales archaeon | reverse complement strand
ATCCTTAATAATGCCGTCACTGCCTGCCGCGCTAGCGCCCATACTAGGGGTTTCCGTCGGTGTCACTGTGAATACAGCCGATTCTCAGTACATGGATCTTTGGGCGCACATACGCCTTAATACGGGGGAGGAACTGCACTGGGAGTACGCAAAGTCACCGATCCTTTACTTCAAGAACGGGAACCAGTACAGAATCGGGATGGTTTACGTTAGGGTGACCGGGTAGTTAGGGACTAGCGGTTTATCACTTCCTTCAAAACCTTTTTGTACAGGTTTATTGACGCAGTTTCTCTCGGGTCAACGCGCCTTCCTTGACCGTACCTGACGGAGGCTATGCCTACCGCCTGCGAGATGCTTATGAACTCAGCCACGTACTCCTCCTGCGTCTCCGCTCTCCTGAGCTCAATGATCAGGTGTTTCTTCGAGAACTGCTTAAGGACTGCCTCAACCGCCTCGGACACCGGGTTGCCGGGTTCCTTGAAGAATATTGCCGGGAACTCGCTCCCCTCGAACCCTACGACGTCGTTGTGGCCCCACTCCGGGGCGATCATTGCCGCCGCCAGTGTCTTGCCGTTCTCGTTGAACTCGTTCTTAGCCCTGATAGCTAGGCCCGACCACCTGCTAGTCGCTATGAATGCTGGCACACCCTTCGAGACCGTCGCCAGGACCCTGTCAGCTATCTCCATTACTTCCTCCGCCCGCCTAAGGAGTGAGGGAACCCTGCTCAGGTCCCCGCCGACGCCCACCCCTATTGCCTGGAGGAGCTTGAGGGATGCGATCGTTAGTGATGGGAGCGCGCTCCTCGGCGCGTGCCCGCCCTCGACACCTGCCCAGGGCAGGCCCTTACTCGAGAGCACCTCCTTTAGGGCCCCTCCGGACGAGACACCGGCCACGAAGGCTCCCCTCCCAATTGCTTCCTCCACAGCCGCCAGCGTCTCGACCGTGTTACCGCTGTAGGAGACGGCCAGAACGACCCAGCCCTCACCCACCCACTGGGGGAGGTGGGTGTCCTTCACGACCTCCACTGGGTAGCTCAGGCCGGCGTAGTTTGCTGCGAGTGACCGGACCACGTCCCCGACTATGCCCGAGCCGCCCATGCCAACGACGGCGAGGCCCTTAACCTCCTTGGCACGGGTTACTCTCTCGAGTGGCGATTCTACTGCCCTCCTTACTTGCTCGCCCCAGCCGAGGTAGTCCTGCAGGAAGCTGCTCATCCTGGCCCACCGAGTTATCTTTTGCGAGGAGTGATTAAATCGGGTTACTGCCGGGTTTATTAGCTACTTAATGTATTCTCATCTCGGTGAGAGTTTGTATAGGTACAGTACGAAGGCACTCGCAGCGTTCCTCCTCCTAATAGCCCTTGCCATAGCCACCCTACCCACGCACTCCCTCAAAGAGGGCGACACACTGATCTACGACGTAGACATGAGGATGAAGGCCTCAGGAATAGGGATACAGGACATCAACATGAGGGTCTACGGCACGGTGAAGATAACGATAATCAACATGACCGAGGACTACATCGCGATCAAGGTGGAGCCGAATCTGAACGTGGAGGGCGCCCCAGCAGAGTACGCCAACATAACGAGCGAGATGAACAAGGTACAGACCCTCAAAGTCCCAACCTACGGCATGCTGGGCCCCCTCAGCGAGGAGGGAGGGCCTAGCCTCAACGACATCATATCGATGCTGCAACAACAGCTACAGGCACTCGGCTTCAACGAGACAAACATTGAGGTGTCCGAGGTAACCTACAACGGAGTGCCGGCAATAAAGCTCACAATGAGCCTAAACGCCAGCAACTACCTGGGCACGGGCTCAAACATCGTGATAAGGTCCGTATCATACACGGACATGTCGACCATGGCACTCCTCCACGGAGAGGCGAGCGCTAAGTACTCAGCCAGCACCGGAGGCTTCGAGCTCAACTACAGAATAGACCTAACAAACCCTGAGGTACTCCAGCAGTCACTAGCCAGCTACGACGTCGAGGTAGAGGGAGGTAGTAAGCTCAGCATGATATTCGCCGGGGCAGGGCTGAGCGTGAGCGACCCTGCCGTCGAGGGCGATAAGGTGAAGTTCACGGTAAGCGGCGAGGGAATGGGGTCGATCATCATCAAGAAGTACCCAGGATCGCCGTCCCCAAAGATCTACATCGACGGCGCACCGGCCCAGTCCCACACCATCATAAGGGCCTCCGACGGCACGGAGTATTACAAAGTACCGATAAAGTTCAGCCAGCACGAAGTGGAGGTAGTGCTGGGCAAGACAGTAGCTAAGGCATCAGCCGTAAAGCTCAGCCTACCTACAGAGGGCGGTGCCGGAGGGGCCCTAGGCGGCCAGTACATGACAATAATAATCGTTGCCGCCGCAGTAGCTGCGGTAGCGGTAGCCGCTGTCGTAGGGCTAAAGCTCTCAAGGAGAAAGAAGGTAGAGGAAGCCCCGCCAACCACCCCAGCAACACCGGAGGCCCCGCCGACTCCTCCGCCGCCCCCCTCCACATGATTTTTTCCCTATAAGGAACCTACTCCCTTTATCCCTGCTTTAGCAGGTACCACCCAACATAACCAGCGAGTAGGGGAGAACTAGACCCTGTCTCGATGAGGACGGCGTCGAGAACCACCCTCTCGCTAGCCCTAACCTTGATCGGTTCTCTCCACACACCCCAACCCTCCCTGTGAGGGACTAGCACGTCCATCACAGACCTAATGACTACCTCCTCGCCATCTACCTTGTGCCTGACCCCTCCGCGCCTAAGTATCAGGGTGAGAGCCTGGGCCGAGTCCCGGTCAAGCCTTATCCTGGTTCCCGAGGACCCCATCCCGAGGGCGAGACCGGACACGAACTCCTCGACGTCCGCCGAGCCTCCCAGCGCTACCCCCCAAAGCGCTGCCCCGACACCGCCGACCCTCTCGAGGAGCTTTATCGGGGCATGCCTCTTCGCGTCACCGGGGTACTCCCCCCAAACGTCCTCGACGCCCTCGCCCCCAGACCTTGCGAGGGCGAAGCCGAGTAGGTGCGTTAGGTGCTGGTGCTCGAACCTCCTAACCCTTCCGAGCCTCGGCAGTGCCGGGGTGGTAGCAAAGCCCTCGGCAGAGAGCACCAGATCCTCCACCCCCCTCACGGGAGCTGTGAAAGCCTCCCCGCTCACATTGATGAATTCGGCGGTCGCTTCCTCGCACCTGGTAATAGGTGAGTACTCCACCGAGCCCTCCCTGACGTGGGCGGCCTCCAGCCCTTCCACTGAGGTACACCCGTTCACTATGGCCTTAGCTGGGTAGCCTCCGTTGCTGATTATTAGGTACGTACCCTTAGGCAGTGCGAGCACGCCAACGTACCCAGGCTTACTTCTTCAGCATCTTAATGTAGGTGAGCCGGGTTGACACCGTTAAAAGTGCTTAATGAATACCTACCCGGTGCATCAGTTGAGGGCGCTTATAGCGATCGCCGCGGTCCTCTCATTGATTCTGGCACTCTCCCTCCCCGCAGGGAAGGCGTCAGCGCCGATGAGTAAGCCCCTAGAGTACACCATCACCATAGAGGGCTCGGCCTCCGGCAACTGCAGCTCCCGGCTACGGTTAGAGGTGGATGCGAACATCACAGTATCTGTAGGGCCGGGCGGGGAAGAGGTCGCCGTCCCCAGGACCAGGGTCAGCACCACCTACTCCGGAAGCGGTGCCTGCGGAACGGGCAATTGCTCATGCAGTATAAGCGCTATCGAGGTAGCGCTTAACGCTAGCAAGGAGTTCGTTGTGGATGACCCGGTGCTCGGCGTTCTACAACCCTACTTCACCTCATACCTCTCCCAGGTCCCGTGCCTCCTCAATGAGGCGGCGTGCTGCGGGGGAGCGGGCAACGTCACCGAGCACGGCGTCAGCGCCAGTGCAGTGCTAACAACTTACGAGGGCAGGGACGCCGTGGAGTACATGATAAACTATAGCGCGGCGTACTCCAGCGGCCGGGAAAGTACCGTGGTCACTGAAGCAGTCGTCGATCTGGCCACCCTAGAGCCCCTAGCCCTAAACAGCTCGACCACGGTACAGGGGAGCGGGTGCGTCATCACGACCGGCTTCACCGCGTCACTGAAGAACCCCGGGGACCTCCCCACTGGCTGGGTAAGTGAGGCGAGGGTAACCACGACTGCGGGGGACGCACTAATTGTGGTCGGGGGAGCTAAGATCACGGACGGGCCCAAACAGGTCGGTGAGGGCAGGGTCGGCCTCATCCTAACCGGGTCCGGGAGGGCCGTCGTAGTAGTTGCCTACCCTCCCTCCCTCGGAGAGGTCGACATACTGAGCAACGCGTCCGGCACCACGGCAAGGGTTTACAGGTTCGGTGCTGGTAGCGCGTACGCTATCAAGACTATTAACTTAGGAGGCAGTGCGCGGGTGGAGCTAGTATTCGGCAACGCCTCCGTCGCCGTACCCCTCACAGCATCTCCCCCGGGCGAGTTATTGACCACGTCCCCGCAACTCACCACATCACCCTCTGCCCTCCCTTACGTCCTCGGGGCGGTCGTAGTAGCTGTCGTCGGTGGCGCTGCCCTCGCGATCATTAGGGCTAGGGGGCGTGGGCGGGGTGCTTGATGCCTGTGACGAGAGCTTATCGCCTCTTCCCTCACTTAGTATCGTAGCCGTATTACTTGGGTAGGGCTAAGGCCCCTGACTTAATTCATTGTTTATTCGGGCCTAGCGGAGGTGGTTCCCGATTTATAGGGTTTTCTAGGGCCAGAATCATCTAACGGTGTTGCACAAGATGTCCTTCAAGGGCTTCGATACCGAGTGGAAGGGTAAGGACGCCACAGTTGGCGAGACCATAAAGAAGATCCTTAGGAGGGAGAAGCCCCTCCGCATGAAGCTCTTCACCGCAAAGTACAGGCTCGGCACGATGGTCAGGAAGCTGGACGTCTACATCGAGCGCCTGAAGCACAGGGACGCCCAGATGTTCCAGAAGGTCGTGGACGCCATAATCGCTAAGGACCAGGCGAGGGCCACCCTCTACGCTAATGAGGTGGCCGAGATAAGGAAGATCGCTAAGACCCTCATGACCCTCCAGATCGCGCTCGAGCAGATACAGATGAGGGTCGAGACGGCCATACTGACCGGCGACATAATCACGTCCCTCACCCCAGTCATCGGGGCCGTGAAGGAGGTAGGGGCGATAATGAAGAAGGTGATGCCGACCCTCGGCATCGAGCTAGACGAGATACAGGACATCCTGCAGGAGTCCGTAACCGAGGTCGCGGAGATAGCGGGCTACGGCACAATAGCGCTCCCGTCCTCGCCGGAGGCTGCCAAGATACTGGAGGAGGCGAAGGCAGTGGCGGAGCAGAGGATGAGGGAGGCGTTCCCCGAGCTACCCAGCATCGCCTCACCCTCCGTGGAGGCAACTGTGGAGGAGCACTAACCCAAACCAACCTATATTTTATCTCGACAAAATAATATTGGAGTAACTTATTTCTCGTTACTATTTGATGCATACCGTATGCAATTTGTGACTGATCAAGTCAGCCAGTTGAGGGCATCAACGTCTAGTGAGCAATGTTCGCATCCTGCCCTTCGTAAATAAAAGGTTATTAACCCGGCCCTCCATAGGTCGGTGAAGGGTGTGAGCGTGATGAAGCGCCAATATTGAGTAAGTTTACGGCTCTACCCTTACAAGAAGAAAATACTTCTAACCTGTTCCCCAAGATTAGGGACTCCATAGCTGAGGATATCAAGAAGGCGAGGGCCAAGCTCCTAACAATATTGAGCGAGGTAGGTTACTGGCATGAGCTGTCGTCAAAGTCCTCCCTTAACATAGTGGCCGCACTATACGGGATATGGATACCGACGGGCACGGCCGTGGGAATTGAGAGGGTTGTCGTGGTGAGTAAGGGGCATATGGCGCCAGCTCTGTACGCATGGCTGGCCGCTGAGGGCGTGATAGGTGATGACGAACTACTCACGTTCGCAACACCGGAATCAAGGCTTCAGTCACACCTTGATGCAGGAAGGCTGGACACAGTAGTTACTAACTCGACCGGGTCGCTGGGCCAGGGCCTCTCCATAGCCAACGGCATCGCGCTTGCTGCAAAAATCGATGGTGTCAAGCGCGAGGTCGCCGTAATCCTTGGTGATGGAGAACTCGATGAGGGCCAGGTGTGGGAGGCTGCCGCAACGGCCTCGTCTCTGGGCCTCGATAATGTCATCGCGGTGGTGGACAGGAACATGGTGCAGCACACAGGCCCGACAGAGGCGGTTAAGCCGAAGGAGCCGCTGGCTAGCAGGTGGGAGGCCTTTGGCTGGTACGTGATGGAGGTGAGGAACGACGCATTAGAGATCGCGGCCGCTCTGGAGAGCCTAGCCGGTGTCGTGGAGAGGCCGAAGGCGCTGATCGTTAGATGGGAGAGCGGGAGGTGGTAGTTATTGTATCGAGGAACAGCAGCTACAGGCGGGCCCTTAGTGAGGCACTGGTAGAGGCGGGCGGCCTTAACAAGGACGTCGTAGTGCTGGATGCCGACACGCCCAACTCGACAGGTACCGCGGCGTTCGCGAGGATATACCCGAGGAGATTCGTGAATGTCGGCATCAGCGAGCAAGACTTGGTGACCACGGCTGCTGGCCTGGCCATAGTCGGGAAGGTTGCGGTGGCAACGGCGTTCGCTATGTTCCTCATGAGGGCGTGGGAACAGATAAGGAACACCATAGCTAGGGATCACCTGAACGTGAAGCTCATCGGCACACACGCGGGCCTACAGGACTTCATGGATGGAGCGTCTCATCAGTGCTTCGAGGATATAGCGCTGATGAGGGTGCTTCCGGGCTTCACCGTCTTGGCACCTGCAGATACTGTGGCCACTAAGGCGACAATTCTTGATGTGGTCCTAAACCACCCTGGCCCGACGTACATTAGGCTGGGGAGGGACAACGCACCGATGATCTACGATGACGGGGAGGAGTTCCCCATCGGCGGCTCCAAGGTGCTCGAGGATGCAGGCGACATCGTGATATTCTCGTACGGCCCCATGCTCGGCGTATCGAGAGAGGTCGCTAAGGAGCTGAGGCACCAAGGGATACATGCTGGCCTGGTCGACGTATACAGCATCAAGCCCGTCGACTCAGCAACCATAGTCAAGCAGGCCGCCAAAGCCAACCTGATTGTCACGATAGAGGACCACAGGGTGATTGGCGGTGTAGGGTCGGTCGTAGCCGAGATCCTCACGGAAACAGCGACCCCGAGGAGGGTTCTGAAAGTGGGTATTGGGGAGAGGTTCGGTGCAAGCGCTAGGAGCTATGGGCAGCTTCTTGAATACATGGGTCTCACACCCCGTAGGATAAGTTCTCTAATCGTGGGTGAGGTGGGATGAAACTGAGGCTCGTGACCAAGGACTCCAGGGACAGGACTGTCGTGAACGTTGGTGGTGTCCAGGTAGGCGGCATAAGACCAGTAATAATAGCGGGGCCGTGCGCTGTCGAGTCAAGGGACCAGATACTGAGGGCTGCTCTCGCCGTGAAGGAAGCGGGTGCCCACATACTGAGGGGCGGGGCTTTCAAGCCGAGGACATCGCCCTATAGCTTCCAGGGACTCGGGGTCGAGGGCCTCAAGCTCCTGAGGGAGGCGGCTGACGAGGCCGGGCTCCCGATGGTCACTGAGGTTCTGGATCCGAGGATGGTCAGCGTCGTGGCCGAGTACGCTGACGCGCTGCAGATAGGTGCGAGGAACATGCAGAATTATCCCCTACTCAGGGAGGTGGGCAGGTCCGGGAAACCGGTGTTCCTGAAGAGGGGCTTCGGTTCCAGGATCGAGGAGTTCCTGGCCGCTGCTGAGTACATAATGCTTGAGGGCAACGACGAGGTAGTCCTGGTTGAGAGAGGCATAAGGACGTTCGAATCATCCACACGCTTCACCCTAGACATCGCCGCCGTCCCTGTCCTCAAGGAGCTAACGCACCTGCCAGTGGTCGTTGACCCCAGCCACGCGGCGGGGAGGAGAGAGCTTGTCCCCTCACTCGCTAAGGCGGCGCTGGCTGCCGGAGCAGACGGCCTAATGATCGAGGTTCACCCGGAGCCGGATAAGGCCCTATCGGACCCCAAGCAGCAGCTCACTCCCGAACAGTTCAGAAGGCTGGTAGGTGAGTTACGGTGGATGAGGTTACTCTGACTCTTCACGAGGAAAAGGTGTCGAGGGTAGTCGTGGGGTCCGGCGCACTCAGCCGGCTCGCAGGGCTGGTTACCGGCCTAGACCCCCTCAATGTGCTGGTGCTGGCTGATTCTGGGGTACCTGACTCCATAGTTGATTCAGTGGTTAACCAGTTAGAGGGCCGGGGCATGACCGTCTCCGCATCCTCGGTGGGTGGGGGCGAGGGTGTCAAGACCCTCGGGTCGGTGGAGAAGATATGGCGCCTGATGGTGGCATCAGGTCTCACGAGGAGGTCTGTGCTCGTCGCCATTGGTGGCGGTAGCTTACTCGATGCGTCGGGCTTCGCCGCGTCGACGTATATGAGGGGCATAAAGCTTGCGTACGTTCCCACAACAACGCTTGCACAGGTCGACGCGGCCGTCGGCGGCAAGAACGCTATAGATGTTGGCGGCGGGAAGAACCTGGTCGGAACCTTCTACCACCCAGACATAGTGGTCATCGATCCCACTATCCTAGCGAACCTACCGAATCACATATTCGTGGACGGCTTCTCAGAGGTAGTTAAACACGCCGCCATAAGGGGGAAGCGGTGGGTCTCATGGCTGTTGACAATCGCGGACGCAGTGATGGCGAGGGATGAGAAGGTCCTGAATGAGGTGGTCAGGTTCAGCGTACTGACAAAGCTCGACGTTATCAGAAGAGATTATAAGGAGAGAGGTGCTAGGGTACTTCTCAACTTCGGCCACACGGTAGGTCACGCAATAGAGGTTGTTAGTGGGTATAGGATCAGCCACGGCAAGGCCGTTGCGATGGGGTTGGTGGCCGAGGCATCACTGGCCACTAAGGTTCTGGGTCTGCCAATGGACGAGGCCGACCTACTTTCCGCTGCACTCACGGAGCTGGGGCTGCCGACGGGCATCGGGTACAGCGCTGAGGAACTGGTCTCCGTGATGAGGCTTGACAAGAAATTCCTCAATGGGAGGCCGAGAATCCCTCTCCCAAGAAGGTTGGGTGACTTCGAGATCGTTGAGTTCGAGTGGGGGGTGATAGCGGCGTGTCTTTCCGAGCTAACCCACTGAGCATAGTGTGCGGCGTGATAGCGGCGCCGACGGTCGGGGAGATGAGGGACGCAGTAATTAGGGCTGCCTCCGGAATCATCGAGCTCCGTATAGATGCGTTGGAATACATCGGCGTCGAGACCATCGAGGCATTATCCTCACTAATCAAGGAAGTCCGCCGGGCCGGCAAGAAGGTCATCGTAACCCTTAGGGATGCTGGCGAGGGAGGGAGGTACGACGGTGACCCAGAAGAGAAAGCCAGCATACTACTTAAGCTGGCGAGGTCACGCCCCGACTACATCGACGTAGAGGCCAGTAACCCAGTAGCGGGTGAGCTAGCCCCTAAGATCCTGGGCCTGGGCGTCTCCACCATAGTGTCCTCCCATCACCTGAACAGGACATTAAGTGTTGACGAAATAGATGCCATAATTGACCGCGCCACCGAACTAGTGAAGCATCATCCCAGACCGGGAGCGGGGCTTCTCATCAAGGTCGTGTATACCTGCAGGTCGCCCCTGGACGAGCTACCAGCGATGGAGGCCATGGCATCATATACCGGAAAACTAATATCGTTTGCCGTCGGCGAGAACTGCATCATATCCAGGTTACTGGCACCATTCATAGGTGCGCCCTTCACATACGCGCACGCCCACGGAGGCCCCCAAGCCCCAGGGCAGCCGAGCGTGACGGAGGTGGTGGAGCTATGGAGGGAACTAGGCCTGCTATGAAGCTATTCCTTATAGGGTCTCCTGTGAGGCACAGCCTGAGCCCAGCAATTTATTCGGCTTACTTCGCCCACGCAGGCATTGAGGCGACGTACGAGGTAATGGAGGTGCCGACACGCAAGGAGCTACCCAGAGTAATCGAATGGCTAAGGAGGAACAGCGCCGGATTCAACGTGACAATACCCCATAAAAGAGGAGTTGTCGCGCTACTCGACGAACTCAGTGACAAGGCATCGACTCTGGGGACGGTCAATGCTGTTGCCGTTGTTGGCGGCCGCCTGATAGGCCACAACACCGACTGGCTAGGATTCCTAAGATCCTTGATCATGGCAGGGAAGACCCAGTATAGTAAGGCTCTTGTGATAGGTGCGGGGGGAGCAGCGAGGGCGGCGGTATATGCGCTGGCTAAGCACGGGGAGGTAGATAAGTTAGTAATTGTCAGCAGGACGGGTACGACTGCTTTGGCCCTCGCCAAGAGAGCCAAAGAGTGGGGGGTGCCAGAGGCCTTGGCGTGTAAGGCATCTATAGAATGCCTAAGGATGGGGGCGACCGACGCTGAACTCATTGTTAATGCCTCACCTGTGGGCATGGATGACCCAACGTCATCTCCCCTCCCTAAGGAGCTGATCCCTGGCGACTGTGTCGTCCTGGACATGGTGTACAGGCCTCTCATGACAAGGCTTCTTCGCGAAGCTATGGGCAGGGGGTGCCGAGTCATCGACGGTCTCTGGATGCTTGCTCATCAGGCCGCTGAGAACATCCGCATATGGTTCGGGCGGAGGGCTGACCCAACGTGGCTGAGGGATGCAGCGATCAGCGCTACGGGCGGGGACCATGATCGGTAGGGGCCGCGCCCACGGGGCGATCAGCGTGCTCAACGCCATACCTACAGGGTACGGCGGGGCGGTAGGTATTGACCTACCCGTCACTGCCGAGGTGAGGCTAGCCGAGGATGGCGTTGCCATGGTGTCAATGACTCCCTGGGGAAGCGTAACCCCTAACAAGTCACTCCTAAGGGCTTTGAAAGAAGCAGCGTCTCGCTTAGGCTACGATGGTGGATTAGAGATATATGTGAAGTCCGGCATACCCCCTGCATCGGGTCTGAAGAGTAGCAGCGCCGTCATTAATGCGGTTCTTTCGGCTCTCTTAGACGCTTTGGGGAAGAAGAGAAGCGCTGATGAGGTAGCCAGACTAGGTGTGTGGGTTGCCCGCCGGGCAGGCCTCACGATCACAGGGGCCTACGACGACTCCCTGGCTACGCTTCTGGACGGCGTCTTCATAACCGATAACAGGGGTATGAGAGTTCTTAGGAGGTACCTCATCGACGAAGACCTCTACGCGGTCATATATGCCCCTGGAGTTGAGAGACCTATTGACGCAGTGGACCCTGGGGCGTTCACAGAGATTAAGTGGGTATATGATCGGGCATTGAAGCTGGCGCTGAACGGGAAATGGCTCGAGGCCGCAACACTCAACGGTGTCGCCACGCTGGCGGCTACGGGATGGAACAGCGAATCCACTGAATTCGTCACGGCCGCCCTCTCACTACCCTCTGTTGAGGCTGCTGGGGTCAGCGGTAAGGGGCCAGCAGTCTTTGCCTTGACGCGTGACCCGGGCGAGGTGCTCGATGCGTGGGGTAGAGAACACGCTTTAGTGGCTATGGTTCTGGGTGGTCGCAGTGATTCTTAGGGTTTACCCATTGACGGAGCCTGTGGATGGTGAGGTCACAGCACCTCCTTCAAAGAGCCACACACATAGGGCGGTGTTAGCCGCTCTCCTAGCGTGCGGGAGGTCTATCATCGTTAACCCTCTCTACTCAGGGGACACGGAGGCGAGCATTATGGCGGCTGAGGCCTTCGGAGCGCTGGTAAAGCTATGGGATGGTCTGCTTGAGGTGAGCGGTGTCTGCGGGGAGCCACAAGCGCCAGCCAAGATAGGATGCGGTGGGTCTGGGACGACACTGAGGCTCGCATCCGCAGTAGCCAGCCTAGCTAATGAGGCCGTCCTAATCTACGGCGATGTGACCTTAACGAGGAGGCCCATGCGCCCCCTGCTAGAAGCGCTGTCCTTACTAGGCGCTAAAACGGTCTCAAGGAATGGTTACCCGCCAGTCATTATTAAGGGGCCGATAGGGTCAGGGGAGGCGTTCATAGACGCGGGCGTGAGCTCCCAATTCGTTTCTGCCCTACTGCTCATCGCGCCCCTCGCCAAGATCTCTGTGGTGACCTTAGGAAACCCTGTCTCGAAGCCGTACATTGACGTAACCCTCGACGTACTTGAGGCGTTCGGGGCCAGGTTCGCCAGAGAGGGCTACAGCGTATTCTACCCGGAGAGTAGTGGGTACAGGGGCACCAAGTACGAGGTGCCTGGCGACTACTCCTCAGCGTCCTTTATACTGGCCCTAGGCGCCATTGCCGGGAGGGTTAGGGTACATGGACTGAGACGCGGTGACACACAACCCGATAAGGCAGTTACTCGAGCCCTAAGAGACATGGGTGCCAAGGTGAGGGTGGGTGAGGACTATGTCGAGGTGGAGAGGGGTGACCCGCTGGAGGGGGCGGAGCTTGACCTCAGAGACTCCCCCGACCTGGCTCCCGCGCTGGCTGCGGTGGCGGCCCACGCCAGGGGAACTACCGTGATGAGGGGTCTGAGGCATCTCGCATTCAAGGAGTCCAATAGGCTAGTGTCCATAACTGAGGCTCTTAGGAGCGTAGGTGTGTGGGCGCGGGCATCCGCTGACAGCATCATAATTAAGGGTGGTTATGTAGCCGGAGGTAGGGCGTGGCCACATAGGGATCACAGGATAGCGATGATGCTAGCGGTCACAGCCTCAGCGGCGGGGGCTCCCATCGAAATAGTTGGTTTTGAGAGGGTGAGGGATTCCTATCCCTCATTCCTTGAGCACCTAACCAGCCTGGGTGTAAGGGCGGAGGTGTTGCGTGCATGATCGGCAGGTTGTTCAGGGTTTCAATATTCGGCGAGAGCCACGGCAAAGGTATCGGCGCCCTTATAGAGGGGTGCCCTCCAGGGATCCCATTAAGCGAGGACTACGTCGCTGAGGAACTATCTAGGCGCAGGCCCGGGAACCCGCTAACTTCCCCTAGGCGGGAGGAGGACTGGCCAGAGATCTTGTCTGGGGTATTCCGGGGTAGGACCACCGGCGGGCCAATACTTATATTCATAAGGAATAGGGACGTTGACTCAAGCTTCTATGAAGAGATAAGGAACAAGCCCCGACCCGGCCACGCAGACTACGTGGCCAGGGTCAAGTACTGGGGCTTCAACGACTATAGAGGAGGAGGACACATATCGGGCAGGTTAACCGCGGGTGTCGTCGCCGCTGGTGCTGTGGCAAAGCGCTTGCTCGACATGTTCGGGATACGTGTCTACTCCTACGTGACCCAGATCGGTAACGTTAGCGCCGATATCGAGCCCGTGGACGGCGAGGAGTTCCGGAAGATGATATATTCATCCCCCGTTAGGTGCCCGAGCCCTTCTGTAGCTGAAGAGATGGTGAAGGAGCTACGGAAAGCGATGGCTGAGGGCGATAGCCTTGGGGGGGTGGTTACTGCAACAGTCTTTAATCTGCCAATCGGTCTTGGGGAGCCGCCCATGGATGGACTGGATAGTGATTTGGCGAAGGTGCTTATCTCGATTCCTGGAGCTAAGGGCGTGGAGTTCGGGAAGGGGTTCGGGCTAGCTGGTATGCGGGGGAGTGAGGCTATCGATCCGTGGGTGCTCAATGACGGCAGGGTTACTGCGGCATCGAACAACATGGGTGGCGTGAATGGGGGGATAAGTAATGGAATGCCCTTATTGGTTAAGGTGGCGTTTAAGCCGACATCAACCATAATGAGAAAAGTGCCCACCGTCGATCTGGAGGCGATGAGAGAGACAATTATAAAGGGAAGGGGCAGGCACGACCCATGCATAGCTATAAGAGCTGTGCCCGTAGTCGAGGCCTACGTATCCATAGTTGTGGCAGACCATTTGCTGAGGTGGTTGGCGTGGCAGCCCGTGAGATCGAGGATCTTAGGAGATTGATAGACGATGTCGATGCTAGGATAATTCGCCTACTAGTAGAGAGGATGGAGCTGTGTAGGAGAATGGGGCGTGCCAAGCGGGCCGCCTCTCTCCCGGTAAGGGACACGGCCAGGGAGGATGAGGTTCTGGCAAGGACTGGTAGGTTTAGGGGGGTATTTGCCGAGATAATTCGTTTATGTATTGAGGAGCAGGGGTGACCGGGTTGACGTTTGACATATACTCCTTCTACGAGTACCTGACCAATTCCGGCGCAAGGATAAGGCTCGACGCCGGCGACCCCGACCATGGCCCACCTTCCGAGGTCATCGAGGTGCTCGCAAGGGAGGTTCGTAAGGGCCTCGGCTATACCCCGGCCAGCGGGTTAAGAAATCTAAGGGAAAAGATTGCGGAGATGCACGGCGTCGACGTGAAGGAGGTTGTGGTGACACCCGGAGCTAAGGCAGCAATTGCCGCATTAATTAATAAGTCGAGCAGGGTTGGTGTATTCGCACCGTTCTGGCCTGGTTACGGCACGGCCGCGTCATTTTTCGGCAGGGCCCTAGTGGCTCACCGACTCAGCCCAGAAAGTGGTTGGGTGCCTAGGTACCGAGACGCTGAATCGCTCGCTGTCAAGGCCGACCTCGTGCTCCTCAATTACCCGAATAATCCGACGGGCGCCGTCATCAATGAGGTGAGCGCCCGAGAAATCATCGAAGTGTTCAGAGACGCTGGCGCCGTCATTGTCTCCGATGAGGCTTACCGTGACATAGTCTTTAATGGGCGCAGCTTGGTCATGGCAGAGCTCGAGTCAGGCAGCGTCGTCTCTGTGTACAGCTTCTCTAAGACTTTTGCCTTACCAGGTCTCCGGATAGGTTACGTCGTCGGTGATCCGGACTTAGTCGAGCAGGTAAGGAGGTTCATAGCATCCACATACACAGGTGTGCCCAGATTTGCTCAGGCCGCCGCCCTTAAGGCCCTCGATCTCTTGGGCGAGTACTCGAGGAGAGTGCGGAAACTGTATAGGGAGAGGCTGAACAAGGTTATCAGCTACCTAGACAAGGAATTGTTCGAGTTCACCCCGCCTAAAGGCGGTCTCTACTTATTCCTGAGGATAAGGTGCGGACTAGACGGGACATCACTGGCCTATCGACTAGCCAGGAGAGGTGTGGGTGTGTTCCCCGGCGAGGCATTCGGTGGCAGGGAATACAGACAGTATATCAGGGTGTCTCTGACGTCGCCGACGGAAACGCTGCTTGAGGGAATTAGCGCCATAAGCGAGGAGGTGGAGGTAGGATGCCGACAGTGAAGGAGTGGGTAATTGGGGTCTTGGGAGCGGGGAGGATGGGCCTCGCCCTCGCCAGTCTCATAAAGCGTGCTGGACACGAGTTCGTCTTCTACGACGTCGACAGCCACGCACTGGAGAGGGCGTCGATGAGTGGGTTCAGGACAGCCGATAGCCTCGAGGAACTGGTTAGTGGTGTGGACGCCGTAATGGTTGCTGTCAGTCACTCCGTTGTGGCGCAATCACTTAGGGAGATAAGGGAAGAGATAGTCGCCCGTGGTTCGGGTAGGTTAAGGCTGGTCTTCGACATAGCGACGTTCAAGGAAGGCATTATGAGAGAATACGCAGGGTTCCCAGAGGATGTCATGGTTGCCAGCGCACACCCATTATTCGGGCCGGGCGCCAGGCACCCGGGAAAGCACAAAGTCATCGTGATCCCGGTGCCTGGGAGGCCTGAGGGAGCCATGTCGCTAGCGGAGATATTCAGTAGGGCAGGGTTCGGGGTTTCCATTATTGATGCAGACAAGCATGACAAGTTTATGAGCTATGCCATAGGCCTGACGTATCTTATAGCTGTAGCTTCCGCAGTGGTCGTGAATCGGGGTGGAGAAGTTTATGCTGAATTCGCCGGGACAACGTTCAGGCTACTACAGATACTCATGGGCGCGGTAGCCAATGACTCCGCCGACTTCATTACCTATGTAATCACGAGGCCTGGAGTGAGAGAGTTAGGAAAGAGGCTTATCAACTCAATGTGGTACGCATTAGAGCATCCTGGTAAAGCCGCTGAGGCACTGAAGAATCTCTTCAGAAGTGAGGAAGTGGAGGCATTCTATAGGAAACTCTACGAATGCGTCGAGGGCTGCCATGACAACGCATAAGCGGATATAATTCCCCGGAACCTCCTCAATCGGTGCAGTGAATGGAGTTCAACCTGGTCGTGATCCATGAGCCAGGCCTCGACAACTACTCGTGGGCAAGGAACCAGGTCAGGCAGGTGCTCGGCTTCGACGCCATACTCGTTGATGCGTACCAGTCGGTACTCCTATACAAGTACAGGGGGGACCCACACGAGGGCGCGGCGAGGCTGAGGGAAGCCCTCCGAGGCTCCGGAACACCCATAATTAAGGCCATACCAGTCGACGCGGTTACGGACCCACTCATAGACAAGGTCGTCGACGCGGTGAAGGAACTC
>JALSOP010000039.1 GCA_026986435.1 Desulfurococcales archaeon | reverse complement strand
GGAAAAATTGATTGAGTACTCAGAGAAAGTTAGATCAATTTTTGAAGCTCTCGGAGACGGAATAAAAGAGCTTAACCTGATGAACACAGGTAAAGCAATGAGCAAGTTAACAGAGGCGATAAAACTAGACACCGAAGCAGACAACCTTAGGAGGGAAATCCTAAAGCTCATAGGCAAGAAAAAGGTTAGAGGAGGCTTCGTAAGAGAGGCAATAACCAGGCTCGTGAGGAGGCTTGACATGACGTCCGAGTGGGGGAAAGAGGCGGCGAGGTACCTCACAATAGTTCCGTACCTCGAGATACCCGCTGACCTGAGGGACGTGGCCGAGAACCTGGCGGAGCTCTCAATAAGGTCCGTAAGGGTTCTTGTGGACGCCATTAAGTTCCTCCTCGAGGGGCGCCTCGATGAGGCGGTCGAGAAGGCTCACCTGGTTGAGGAGATAGAAGAGGCTGCTGATTCCGTACTCCTCCGGGGAAGAAGGCTTCTTATAGAGTTCGGTGAGAAGGAGGAGAACGCCGCCATCGTAATCCTCACGAAAGACTTCATCGAATCCCTCGAGAACGCGACAGACTTCGCCGAGGACGCCGCCGACTACGTCAGGTCGTTAGTAATCAGAGCGGTAGAGCAATGAATAAGTAGTAAAGGCCCGCAGTCATACCCATAACGGCAGGGACAGCCAGGGCCCATGCACCGAAAATCTTAGCTAGAGTCCTAACGTTCACGGCCTTGAGGCCTCTCGCGAGCCCAACACCGGCGACGGCACCCACTATGGACATCGTCGTCGATACGGGCATCCCGAGCCTCGTCAGCACAAGCACTGAGAGGGATCCAGCAAGCTGTGAGACGAAAGCCCTCTGCGGGTTAAGCAGTGTTATTTCCTGCCCTATCGTGTCAACCACTCTCTGACCCCATGAGACGATCCCTATGGCTATGCCGGCAGCACAGAAGGAGAGAATAAGGGGATCTATCCTCACCTTCGCTGGCACGTAGCCCTCAGTGTAAGCCACGTATATGGCCGAGAGCGGGCCAGCTGAGTTAGCGACGTCGTTAGCTCCGTGGCTAAACGCCATGGCGGCAGCAGCAACTATTATGAGGAGCTTCATAACTAATGACGCCCTCTCCTCTAATGAACCGCCCAGCTTTAGCCAGTAGAGGTGTGTGACAAGGGCGGCTAGCGAGCCAGAGAGCGTTGAAACCACCAAAACCCAGGCGAGGTCCTCGAGTCTGAGAGTCTTAACCATTAGGAGGAAGACTGTCGAGAACACCATGAGGAAAGTCGATGAGGACGCTACAATGTTTATGAGTTCGAGCTTCCTGAACATTCTCCTATACATGAAGTATAGGGTAGCCGCTAGCACTGCTGAGAAAAGAGGTAGGATAAACCACGAGGTAAAGATCGCAGATACGGTGACCCAGTTAACGATCCCGGCCCCACCGGTCACGAGGCCGAAGCCTATGACGCCGCCGACGATTGCCTGGGAGATCGACATAGGGATCTTGAGTATGGAGGCGAGGAGAACCCAAAGGCCTGTAGCAAATAATGCCGCTATCATTCCCTTGATTATCGCCTCTGCAGGAAGATACGTAACGTTAACTATGCCCTTCATCAGTGTGGCTGAGACGAAGCGCCCGAACACTATTGCACCGAGGAAGTCGAAGATAGCTGAGAATATGAGGGCCTTCTTAAGTGTTATGACCCCCGAACCCACGGCCGTGCCTATAGCGTTGGCGGCGTTGTTCGAGCCATTATTCCATGCTACGAAGAAGGCCGCCAGTACCCCCAGCCCAACCCAGAAGAGCGGGTCCAGAAGTCACCGCCTCCGTCGGTTACAATATTGATTTGGTAGCGGATTTAAGCGTTCCTAAACACGGGAAATGTTTTACGCTCTCTAGCCCAGGACGCGCGGTGCCTGGTTTGTTTTGGGTTCTGTTTCCGGTGCTCTGGTATAGGAGGTGGATCCCTCTCATAAGTAAGGCATCTGGGGTCAGCAAAGAGGTAATTGAGGCGATCGCTGAGGCAGTGAAGGAGGCGGGGATTAGGGCTGAGGTTTATGTAGCAGAGGATCGGGCCGCTATAGGGAGGGAGGTCTTCATAGTTGCTGACGGGCTCACGCCCTCAAGAAGGGTTAATGTGCTGAAGCACGTGTATAAGGCGGTGCCTCCGGTGCTTGTTCCTGCTATTCATGTGGTAGATAGGGATGGGTTCGAGGTGATTAGGAGGGGGTTAGGTGGGCGGTTGAGGAAGGTGTGGCCTAAATAAGGACCCCTTTGTCCCTGAGGAACTCTATTATTTCCTCGGTCTGCCTCCCGCTGTAGAGCTTGTGCCTTATTCTGTCCTCGGGCTTCCTAACACCGAAAAGATACGAGTAATCAGTCAGCATCCTAACTCCCCTCTCCCACACTATGAGCGGTATCGGCTCCTTAAGTATGCCGTAGTTCTCACTGATTATTATAACGGGTAGGTCACCGCCTCTCGCATAGTGGGGAACCCGGAGAACTATATCGCCGTGCTCCTCAGCCGCCTTCTCCCACACTACCTGATCCTTCCCTCCCTTCACGCTCACGCCAAGCCTGGCAGAGTAGTCCACTAGATCAACTATCTTGCTAACCTCCATATATGCTACGACGTAGACGCCCCTGTCACTGTTGTTGAAGGCCCTACGGATTTCCGTGAACGATCTCCTGCCACCATCAAATGTGCCGGGCGGGTACTTAGCTAGGCCAGCAGCGAAAAAGAGGAATTTCCTGCCGTCTTTCATCTTGAACGACACCGGGATCCTGCCGCCAGCAGAGCGCCAGTAGTCAGCATATATGCCTAGGTCGAACCTCGGGTCCCAGTGTGCTGCAACCTCCCTCACGCTGTAGCTTATGCTGCCAACGAGGACATAGTCACTTGGTATGTACTTGCTGAGCTTGCAGGGCCCGCACCTGCAGTCTATCTCATCATACAGGAATTCCTTGAGCACGGACGGCCTCGCTACACCCCTGATAGGCTCGGGTATCGGGAGGAGTTCGTAGCACCCTTTCAAGATGGGGGAGTAGTATCCGCCGTCGGCTGTCTCGAAGAAAGCCCGGAGCAGGACTGACTCGCCGAATTCCTTCACAGCACCTTACCCCGTAAGGTTGGCCTAAATCATTAATTAAAGGCACTCACCAGGGTGGTGGTGGGCCATGAGGTTCTGCGTGGGCACGAGGAACCCAAGTAAGGTGCATGGTGTTGAGCTCGCCTTGAGAGACTTAGGCATCGACGCCGAGGTCGCACCCATCCCTGTCGACAGTGGCGTGCCGCCTCAGCCTATAGGCCTTGACACCGTGGTTAGGGGGGCAAGGAACAGGGCGCTGGCCGCGTGTACTGAGGGTTGCGATTGCTGCGTCGGTGTCGAGGCAGGCTTCTTCAGGCTCGAGGAAGATGTCTACGTGGATGTTCAGGTCGCTTCCGTGAAGTGCAGCGGTAGGCTGACCTACGGCCTATCACCGGGCTTCATGATCCCCAGGAGGTTCTGGGAACCCCTCGTGGCTGGTGAGGCCCCCGAGCTAGAGGTACTTGTTGATAAGTGGTTCGGAACGAGGAATATAGGTGATAAGGGAGGCCTGATATCCCTAGTGACTAGGGGTGTCATCGACAGGGTGCACCTAACGAGGGACGCCGTGATAATGGCTATAGTACCCTATATCAATGAGGAACTCTACTTCGAGTGAGGCCCCAGATAAACGTTTTTAGAGCACGCCATAAAAGAAGGCGGTGCGGTGTCATGCCAATAGAGGTATATGATAAGGAGGAGTTCATTAAGATAACCGAGAGGGCGGAAGAGTGTAGGGTCGTCGTCAACGAGAAAAAGAACATAGCTAAGGTGAAGGCTAGGACGAAGCGGTACCTATACACCATAAAGGTGAAGCCCGAAGAACTCGACGAGTTCCTCAAGCAGCTGAAGTGCGGGAAGATATATAGAATAACTAAGAAGGGTAAGGAAGAGATAAGGCCATAATAGAACGTGCCTGTTTTATCCCGCTATCAACCGGTATTCGGGTACATAGGTTTGGGGCTATCAGACCTAATAGCTAAGGAAGTAGTGAGGGAGTTACCCCTCCCAAACCTCATCAGGAGCGCCCTCACCAAGAAATCAAAAGACGCTATTCTCTACGAGATCTGGGTCTCGAGGGCCGTTGCTACCGCCTTAGCAGCCTCATCAAGACTGGCCAGGTGGCCACTCGCCTCCGCCCTCGTCAGCATAGGGGAGGAGATCCTGCGTGTCGAGACAGCCAGGCTCGAAGCGATGGCCGTTGCTTCGGGGCTTAACCCATCCTCCGACAAGCCAGCAGTCAATTATTACAGACTCGTGAGGCACGTCCTCTTCTCCGCATCATCGGCGGGCACCGCCCCTGCTCTGGCCGTGGCGTATGGTAGGGCTAGGCTCAGGGAGATGGCTGCGCAGGGTTGCGGTGTGTGTGGTGT
>JALSOP010000038.1 GCA_026986435.1 Desulfurococcales archaeon | reverse complement strand
ACCGGCCTCGGGTGGAGAGGGCCTTACTGAGTGGCTCCCCTACGTCGCATTAGGCCTCGCCGCGGCTGCTGTGGGCGTGACGGCGTACACCTTCGTCCTTAAGAAGAGGCGCTCACCAAAGTGAGCGGCCGTTGATCTCCTCCCTAACGGCCTCGGAGAAGATCTTTAGGAAAGCACCCACATTACCGACAACGGCGACGCCCACACCAATAACTAGGAGGGTAGCTGCGCCAAGCCCTTTGAGGCCACTGAAGTCAAGGACGAGTCTCCCGGTTGCTGCGTCTATGCTCATGCTTATGGAGGCCGATGATAGCACGAACAGCGCTCCCACGACCGTGAAGATCGCTGATATGAAGAAGAACTTAGCTCCATAATATATCGCCTTGTCCCAGCGCATCCCACCGCACCGGTTTTAGGTAAGCGAGCGGTCTAACGTTATAAGACCGTGGGTTGGGTGAGCGAGTATTATTCGAGCTCAGGACCCGAAACCGTCATCACTGATCAGACTATCTAGCCCTCATCAACGCCTACCTTAGGGCATATGTCCGAGAGAGGGCACTCGCCACACCTCGGTCTCCTGGCCGTGCACACCCTCCTGCCATGGGTTATTAGTAGGGTGTGGAGCCTCAGCAGCGCCTCTCTATCCCTTCCCAGCTCCTTAATCACTGCCTCCCTAATTGCTTCATACCTCTCCCCACGCCTGATGAAGCCGAGCCTCGTTAGGACGCGCCTGCAGTGTGTATCTATCGGGAACGTGGGATACCCTCTCACCATTAGAAGGAACACGTCAACAGTCTTGGGCCCTATCCCTGGGACGCTGAGGAGTTCCTGCGCGAGGACCTCCGGATCCTCATTTAAGAGAGTAGCTTCATCGAACCTCTCGACAAGGGCTTTGATTGTCCTCGCCTTCTGGCGCTGCATCCCCGAGACCCTTATCACCTCGGCGATCTCCTCGAGTGACATAGCCCGGAGCCTCTCCATTGAGAGGCCATCGCTGATTTCGTAGAGCCTCTCCAATGCTACATTTGCGTTTCTGTCGTTGGTATTTTGGGTGAGCACAATCGCTATGAGCGTGCCCAGGGGGCCCAGGCCCTTTGCCTTAGCCAGCATCGCGGTGAACTCCCTGGCCTCCGGGGGCCAGCCGTAGGTTTTCTCAAGTCTTCTCAGCACCTCCCTAAGCCTCGGCGCACCCAACTCCCTTCCCCTAGCGCTGGCGAGGGAACCCTATAAATATGGAGGATGATTGCGGGGATATAATGAGGAAAGGCTTCGAGAGCCTATACACAGAACTGGTCATGGCGCTCATAGTGACGAGCATAGGGGCGGCGATACTCCCCTTGATGAAGACCGTCGGGAGCCTTGATGTGGAAGTGCCTGAGGCCGATTCCTCACTGTACGCCTTAGTGGTTAGGGACAGCGGGGACATAGTCATAATAAATGACGATGACGTCGGCCACGTAATCCACATCATCTGCACAGACGACGGTGTGGTGAGCGAGGAGGTGGGGCCGGGATACGGCGTGGTCATTGAGCAGCCCTGCACCTCCTACACAATAATCGATGAGGACGGTGACGCCGTGCCAGTGACGATCGTGGGGTGACACGGCTTGAGGGGGGCCTCAACGATTCTAGGCGTTCTCCTCATGCTCCTACTCCTCATAAGCTTCACTGTAACCCTTACGCGTTCGCTTCAGTCAACGCTCGATAGGGCAGGCATCGAGATTAGGAGTGCCTTGGCTGAGGCGAGGGCTACCGCTACACCCGTTAAGGCGAGGATCGTTGGGGACTATGTCGAGGTCGTCTCTGAGGGCCCAGTGACGAGGGTGGTGGCCGTCGTTGAGCGCCTGAGCAATGGATCGGTCATTGTCCTCTCGTCGGGCGCTGTTGTTGGGGGTGAGTGGGTTCGGGCAGCGGGCCTCGTTCCTGGCTATAGGGATGTGTGGGTAGTCTTCGAGGATGGGAGGGTGGTTAAGGCCCTTCCACCAGAATCCGGCGGAAACGAGGCTGGTTTGGGCGACGTTGGTGCGTGGTACTTCATGCTGGTGAGTGTGAGTAAGTACGTTGCTTTCCAGGAGCTGGGCCCGGTTGTTTTGTATACATACTCACCCCAGTCTGAAGGAACGACCTACGTGTGGCCGGGCGAGACCGCGGCGTTAATACCCTCCTCATCGATCTTCGCCACTAATGTGACGCTCATAAACTCAAGCACTGCCCTTGCGAGGTTCAGGGCGTGTAACTCGGTTAGGTACTATCAGGTGGGCATCATCGGTGCCAGGGTATTCCGTTACGCGGCGAGTTCCTCGGCACAGGTTATGCTGTCAGTTAATGCTACCATACTCCGGGATGCGGCCCCGGCGTACGAAAGGGACTTCATTAACGTGTCCCTCGTAGCCTACGTGATCCCGGGCTCCGGGCTCCCCTACCACTTCGTAACGATGCCGACTTACCTCCAGTACCTCAGTAACGTAGACTACTCTAACTTCGGCACCTACCCAAGAATCGCTGAGAGGGTCGTGCTGTGGAGGGGTATTTTCCTTCATGACGGGGCATATAGCGTAAGTAATGTGACGGCGCTGACGCTCTTACCGGGCGAGGGATATGTGTTCGTGGGTATCGAGCTTAACGGTTGCCCGGGTACCGTAGAGGCGAGGATCGACGTATCTTTCAATGGCTAAGCGCGCACTTATCCGACACGCCGACTATGTAGAGATACATCGAGTATTCCCTCAGCCCCTCCCTTATCCTTATGACGTGTACAGGGCACCAGTCAGGTATCCTGAAGTCTAGTGTTACGACCCTAGTGCCCGGCCTCAGCTCGGAGGAGAGCTTTGGCTCAAGCTCCCTGTTAACGTGGGTGAGGAGGTACATGTAGACTGTCGTCGCGTCATTTAGGGGCACGTTGAAGAAGTCATCGTTTATAAGGACTACCCTATCGAGCACACCCTCACGCCTCGCCCTCTCCTCGGCCTTCTTTATTAGTGAGCCTGATATCTCTATGCACACGGCCCTAGCACCGCGTTTAGCTGCTTCGACAGCTACCTTGCCGTCCCCGCAGCCTAGCTCGTAGAACACGTCCCCTTCTCCGACCTTGGCGAGCATCATAACGTACGGTATTAGGTCGTCCCTCGTCGGCACCCACGGCACGGACTTAGCGCCTGACACAGGCACCACCCCCGCAATGTGTATATGCTGTGAGCCCGTATCCATTCACGGGGTTTAGCTTGCCGATTATAGTTTTTCATGGCCACGCCTGCTTCGAGGTAATCGATTCCGAGGGCAGGAGCATAGTCATCGACCCACACGACGGGGGCAGCATAGGGCTCCCAAGGCCTAAAGCCAGAGCTGACGCTGTCCTCGTCACACATAATCACTTCGACCATAACGCTGTGGAAGTCGTTCTTAAGCCCGGTGGCGAGAAGCACATAATGAGGAGGGGAGAGTTCGTTGTCCTAGGCAAGCACAGGGTCAGGGGTATCGAGGCGTACCATGACCCATACGGGGGCAAGATGAGGGGTAAGGTCGTCATGTACGTTATGGAGGTTGACGGAGTAAGGATTCTGCACGTAGGCGATCTTGGCCACACACTCAGCGAAGAACAGGTGAAGGCAATAGGCGAGGTCGACGTGGTCATGGCACCCGTAGGGGGCACGTTCACGATAGGGCCTAAGGAGGCTGCTGAGTTGCTGAGGACCCTCAAGCCGAAGACCTTCATACCCATGCACTACTGGGTCCCGGGCGTTAACCTACCTCTTAAACCTCTCGACGAGTTCTTGAAAGTCGTGAAGGACGAGCACGAAATACTCAGGGTTAGAAGCAGCAGGTTCAATACATCGGAGATTGGGTGGGAGAGTACAAAGATAGTTGTCCTTGAGGTACCAAAGAAGTGATTTTCACGGTATATACACTGTCTTAACTATTATTCTCTCCCTTCCTGTACTCTTGATGTACGCCTCCTCCTGCTCCCTGTATTCTCTCATGAAACGCTGTACAGCCATCCTTATCAGGTGGGATCTGGTGACTCCTAACTCGGCCGCCACCTTATCCATCTCCCTTATTAAGTCCTCACTCGCCTTGAACGTCACTATCTTCAAGGTAATACGCACCACTAACTAAACTGAGATAATACCTTAGGAGACTGTTCATCGTATCTAGGGCTGCAATTCCTCAAGTGCCTCATTACCTCTCTTTTAGTACCCCTCCTTTAATACTAAGATATAATTAAGGACAATCTTATATCTTCCTCTTGAAATACTAATACATAGAGGTGACGCTTATACCGACAGTGCATATATCGCTGCCGGAGTCCGTGTACAGCGAACTCAGGAAGCTAGCAAGCAGTATGGGCGTGCAGATCACAGACGTTATTAAGATGTTCATAAGGGAGGGGCTCCATCGAGAGAAGATAAGGGAGAATGGCGGGGTACCGGAGGCTATTAAGAAGAGACTGGAAGAGTACGAGGCC
>JALSOP010000037.1 GCA_026986435.1 Desulfurococcales archaeon | reverse complement strand
TACCCTAATGTATGCGCCCATTCTCTTTAGGAGGTCTGCGGCTGACTCTATTTTATCGATCATTTCCCGGATTAGTATGAACCTGCTGATGCCGCCCTCAAGGTACTTTAGGGTCGCTAGCCCGAGCTCCCTGTATGTCTCATCTATCGATACCTCCAGCTTCACTATGTCCCTGTATAGCTGGCTGACGGCCTTGGTGTTGTTTATCTTCATTATCATGGACTCAACCGTTGACGCCATGCTTATGAGGTCGCTGATCATTGATGTGACCTTGTCGTAGAACTTCTCCAGCAATTCGTTCCCGTTACCGTTCGAGAGCAGCAGTACCCTGAACGCCGCTGCCTCAATGTGCTCTGATGCCCGCACGAGGTCGTTGAGCACGAATACGTATAGTTCCTTGTTGAGGAGGCCTGGAGCGACCTTAACTATGTACTCTGTCAGGGAAATTGACTCGTTCTCGATCTCGTCCTTCTGGTGCCTCAGCAGCTCGTACCTCTTCTCGACGAAGTATGTCTTGCCCTCCTTGAACACGTCGATGATCTCTAGCAGGGTCCTCGCCAGGGTTGTGAACGATACTATCTGCCTCCTGAGCGACTCACTGATGTTTGACTCTGCTATTGACTGCCTGTCACTGACGTCGGCGACGTCATCCATCCTTATTGGTGCCTCCCTAGGTGACCCCACTCTTCTTACCCGGCTCTAAGGTCAGCCCGCTAAAAATACCTTTACTCTGTGTCTCTTACTCAGAACTTCCGTAGAACCGCCTTAATGAGCGCTCCAAGCTTATCCAGTTCCTCGATATCCTTCCTAAGTTTCCTGGCCTCCTTCGATGATCCGTTTGCCTTAATCTCCTTGATCAGCTGCTTTATCAAGTCCTTCTCCCTAGGAACGGCGACGAGATCATTGAACTCTACAAGTGCCTCGACGTACTCCTTGATGTCGTTGCCTACGTCCGTGTCTTTTAAGTCCGTCATAACTTTTATCAAGGCTTTCCTGGAGCGCCGTAGTTCTCCAACGAGCCGTAGGGCCTCTTCGTACCCGCCGTGTCTGTACTTCTTCATTACATTCTCTAACTTATTTATTCCTGTATCCCTGCCTAAGGTGAGGTTCTCAAGGTTCTTGAATATGAGGATGTCCCTCCTGCTCATCTCATGCCCTCCTAACGGTTACGAGGCTATTATCAGCTATGCCGTGCTCCTTCATAAGCTCCTCGTTAACGATGACCAGGTTCTGGGGGGCTGACTCCTCAATCACGGCCATGAACACGAACCTCTTTCCGCTGACTGACATAACTAGCCTATCCTTTATGCCGAGTTCCTTGGCTAGCGAGGGATGAATCAACGCCTTATCCTCCGGGATGTCGGGGTCCAGCCTTATCCTTATCCTCTTCTCCTTGGGCTTGCTCTGTTTCCTCCCCCTGAACTCCTCAGCTGGGGGGATCACCGCTAGGAGCTTGCTGATGTCCCTCTTCTTCCCCTGCTGGCCAGCCTCTGTCTCGTGGGACTCCAGGATGAGACACCCCATTTACTGTGTTGGAGCGGGTCTTAAATCTCAGATAGCTACTACATGGCTAGTTCCGGGAAAATCTTGGTACGCCCCTTAAGGAGGATCTCCGTGAACCCCTTCACGACATCGTCCAGACCTAGTCTAACCTGTTTTGACGTATCCCTTGACCTAACTGTGATAGTGCCGTCCTCCAGTGTCTGCTTATCTATAGTTATGGCGTAAGGTATACCTAATCTGTCAGATCTCCTGTAAGCCTTACCTATCCTCTTACCAATTACGAGGAGCGCAGGGACACCAATAGCTGAGAGGGAGTTTCTTACCTCCTTAGCCTTAGCCAGCATCTTCTCGTCTGAGGCGAGCAGTGGTATAACGGATGCCTTGATGGGGGCTATCGATGCCGGGAACACGAGCACGTTCTTGCCCTGGGATACCCCCCTGGCGTAGGCCCACGTGTAGGCAGCGAGCGCCAGCCTCTCAGCGCCGAATGAGGGCTCGACCACATGTGGTATCTTGCCTGACTCCGTCAATACCTGCTCAAAGAATGACTTGTTCACTGCCTTGCTCAGGTGTCCCCTCAGGTCATAATCGGTTCTGTAGGAGTGACCCGCGACCTCCAGCCAGCCATGGCCCGGTATCCTCACCATCTGATCGAATGTCTGGACGGAGTAGTGGGCTAATGCATCACCATACTTCTCCAGATAGTACATCTCGTCGTCGGGTACACCGATCTCCTTTATGAATAACCATGATATGCCGAGCCAGTACGCTAGCCAGGGCGTCTTAACCACCCCTTCCTCAATCAGCTCGCTCACGCTGTACGTCCTTGGTTCGCTGGAGCCCTTCTCCTGTAACTCCTTGGTGAGCACCCTGACCTCCACGTCCCCTACCTCCATCATGAGTTCGGTGGGCACCTCCGGCTTGTCTGGGTCGAAGAAGAACTCGATCTCTGCTATAGTGAACTCTCTAAGCCTTATCATTCCTTGGCGAGGCGAGATTTCGTTCCTAGCAACCCTACCGATCTGGGCCACACCTACGGGCAACCTCTTACCGAGCGATAGGTACACGTACGGGAACTCAACGAACATGCCCTGCGCGGTCTCAGGCCTAAGGTACGCATTGAACTTCTTGAGCTCTGTGAACGGACCGACCACCGTACCCATTAAGAGATTGAACAGCATCACCTTGCCGAATTCGCCGCCACATCTGGGGCACCTTAAACCGTTTTTCCGAATGAGTTCATCGATCTTGGCTGGGGTGAGCCCTTCCGCATTGATACCTAGCTTCTCCTCTATGAGTTCGTCCGCCCTGAACACCGCGCCGCACTTGGTGCACTTGACTATGGGGTCTGTGAAGTGCTCTAGGTGGCCGCTGGCCTCGAGCACTTTCTCGGGCGTCACTATCGGGGCGGTTATCTCGACAGTCATGCCGAAGTTCTTGAGGACAAAGTACCTGCGCCACAGCCTAAGTACCTCGTTCATGAGTTGCGTACCCATAGGGCCGAGCACCCAGAAACCCCTCAGGCCACCATATCCCTCATAGGCTGACCAGAAGAACCCGTCGGGTTTTGATCTGCTGAGTATCTCAGCCAACGGCGGTATCCTTGCGTTTCCCAACCCGATCACCGTCATCTTAATGAAGTCAGCGAATCACCTTTTATAAGGTGTGTTCATGAGTTGGCGACTCTTCGTTAATAAAGGAGCCAGCTCGTTCGCGGGAGTAGACGTAGGGCTCAATGAGAGCAAGTTCGTTGTGCTCGGCGCCCCCTTCGACAGCACTAGCTCGTTCAGGTCAGGGGCGAGGTTCGCCCCCTCAGCCATTAGGCAGGCGGCCCAGAACCTTGAGACATACTCCTTTAGGGCAGGCGTCGATGTAGAAGAATACCTGCCCGCCGACGTAGGTGACGTGGCGGTCGTACACGGCGACGCACTCGAGACCGTTAAGCGTGTTGAGAAGGTGGTCTCTGACCTCCTGAGTGAGAGAAAGATCCCGATAGTGCTGGGGGGAGAGCACACAGTATCGATAGGATCTATTAAGGCCGCAGCACAGCACATCAGCGGCATGTGCCTCCTGGTAATGGATGCTCACGCCGACTTGAGGGATGAGTACTTGGGGTATAGGCTCAGCCACGCCTGCGTGCTTAGGCGGGTTCTTGAGTTCCTGGATATAGAGAGGGTCATGATAGTGGGTCTCAGGGCTGTTTCTAGGGAGGAGATGGTCTTCATCAACGAGAACAAGGTGAATTATGTTAGTTCCTTAGCAATTAGGAAATCGTTAAGGAACGACCTCCTTGAGAAAATAAGGGATTTCGTCAGTACCTGTAACAGCGTCTACATATCTCTCGACGTAGACGTTCTCGACCCATCCTATGCCCCCGGCGTGCAGACTCCTGAGCCGGAAGGGCTCACACCTACCGAGGTATTTGACGTAATTCACGAGGTCGGCGACGCGTTAGCAGCGATCGACATTGTGGAGGTGTCACCGCCTTATGACTCATCAATGATAACGTCTATGTTCGCTGCGAAGGCTGTCATGGAATTTATCGCTGCGAAGTCATCTCTTAGACGGCCTTAATTACCTTGGGAGCTGGGTGTCTAACCTTAACGATTATTCGTGAGTTGCAGTGAGGGCATCTTATCGCTATTCTCATACCGACACCGTACTCCGTACCTACTCCTTCTAAGATACCTTCGCCTGCTGAGCTCAGCGCCATCGTTCGAAGGTCTTCAAAGGTGATTATCCTGCCGCAGGACCAACACCTGTACACTGGCTCGCTTCTCTGCACAATAACACCGTGAGTGCAGAGATTGGGCATTATTAAGTCTTTTACCGATTTTCCTGCGTTAATCCTTATAAGGCCTATCGACAATATGGTGGCGACAGGGTGGGTCATGGCGAAGAAGAAAAGTGATCTGGAGGTTCTGTGCGCGGGTCTTCCAGAAGATCTCTGTACACCGATAGGTCTTGAGGAACAGCTTGTGAAAATAAGGGTTGAGCGCAGACGTTTTGGTAAGGAAGTGACTATAATAGAGGGACTCGACCCAAGCGTCTTTAACCTTAAGGAAATCGCATCTAAGCTCAAAAGCATGCTCGCTACAGGAGGAACCGTCAAGAACGACCACATAGAGTTGCAAGGGAATCATAAACATAAAGTCAAACAAATATTAGTGAATGAGCTGGGAATACCAGAGGATAACATAATTTACGTTGAGACCGAGTAATTAAGGCTTAAAAGAATTTTTAAACAATACAATAATATAGAAATAATGTTATTTTGGTAATCTCATTCGGGAATAGTTATGCCTAAGAACTGAGTTATTTCTTTGTATCTATTACGTACAGTTACTTCCGTTACACCTGCCACAGCAGCTACCTCCTTTTGCGTTCGCCTCTCACCAGCTATGTGGGCCGCCAGATAAACCGCTGCAGCTGCTAGTCCTGCAGGGTCCTTACCCGCTGTTAGTCCGGCGTTCCTAGCACTATCGACTATTTTCATCGCCTCTGCTATTACGTAACCACTTAGTCCAAGGCTATCAGCTATCCGGCGTATGAAGTCTTTAGGATCTGCTATCGGTACCTTTAGCCCAAGTTCCTTAATTAGCAATCTATAACACCTAGCTATCTCCTTCTTTGAAACCCTCGTGTGGATAGCTATCTCATCGAGAGTTCTTGGAAGTCTCTCTACCCTGCACGCAGCGTACACGGCTGCTGCAACAACCGCTTCTACAGCCCTACCACGGACCACTCCTTTTTCAAGCGCTTCTCTATATATATGTATCACCCTTTCCTTAATGGCATGGTTGAGCCCTAGCCTATGAGATAGGTTATTAAGTTCGTCCATAGCCTGCTGGAGATTTCTGTTAGCGCTATCAGGTATTCTTGACCTTATCTGCCACCTCCTCAGCCTTGTCGCCTCAACTTTTCTCAACGGAGACAGCTTCTTACCAGTAGCGTCGCGGTCTTTCCAATCTATCATCGAGGAAATGACGCTGCTCCCTAGACCCAAGTTTATAGGGCCCCCGCTTCTTGAGCGACGCTGCTTCTCGCTGAAATCAAAGGCCCTCCACTCAGGCCCCATATCAAATTCTTGACCTATAACATAACCACCTTCAAGGCAAATATATTGACCCGTTAACTCATCAAACACCACTTTGTCGGAAGGACACTCCATTTCATCAGATCCGTCAATTAAAGGTGAAAGATATCCCAAATCACCCATAACTCCCACCAATGACTTAACTAGATTAATTATATCTTGTTAATTCCTTATCAACACGACTAATAAAGGTTAGGTCTCATTGAAAAAAATTAATAGAGGCCCTAAGATTCAGTCTTTTGGGCCGCCGTAGCTCAGCCGGGTAGAGCGCCGGCCTTGTAAGCCGGTGGTCGCGGGTTCGAATCCCGCCGGCGGCTCCACCTTATCATTCTCTTCAGGAACTACATTGTCTTTAAGAGCACAGTTTATCCACTAATCTATCTAGTTTCTTCATGTATTCATCGTGTTTTGTCTCATCTTCGGCGATGAGTTCAAAGACCCTTCTGGCGATATCACTGTCAACTGAGCTTGCCAACTTTCTATATATTTTTGCCGCATCTTTCTCTATTATATCATGCTCTCTTATCATACTTTTTATAAATTCTATTAATTCGTTATCACAGGTATTCTCTTTAGATGATGTCTGAATTTTCAACTTATATAATTCTTCTCTTATGGTGTCAATATCGTTGAGCCCGCCGGCCAGTGCCTCTACAAGACGTTTATGAATCAAACTATCTTCGATTATATCTACTATAAAATTTAATATTTGTTCATAGTTTATTCCTATATTTGTTAATATTTTTAGCCAACCCATATATGACATTATTGATTTATTTTCAATATCCCATGCTTTTTCGATCAAATTCTTTATCATCTCATTCAGTCTTGATCACCTCCAACTTGTCATATAGAGTCTAAACCGACGTTATCGAGATTGCGAAGCCAGTCCAGGAATTTTTTGACATTCTTTTCTGCAAATATAGCTCCGTGCTGAGGGGCTATTATATTAATGTCTAATTCCTTAATTTTATTTAACCAGATGTCTAGGGCCCTCTTTGTTGGTATATACCTCTTATGAAATCCTTCCATATACTTGACATGGGTTTTGAAATCATCTACGAATAGATACCATGTTCCCTCAGGAAATACAGCTGCTCCTATGTCACCACTGAACAATACTTTAACCTTCGGATCATATAAACTGAAGTTACCTGGAGAGTGTAGATAATGTGCAGGTATCGCTTTTAGAGATGTTTTTCCTACGATGATATCTGTTCCTTCATCAGGTATTTCCTTCATTACAACACCTTCTATGACACCAAGATGAGGCAGAAATCTTGTCCATAATTTTGAGACATAAATCTCAGCATTAGGGAAAAAGTCCGAAATCATTATCAATGAGCCGACAACATCCGGGTCTTGATGAGAGAAAAATACAGCTTTTATATTCTCCGGTTCAATAAACTCACTGACATTCCTGTATATTCTCTCGAATACGTATTGTCCTCCCGGGTCAATAAGTAATCCTTCGTTTTTGTCAACTATTAAGTACTGATTTGTAAGTATCCCTCTTTCAGCTTCTGCCTCATCAAGTCCTAGCCATATGAACCTGTGGTCATCCTTTTCAGCAATTATGTAGGGTCTATGTACGCGTATACCCATTCAAATCACCCCCCATCTATGGAAGGTTCAACATTTGAACCATAAACCCGAATACGTGTGAAACCCTCAAATTCGTTAAGGACTTTATCGTCGCCCACATACTCTTTACCTCGAATAAGAGAATAAACACCAACTAGCTCACCACTAATGAAAAGCATCCTAAACGAGCCTATGTCGCTTGTGCCCGATACATATACCGTTTTATATTTTGACAATACTCCCTCAGACGCTAGATCCTCTATATACGATATGAGATTCCCTTTATTTATAGCTACGATTTCTGACTTAATTAGAACCGAACGCAACAATAGTTTCGAGACCCATGACACCTTGGCTAGTAGTGCAGAATAATCGGCTCCTGCAGCCGTATGGGATCTTTCCACAGATCTTCTTCGAGCTTCTTCAGCAACATCCTTAATAACGGATCTACCAATGTCCTCGAGACACGGAACAACGACCCATTGCTTAGGTCCATTATATTCCCCTACATATTCTATCTTATCGTTCTCTAATAAACGAAATATTAAGGTAACTGTACTTTTTTCGCCAAAAAGCTTGATCACCGTGCCTTTATCTATTTGTTCGATATCTAAAGAATAAACATCATCAACTCTAAATAAAAATAGCCTTGAAAAACGTAGAAGAATTTTATTACTAAATCTCGCAACAACACAAGGCAAAGAAGAAATAATAAATTCTTTATCTTTAAGCATCTCAAGTAAATGGTCGACCACTGCTTTATCAATACTAAAAATTGCTTTTACACTTTTATACCCCATAGCTATCCCAGAGAACCAAGCAGTGGCTAAAATTAAAAATATAACCTTAACTTTGTTGCCTTAAGGCACAGATTAAAAGTTGCCAGTGGATAGAATAATAATAATCACAACATCGCTAAAATGTATAAATATTTTACTCCGTTAAAAATAACTTAATAATATTATTAATCTACAATGAAGCCCATATTATTAGTTTTCTATAATTCATGAGGAAATATTTATCTTAACGCATCCTTGGTGGGCCCGCGGGGATTCGAACCCCGGACCACCCGGTTATGATTCCCGCACCGGTATCCGGTGTGCCGGGCGCTCTGCCTGGCTGAGCTACGGGCCCCAGAAAACTGGAAGTTATGTCCGCTTATTAAGCTTTTTTGGACACCAAATCATTACCCTAAGTACTTATGCTCTTATATCCAGGGAATCTTTAATAAGTTAGCCATGAACCTTTCAACGGTGAAAACCTATGGCCAAGCTTAAGGTAAAGGTTGACTGGGATCTCTGTATCTCCGACGGCGTGTGCTACGCTCTATGTCCGCAGGTCTTCGAGGCAGGTCCAGACGGAAAGTCTCAGATAGTAGACCAGTATCGCGGTGCTAATCCGTGGGAGGGTGAGGTTCCAGAGGATCTCGAGGATTGTGTAGAGCAGGCCAGAACCGCCTGTCCTACTGGCGCCATCACTGTCGAAAAAGAGTGACCTGAACCTCATTTTTTTAGATACCTGTTGTTCTGAAGGAAGTATTTAATACCCCCATCAGCACGTAGGAAGCGTATCGTCTGTGTGGTGTATCGTAGGCATGCACGAAAACGAGTCCAAAAGCAAGAAGGTCATGGATCTAAAACCCGGGATGTCAAACGTTGACATAAAGGTCAGGGTTCTCGAGACAAGCCCCCCGAAAACAATCCAGACAAAGAAAGGAGAGAGAACAATTAGTGAGGCAGTCGTGGGGGACGAGACTGGTAGAGTCAAACTAACGCTCTGGGGGAGAGCCGCTGGTACCATTAAGGAAGGAGATGCAATAGAAATCAAGGGGGGCTGGACAACAGCCTACAGAGGGGAGGTACAGCTCAATATAGGTGGTAGGAACACTATACGGAGCATCGGTGACGAGGAAGTGCCTAAAGAGGAGGAAGTACCAGAGGAACGACCTAAAGCACCGGAAAAGAGCTTCAGGAGGAGGTTCTGAGCGTTCTTCAGTCGATTAATTCGTATAATTCCATTCTTATTTTTCTGTACACCTTAAACACTTCCATGTACCCGTGCTTCCTGCGCTCCAGGGCGTGAAGGCCCCTGCTGGCGATGAAGGTCGTCACACCTATGGCCGTGGATATCATTGTCGGATCCGGCATGCTCAGGAAGATAAAGGAGGCGTTCCTCACCCTTTCGCTGTTCGTCTCGTCTTCAGCCGTCCCTTTAGCCTCCTTCATGATCGCTGAGACCGCCCTGGCGTAATTGCTTACTAACCTTTTCTCACTCTTTATACTTTCTAATGTAAATGAGACACTACCCGCGAGGCTGAAGAGATCTTTCGGACTGGACAAGTCTATGACAAGAATACGACCTCTATTCCTAGCAGGCTCGACTAGCAAAATTGCTCACACCCCCAAATGGAATTAATTTAAAAGATCAGGTGCCTGCCTCCGCTTCCAGCTGGCCCTGCCCGATACTGATCATGAACTCCTCTGCTTCCTCAAGAGCTTCGAGGAGCCTCTCACCGAGGTCACTGAGTTTGTAGATCTTGTAATTTCCTTTAGCGTGGACTACCTCAATGAAGCCCAGCGCCTCAAGTACGTGGAAGGCAGCCAGCACCTCATACCTCGGCAGGCCGGTGAGGGCAACCACGTCGCCGGGGGTTACGACCCTACCCCTCATCGAGGAGAGGATATTCTTCAGTCTCTCCCTAACCCCGCTCAATACCAGCACCATTCTAGGGAGGAAATCAGCTAATCATTTAAGCCAACACCCCCATGCACACTTTAAAAACACTACCTACTCACGGGGAACCCCATGAGGGCAAGGTCCCGTAGGATGAGAAGAGGCGTGAGCGACCTAATAGTTGTGCTCGTCATGGCCGCCATAGCTATACCCGTAGCGTTCGCCGTGCAGTCATGGCTACAGGGACAGGCAAGCAAGGTGTCCGAGCAGACAGCAATACCAGAAATATCGGGTACGCTAACGTCCAAAGAGTTAAGAAACGGCACCCTGACAGTTACGATCAAGCTGAAGAATAATAGCGACTCAGACTTCCAGGTCACCGACGTCAGCTTAGTGAGTAGCGACGGAACAACCACCTCCGCACAGTACTCAACGATACCTGCAGGAGGGTCGGTGAGTCCTGGGCAGACACTGGTCATCGTGGCAACTGGCAGCGTTACATCGCCACAGCTAGTAGTGATTACCTTAACCTCGGATACTGGCGAAACGACTACCGTGGAGATACCACTGTAACGAAGACATTGAGGAGTGGAGGGTACAGGGTTGAGCACTTCTTTTTATGAGAAAATCCTCAAGTACACAGTCTCAAGCACCCGTGTGCAGGTTGTGAAAATAGGCAAGAACTACAAATACTTGGTCACTGATCAGCCCAAAGCGCTAGGCAGGGAGGACATTGTTAGGGCTATCGAGTCAATTAACGAGAGAAAGATCACGCTGTTCAATCTAATTAAGGCCATACGGAGGACGACCGGCAAAAAGCCGAAGTTCAGTGAACTCGTGAGCATCTCGAGGACGATGCGATATAAGAAGCTGCAGATACTGCTAGATGATCCCTACATAGAGGACATATCCATCGTCGGCCCCGGCACCGTGTGGGTCAGGCACTCAGAGATACTCCGGAGGGACCCGGGAGCCGATTACATCCCGACTAATATCACGATAAAGACTCAGGCAGAGTTTCTTGAGTATATGGAACTTCTTGCCGAGAAGATTGGGAAGCTAGTTACTCCCCTAAACCCGATAGCTGACGGCAACCTCCCAGAGGAGGATGGAGGGCACAGAGTACACCTAGTTCATCCTGAGGTGACTGGAGGGGACGGCGAGATAGTGATTAGGAAGAAGAGGGGCATCAGTAGCATCTCCCTTGATGAGATGGTCAAGAGAAACACACTCTCTCCGGAGGTCGTTGGGTTAATCAAGAGGATCATCGATAGAAGAGGCTCAATAATAATCGCTGGGCCGCCTGGCTCGGGCAAGACCACACTCCTAAGAGCGATACTCTACTCCTTGATCCCGAAAGAATGGAAAATAGTGATAATCGAGGACACGCCTGAGATAGACCCGCTACCGGGGAGTGCGTGGGTTAGGTACGTTGTCCCAGCGAGCCTCTGGGGCATTGGTAGGGACGTTGACCAGATGAGCCTAGCAAAAGCGGCTCTTAGGGCATCGGTGAGCAGGTACATCGTGATCGGCGAGACGAGGGGCAGAGAGGCTCGGGTGCTGCCACAGGCAATGAATATGGGTCTGGGGAGCCTGACAACGTTCCACGGCGGGAGCGCGCGGGAGGTGGTGACAAGGCTCATGAGCCCACCAATAGATCTCAGCCCGTATCAGGTCGCAATGTTTGACGCTATAATTGTGATGGGTTTCTCCACCAGGGATGGCAAGCTCCAAAGGACTGTGGTGTCAGTGGAGAAACCTGTTTATGATGACTCGTCGAATAGGGTCATCATAAGGAAGTTATACAAAATAGGAACAAGGAGGATGATCGACTATGCAGAGACAAAACGTTAACTCGAGAACAATTCGTATACTACTCAGTGGTCTCCAAGCGTTTGTGGAGCTTATAGAGGAATTGAGGGTTAGGAGCGGCAACGCTAGAAAAATTGGGAGAGAAGCGTACAAAGAAGTGCTTATCTGGCTTGCAGGCACGTACTCACTGTCTATTCTCTTAACCGCATTCATTGTTAAGGCAGCGCCCGGTTACGAGATCTTATTGATCGCCCTCTCAATAATTCTGCCGCCCGCGGCCTACGTGACGATATGGTACCTCAGGGCGCTTAACTACTCAGCGCGTGTACTTACAGAGCTCGAGTACTTCATAATATCTCTGGGCCTCTCGCAGGGTACAGACGTGGAGCTTGGGAGAGACGTGGTGGAGCTTGGTGGGAGTTGGAGGAAGTACGCATCGACTATATTCCCCGCCCTCCTGAAGTTCAGCGACCGACTCACAGCTCTTTCGACGGTCTTCGGGATAATGGAGTCCCTGCGGATAATGAGTGAGAAATTCTCTACTAAGCTTAGGAGGACGTTCTCGGAGTACCTGACAGCCTACTCCATGGGCCTCGGCGGCGTGTGGATCACTGACTCACTTAGGTACTACACAAGGACTCTGAAGGAGAGGGCACGTGACGCCGTGAAAGCCAGGATCGTGTTCTCGGTGGCCCTATCAGCCCTAATAGGGTACGTTCCACCCATAGCATCACTAATGACCAACCTTATTGGGCGCTCTGCCATATCTTACGCCATAGCATTGATGCTAATACTCATACCGGTAGGGATCGCCTCCGTACCTAAGCTACCCCGCCATATGATACATCTAGGTAACAAGCGCTCCAAACTGGAGGGCACGCTCTTCCTTATTGGGATTATCCTACTGTTTACGGGTATTCTCCTTCTCAGTAAGCCCGTCCTCCTAGCATCAGCGCTGACGCTGATATTGTCCGGCATTATTTGGCTTAAGGAATTATCGGGTGCTCTAAAGGAACTGCACTCCCTAAACAATGTCATTAAGGCGATCTCCGAAATACCCCTCCTTACAGTAGGCAACATAAACAGGCTAAGGGCCTACCTGGAGAGCGTGGGAGGGACTCTCTCAAGCTTCCCTAGAGGGAGATGCAACGAGTATCATTACTGGATAACCTGTTTCACCGACTTCACAATAAGCAACCTCTTCTCTCAAGGGGACGTGAGGCGCGAGACCCTGATACTGCTTAAGGACGTTGTTGAGAGCATGATAGCCGACATCCGGAAGCTCATAATAACAGGGGCGGGTTTAGCGGTCGTGAGCATAGGGATCACGTTCCTCCTCCTATCAACAACACAGCTGCTACTCTCTGTAGATAAACTGCTTATCAGGTACCTCATAGCTTCATCAGCGGCTCTCGGGATCTTCGTATCTAAGGCCGGATTTGACAGGATATGCTCTGGGCTTGTTCCCGGGTTATCGCTAATGATCTTGATAGGGGGTGGGATGATTTGAGCGGTAAGGTCCCGCTAATCCTTGGCTGCGCCAAGCTCTCTCCTGATGTTTCTAGAACACCCATATCGTTTCGTTCAATCAGCGACAGGTTCTATGCGCTCGTTGGAGGGGATTATCCCAAACGTGTCTTCAAAGTGATTCTTGAAGAGAGGGTGGAGCTCGCCCCCTTGCTCAGTGATTCCGTTCTTCTTGATGAAGTACGGAATCTAAAGAGGGAACTACTAGGGAGCCCGAGAAGCCTCGAGGAGCCTATGGCAGCCATCAACTGGGGGCGGAGGTTAGCGGGCATATTCCCGAAGGGAAGTTATGTGCTTGTTTACACCCCCTTAACTGGTTTGATGAAGCTTAGGAAGGTCTACCATAGCGCTGACGACACCGTCGCCGCGATAGTGGGGTGCAACCAGAGGCGATGTACTGCGGTGGTTTGGGACCCATTAACGGGTGAGTCAGCAGAACACGATATAGAGTTGAAGGGGCCGAGGAATGTCTCGTGTAGTAGGGGTCTCTGTGTTATCAACTCTTCCGAGGAATCGGTGATCGTGCATCCGGGGAGCAACCCAATATATCTGCCGATCACACCTACTTACCCGCTCGCTTCATGCAGAGGAGACAATTACTTAATGTACAGGAGCGATGAGGGGAGCTTCGTCATTAAGGCTACGAGCAACGGTATTGACCCATTGATACCCATCGAGGGCACACCGTCAGCCGCATGCCTTAACGACTCGTTAATACTGTGCACGAGTGAAATCGGCTGCGGTATCCTCAAAGAGAGGCTGTGGATGGGATTAACTAATCGTTTCTTCACCCCATTCTCCGCTGCCGAGATAGCGACCCTTAACTCATTCGAGGGCATGGAAGTAGTCCTCGTTAACAACTCCGGAATAGTGACGTCAATCAAGTCGAGGATGTGCGTACCCAACAATGAGGGTTTACTTTTGTGTATTAGCGACGATTACATCGTAGTTTCTTCGGCCCACACCCTGGTTGAGCCCTCTATCGAGGTTACGAAGAACGTCGTTGACGCAGAAACCTATGCCACGGTAAGGGTGAGGCTTCCGGGAAAGTGCTCCGAGGTCGAGGTAATAGGCGATGTGAGTGGTCACCGGCTCGAGAAGGAGGGCGTCGTACATCTGTATCTCAGGCCGATGAGGTTAGGCGATACTGTGTCACCCGTGATCATGATTAGGTCGCCGCTGACGGAATTTGCTCGGAGAATCACGATAGCTAGTTCAGCGCCTCGGCTCGACTCCTTTGTAATTGAGAAGGCTGTTGCGAGTATTGTTGGAAGAGTCATTGATGAGCCAAGAATGAACGCCTCAATCGCAGGTCACGCCACTATGCTTAAGACATCACCGGGTGCGTGGAGCGTGCATGTAATTGTCCCTCCAGGATTCAAGGCCGGTAGCGTATACAGTGAAGATGGATCAGTTAGGTTCCTACTCATTGGTAGGTCTAGGCCGGGTACGGCCGTCCCTATATCCTTCGAGTTAGTAGATGAGATCGGGACGAAATACGTTATCCCGGGCTCTATGGTTATGTTGGGAGAGGCGAAAATAGATCAGATTGTGCGTGACTCAATAATCAGAGTTAAGAGAGACGGTATAGAGGCGCCGGGGAGGGTGCGCATTCTGTGCGCTGATGGAAGAATAATAGAGCTCGGCAACAATGATCACTGCCCACTTCCTTCCCTGGTAGAGGCTACGCTCGTTGAGGATGGCTTTGAAGCAGAGATCACTAGAGTGATTAGCTGCACTGACTCAGATACTCCGGAGAATTTCAGATGCACTGAGATCGATGGCAGAGTTGAAAAAATCACGGTTAGGGGTGACGGCGTTCTCCGCGTCAGTGGGTCCGTGGGGCTCACTGTTACGTGCGGAGAGTCTGCGGAGGCAGGAAAGGATGTTGCGATCAGGCTGGGCCTGCTTGATTTGGTTGACGGATGCAGAGTATATCTCGCACTTGAGAACCCGCGGCCAATCATCATTACCAGGGACGAACTCATCCGGAGTGCTCTGCTGGCTGCCGTGTTAACTGCTGAGAAATTGTCCAGCGAGGTGGGGGAGACCAATGATTAAGGGCGTGGTGGTAAGGGGCAATATTTTAGTTATTCGTGAGAAAAAACAGTTCTGCGCGAAGAAGCTACTGATAGCTGCAGGATTTTCTTCGCTACTTAGCGAGTCCAGTGGCAAGGAGTTGAAGACATTACTGAAGGCATACCACAGTGCTCTCAACCTCGGTTTCCCGGTGGAGGTTAGGGCATATGTCGTACCTATGGAACTCGAGAAGTACGTTAAGAGATTAGAAAGGGCCATAGAGGCACTCGAAATAGAACTGGAGAGTAATCCCTCAAGGCCAGACATTCGTGTGAAGCTGGCGAGGTTAAAGAAGGTACGTGATACCGTACTGAAGGAGGGAGTACCTCCACTAGAGGTTATTGTTTTCTACGCCGTTGAGGCATGTGCGCGGGATGAGAAGGAGGCGGTACAGAGGGCCGAGATCCGGGCTAAGCTCTTGAGTGATTCGCTTCGGGCACTAGGTATTAGGCTCAAGAACGTCGGTGGATTGGAAGCCAGACTTGCGGCAAAGGTGTTTTTTCGGGGCTTTGACAACATCGGAGGCGGCTTCACTGGCTGGCTACTAAGGAAAACTATCGTTAAGGGGTTCATCAAGACTGCCTCAACACATCACCTACCGTTCATAGTGCCCGCCTTGATACGTGGTACCCACAGGAGGGGTAGGCAGGCCGGGGTCTACCTTGGAAAGAACCTCTCCACGGGAGAGGAGGTGTTCTGGAACCTAGAGAACGCCCCATCACCCCACATAGTCGTGGTCGGACCCACGGGCTCAGGGAAGACGGAGTTACTTGCTTACCTAGCGTCAGAGATGAACACGGTCCACGGAATCAGGTACATAGTGATCGACGCGAAGGGAGAGTACTCAGAGCGCTTGAGTGCTAGAGGGGAGGTGTTCAGCATCGTAAGACTCGAGAACGTATCGCTCGGGCTGAGCAGGATATTCAAAGAAAGCCGCAACCCCCACATCATCACGGAGATCATCAGCAGAGCGTTTGGGATAGACGAGAGGCTGAGAGTAAAACTCTACAATGTGCTGAGGAATTCAATAAATGCCGAACACCCGTTGGAGCACGCCGCGTCGCTTGCTTCCTTAACACTGGACGAATATTCCTCTTACAAAATAAGGGAAATACTCGACCAAGTGGCTTCCCTCGACACGGGTCAGCAACCCCTGATTGAGGTGCTCTCTGAGCCGGACTCAAACGTGGTCATCGACATATCAGATGTTTTCGTCAGGAACGAGAGGCTCGTGAGGACATTAGTCCTAGTACTGGAGGCCGCGATGAAGATGGGTCTGCTCAGGGCAGGAGACGGGAGGATCAGGCGCCTACTCCTGCTTGATGAGGCCTGGATCTACCTCGGAATCCCTGGACTCGTATCAGATCTGATGAGGATTAGCCGCAGTTACGGCGTCTCAGTAGCTGTGGCAACTCAGCGGATCGAGGACATAGACAGGGAACCCGGGCTCTCGTCTGACGCCGGGCTCTTCATAGCGATGAGTTCTCCTAGTCCCGAATACTGGGACAGTGTGCAAAGGTATGTAAAGATCAGTGAGGAGATCATGGACCTCGTGAACGTGCTTGAGAGAGGTGAGGGCATAGTAAGGATAGCACCGGAGCAGATGGCGCTACCCGTATCGTTCCCCGAACCCCCTACAACTCTTTCGTAAGGCATCGATCTATGTCCACGATCTCCGCGTCTAGCTTCTCAGTGTCTAGGATAGCGAATGTCCTCTTACCGCTGACATAGCCGGAGACCGTGCCGGGGTTAATGACTAATGTGTTGTTTATCCTCGTGACCCTGGCCAAATGTGTATGGCCGTATAGTATTATGTCATACGCCCTACCACTCGCTAAAGAGTTCACGAAGAACTCGGTCATTTCTGGGGACTTAAAACCGTGGAGTAAGAGGGCCCTACGCCCTCTCCATTCTACCGTTACTGGTGGGTCCGCAATGCCTGGTAAGATGTTCTTAAGGAGGGGCTTATCACCATCATTATTTCCGAAAATCGCTGTCATGGGTGCCTCAAGCTCATTGATGAGTTTCCTTAGCGTGAAAGGTGAGACTATGTCGCCGAGATGTATGACCGAGTCGTAAGTATAGCCCCCTATCTTGAGGCATTTAATGAGGTCGTCTATTGCTGCTAGGTTGTCGTGAGTGTCTGAGATAATGAGGAGCCTCGACACACTACTCACCATAAAACTTAGGTTAGGGACGAGCAAAAACTTTGAAGATTATAGGCTAAAAACTTCTCTGCAATTGTGACTCAGACTGGGTAGTCGTCAGGCACCTTAGCGCGGAAATACTTCCCGGTCTCGGGGGATCTGAACAGACCTATCTTCACGCCCTTTCTCCCGCGCGGAGCCAGGACCCAGACCTTCTCTGGCACTAGCTCGACCTCCTTCCCTGTGGTTGGGTCTTTAACCTTAACTGGGGGCTTCTTCGCCATATGCTACACCATTAATATCATCATTATCGATGTAGTTAAATCTTTTCATCAAAAATGTTAAACAAATCTGAGATATGCCTTCAGAAGCATCCCTGTATACTCTGAAGCACTTCTTCACGCCACATTCTTCCAGAGGAGAAATTATAGTCACGGCTCAAGTAGCATTAGGGCTCCGATATGAAAGGTGCTGTGTTCACGGATATCGATGGGACACTAACGACGGACAGGCAGAGTTCAGTCCTTGATGATGCCGCCCTCAGAGCACTTCGTGAGCTTGTGAAGAGCGGTTACGCCGTGATCATGGTGTCAGGTAACTCACTCCCTGTTGTTCGGGGGCTCTCCCTCTACCTCGGCCTAGGCGGACTAGCTATAGGCGAAAACGGCGCAGTGCTCTTTGACGGACACAAGGTAATCATAGAGTGCGAAAGATGCGAGAAAATTAAGGAAATCGCTAAGGTTCTAGTGCAGGGGGCCAAAGGCTTTCTCGAGGAGTCATGGCAGAACCTGTTTAGGATATGCGATATGGCACTCAAATGGAGAGGGGTGTCTGAGGATGGGGCACTTCGTATAACTCGAAAGATACTGATGGAGATAGGGGCCGACTGGGTGGAAGCCACCAGCAGCGGCTACGCCATCCACATACACCCTACTGGGTGCGGGAAGGATAGGGGCATAAGGAGGATGATCCAGATCCTGGGACTAAAGACCGGGAGCATTTACTGTGTGGGGGACGCGGTGTCGGATATCCCCATGAGGAGGGCCTGCCCCAAGCTGGTCGCCGTAGGGAATGCCGATCCAGAATTAAAGGAGTTGGCTGACATAGTTACTGAAAAGCCCTCGGGCAAGGGATTTGCTGAGTTCGCCGCTAAACTTGTGACATTTAAGCCTTAAAAACAGCCCAACTATATCCTAGATTGGTGCCGGGGTAGCTCAGCCGGGTAGAGCGCCGGGCTGTTAACCCGGTGGTCGGGGGTTCGAATCCCCTCCCCGGCGCCATCCTCTAAAAATTCTCAATATCGGGCTACTCTCCTCAGCTGTTCCCTTAAATTACTTAATTCTCCGATCAACTTCGCCCTGCTCTCCATATCTGTGAGAAATTTCCGAAGCTCCTCAACAGAGTACCTCGCCGCGTCGATTTTCCGGCGTAGTCCCGGGACGAGCCTATCCGGATAATCCAGGAATTTCGTTGAAAGGAAGATTGCCTCAGCCGCATGAAAAGCTTTCCATGACTCCTCAAAGTCGTTCTCCCTCACCTTGGCTGTGGCGTATCTCCTTAGCTCGCCCACAACATCCAGGAGGCCCAGGAGGTACGGTATCTGATGCACACCTATGTCGTCCGGCCCCGGTATGGGTACGCCCTCTATTATGGATAAGAAAATAGCTGCCTCAGCAAGCTCCATACCAGCGTTGTAGATTATGCCCGAGTGCCTCAGCTCCTCGTGCTCAGATATTATCTCGCTGACTTCTTTCCACCTCTTTAACGCTTTCTCTAAATGCGCTTTGGCGGCTGTTATGTTGCCCGCGTTCGCCTCAGTTACGGCGTAGCCTGCTTCTCTTATGACGTCTCTGGTTATTTTGATTATTTGTTCTCTTGCTTCATCCTTTACCTTTAAAAAGGAGTCTATCTTATCCACGATCTCTCTTATGTTGTCTATCATTTTGGTGTGTCACTCGATGAATTCTTCGTAGGGGAACTTCATATCGAATTTCTGCCTGGCCCTGTCGAGGAGGTCCAGCGCGACCTTCCACGCCTCTTCTTTGGCCTTCTCCTCGTCTATTGTGAGAACCTTTCTATTCCTCATGACCACCTTACCATCAACTACGACTGTGTCGACGTCGGCGGCGTTTGCACAGTAGACTATCGAGCCGAGTGGGTCATGTGCAAGGGCTATGCTCGGGCTTTCTAGGTCTATGATTGTTATGTCTGCTTTCTTACCAGGCTCCAGCGAACCTATCTCATTCTCTAGCCCGAGGGCCCTCGCACCATTAATTGTGGCCATCTCTAGGGCGTCCCAAGCAGTTACTATGTTCGGGTGCTTCCTAGCCCCCCTGTGTATGAGCACCGCAAACCTCATGGCCTCTATCATGTCTTGGTTATTGTTACTTCCCGCACCGTCTGTGCCGAGGGCTACGTTAACGCCTGCTTTGAGGAAGTCGGGTATCGGTGCTATGCCTGAACCTATTATTAGGTTGCTCTCTGGGTTGTGTATTACGTGGGCACCTGTCTTAGCCAACATAAGTACTTCTTCCTCAGACACCTGCACAGAGTGTACTGCGTGGTATCTTGGGCCAAGGATCCCGAGGTCGTACAGTAGCGCGACATCTGTATTTCCGTGAAGCTCCTTCACCAGCTCCTGGTCCTTCACGGACTCGGCCGTATGAGTGTGGTAAGGCACCCCATACTTATCAGAGAGTTCCTTGGCCATGAGGAGTAAATCCTTGCTCGAATTGTATGGATGCATCGGCGCGACGGCAACCATCATTTTTCCGTCGTTCTTTCCGTGATACTTCTGTATGAGGTACTCAGTGTGGGAGATCGCCGCTTTCGGCTCCTCCTTGAGCTCATCGAGTAGCACGTTGAGCTCGTATATGCCCCTGGCAAGGACTGTCCTTATGCCTGACTCCATGAGCCCCTTAGCGACGTAGTCGTATCCCTTGGGACCGTAGTGGTTCTCTATGAGCGTGGTGACACCCGACTTTATGTTCTCTATCACGCCCCACTTCGTGGAGTAGTAGAAGTCCAAGTCACGGAACGACGCAAGTATCGGGTGTATGGCCTTCCTTAACCAGTCAATCAACACCATATCGATGGCTATGTTCTTGATTATCGACTGAAAGAGGTGGTTGTGAGCATTAACCAGTCCCGGAATAGCTACGTGGTGATTAGCCTCAATCACCTCCTCAGCACTATATTTTTCCTCGGCCACGTGGCGCTTACCAACAAACACTATCCGCTCGTCCTCAACGACGATGGCGCCATCGCGTATGATCTTCTTTGAGGGCCTGACCGGGATAATGAATTTCGCCTTTATCATTAGGTCTGCCAAGTAAGCCCACCATTAGTTAAGGAGCAGTCAACAATGAAAAACACATGTTACGTTAGGACTGAGCAATAATGGCTCTCATTCGGGGTTAGTTGTGGGCGTTACTATGCTACCACTTGATAATAGGGTGGTCCGCCGGGGGGGAATCGAACCCCCGACCACCCGGTTTCTGCCGGAGGGCCCGCCCGCAGGCGGTTGTTCCTGTACCCTCCGGGGCTGACTACAGCCGGGCGCTCTGCCGCTGAGCTACCGGCGGCCAATAAGTGTGTGGTTCGGGGGGATTTAAGGATGTTTTGCAGGTACTTTCTCGTAATACGGTGGGGTATTAATCAGTGGGGGCTTTTTCGCCTTGGTAATACCCGAGTATTATCCAGGGGCGTGTTGTGTTATTTGCTAGGAGGAAGCGCGCAGACCCAAAGGAGTTGAGGCAGAATCTAGCGAGACTCCTTATAGACCTCAAGCAGTTCCTGCGGTGGGTAAGCCTATCTAGGAGGAGGTTAGAGGAGAGGATCATGCGCTACGAGGAAAGGCTAGCGATTACGGAGAATCCTAACCTGAGGGCGTCATACGCGCAGGAGATAGCTTCGCTGAGGTCCCTGATCACCAGGCTTACGCAGGTTGAGGTAGCCGTCGAGATACTGGTCCTAAGGATAGAGACAGTGCTGACGGCGAAGCTCCTATCCTACATCTCACCAGTCGCTAAGCTGGTTGCCGAAGTGCTGAGAGAGCTGAGGGAGGGGGCTGAGGAGCTAAGCGAGTTCACGGTAGTACTAGACGACATTGCCCAGAACGCTACCGAGATATCCTCGAGAGGGATGTACCTAAGCAGCGATGAACTATTCGTGAGTGCTAGCGGAGAGGCCAGGAAGATCCTAGAGATGGCTAGGAAAGCTGCTGAGGCCAAGGCGGAGGGCGTGGTATCGCAGTAAATAATGCCTCTCTCCTTAGTGACTCTCACTCCTTAATACGGAACCTGTCCTTATCGATCCTGGACAGGAACCCCTTCTCTACAAGCATTTCTATGGCGTCCCTGAAGTACTCATCCCCGACGTCGATGTCGTACCACTCCATGAACTTAGTTTTTAGTTCCTCATAACTCCACTCTTTCTTGTACTTGCCCTCCTCAGACAGCATCCTCTTTATGAACTGGTAAGTGTCCTCTAGCCTGGTCCACGGGTACTGGAACCATATCCATTCCTTAATCTCGATGAAGTAGTAGTCAGGTCTCAGCTTAGCCACTGGCGATATCCACTGCAGAGCTGCTATCCTCACTTCCTCGGGCTTCCACTCCCTCATGATGTAGTCCCTGGCCAGGATCAGTGACTCGCCTGTGTCGACTATGTCGTCGACGATCAGCACCTTCATACCAGTTAGTTCTACCTTATACGGGAACTTGATTATGGCTCTGTCAGCTACCTTGGCCGCCTCGGTCCAGTGCTGTGACTGGATCGAGAGGAGGTTCTCGACGTCGAGGAAGTCACAGAGAAGCCTGGCAGGAACGAAGCCTCCCCTGGCTATAGCTACGATCACGTCCGGTCTATAACCGGAATCCTTAATCTTTCTTGCTAGCCCCCTCGACCACTCGACGATGTCGTCCCAGCTAACAAGCTTGGTGGGGACCTTAGGCATTACATTATCCCAATTAATTAACTACCGCAGATCCAGGTAAAATATATGTTGGCTGATCTTCACTAATGTTTAATTCGTTTCCCGTGAGACAATAAGGGAATCCGCTATGTTTGGATGGAATGGGAAATATCTCCTAGTGAACCTGACAACAAGAAAGATCACCGAGGTAAGTCTCGACAAGGAAACCTTGCTGAACTACCTTGGCGGCAGGGGCCTGGCGATCAGGCTCCTCTGGGACCTCGTGAAACCAGGGACTGATCCGCTGAGCCCTGACAACGTGCTCATATTCGCTGTGGGGCCGCTCACGGGATACCCCCTGCCCTCCTCGGGTAAGATGGTGATCGCCGCCAAATCACCCCTCACTCACGGATACGGCGACGGCAACATAGGTACTAGGGCAGCTGTGGAGCTTAGGAAGGCGGGACATGATGCTCTAGTGATTACGGGCGCTTCCGACAAGCCCGTAAAGCTGGTTGTTGAGTGCGGTAAGGCATCCATCGAGCCCGCGGAGGACATATGGGGTATGCGTGTCCATGACCTCGAGCCGAAGCTCTACGCCGAGTACGGAAAGAACGCCGGAGCCCTGTACATAGGCCCGGCAGGGGAGAACTTGGTCAAGTTCGCCACAGTTATAAGCGAGTTCGGCCGCTCGGGCGGCAGGCCAGGCATGGGTGCGGTGATGGGCTCAAAGAAGCTGAAGACCATCGTGATTAAGGGGTGCAAGGAGCTTCCGAAGCCCGCTGACCAGGCCGAGCTCGTACGGCTTGGGGCTGAGGCCTACAGGGTGGTGAAAGAGGCGGATGGCTACGACTTCTGGATCAGGCAGGGCACCATGATGACCATTGAGTGGTCTAACAAGAACTCCGTGCTACCCACTTACAACTTCCGTGAGGGCGTCTACGACTTCGCCAGCGGGATCGACGGCTACACCATGGAGAAGATGAAGGTGGCGCAGAAGGGGTGTCCCAACTGCAACATGCCATGCGGAAACATTGTCGAGTACCAGGTAGGCAGCACTAAGGCCAGGGCAGAGCTCGACTACGAGAACGTCGCGATGCTCGGCTCCAACATAGGTATAGGGGACCTCAATAAGGTGTCCCACCTGAATAAACTCGCGGACGACCTGGGACTAGATACAATAAGCCTCGGCTCCTCAATAGCCTTCGCCATGGAGGCTACCGAGAAAGGCCTCATAAAGGACGGGATTGAGTGGGGCGACTTCGACGCCGCCGTACAGTTGACGGAGGACATAGCGTACAGGAGAGGGGAACTCGGGAACCTGATGGCGGAGGGCACCAGGGCCGCCGCCGAGAAGCTCGGGAACGGCGCCATGGCCTTCGCCATGCAGGTTAAGGGCCTGGAGATCTCGGCATACGACTGCCACGCCGCACCAGGCATGGCTCTGGCCTACGGCACGAGCTCCATAGGGGCCCACCACAAGGATGCATGGTTCATATCGCTGGAGATAAAGATGGGTAGGGATAAGTACACCGATGAGAAGGTAGAGAATCTCGTTTGGATGCAGAACGTTAGGGGAGCAGTATTCGAGTCCCTCGTAACGTGCAGGCTGCCGTGGGTGGAGCTCGGCCTCAACCTCGACTACTACCCGAAGTTCTTGAAAGCGGCGACAGGAGTGAGCTTCACATGGGACGACCTCCATAAGTTGGCGGAGAGAGTCTACACACTCATTAGGGCGTTCTGGGTGAGGGAATACGCCGCCGAGGGAAGGGGTTGGGGCAGGCACATGGACTACCCGCCTGAGAGGTGGTTCACGGAGCCCCTAACCAAGGGGCCGCTGGCTGGCGCCAAGCTCGACAGGGACGGCTACGACAGGATGCTGAGCAAGTACTACGAGCTAAGAGGCTGGGACGAGAGAGGCGCGCCGAAGAAGTCAACTCTGGAGAGGCTCGGCCTAGGCTTCGTGTACGAGGGGCTGAGAGACTTAGTTGATCTAAGGGACTGAAGAGAAACCGTTTTAGAGAGATAACACCCTAATATCTGGGTCAGAGACCCTCACGACGGAGCCGAAATGGCTCGGAGTGAGTGGGGGGTCCCCACGGGGCCATTTTCTCCTCGCCTAACGTCTAATCTATATAAGGTATTCCTTAAGGCTTGATTAGGTGCGGAACCATCGGGTTAGGGAGGTTTGACCTCCTCTCTATGGAGGAGGAGGCGCGGAGATTCTGGAAAACACGGGAGATCCCGAGAAAGTGGCGTTCATGGGATGAGGGAAAACCCGTTTTCGCCTTCCTTGAGGGGCCCCCCACAGCGAATGGGTACCCACACGTTGGGCACATCAGAGGTAGGGTGTTCAAGGACTTCGTGCTGAAGTACATGAGGCTTAAGGGATACAACGTATGGGCTCAGGCAGGATGGGATGAGCAGGGCCTGCCTGTAGAGGTGGAGGCTGAGAAGAAGCTCGGCATAAAGAAAAAGAAGGACATATTTCGGATTGTGGGCGCCGAAAGGTTCGTTGAGGAATGTAACAAGCTGGTTGACTACTACCTAAAGTACTGGCAGGACTACGCCACGGAGAGGATCGCTCTTTGGCTAGACCTCGAAAACGCTTACGAGACTAGGAAGCCCGAGTACATTGAGCACGTCTGGTACTTCATAAAGAGGATGCATGAGAGGGGCTTACTCTACGAAGGAAAGAGGGTTCTGCCGTTCTGCCCGCGCTGTGAGACAGCACTAAGCGATGCAGAAGTGTCGCAGGGGTATGAGGACAAAGTATCCCCTTCCATATACGTAAAGTTCAGGCTGAAGAACAGAAACAACGAGTACTTAGTGATATGGACAACGACTCCGTGGACACTCATCGATAACGAGGCAGTCGCGGTCAACCCAGAGGGGATATACTGCAAGACAAGGGTTGGCGACGAGTACTGGTTCGTCGCCGAGTCCAGGTTGGAGGAGGTGATGAAGAACGCTGGCGTGGAGTCCTGGGAATGTGTAGAGAGGGTGAGGGGTTCTGAGCTAGAGGGACTGAGGTACGTGCACCCGCTCCTCGAGGAGGTGCCTATACATACCAAGCACGAGAACGCCCATTACGTGATAACTGCTGACTTCGTCAGTCTAGATGAGGGCACAGGGCTTGTTCACATAGCACCGGGGCACGGTCCTGAGGACTACGAGGTTGGTACTCAGTACGGCCTCCCGATAACCAGTGCCGTAGAGATAAACGGCGTGTTCAACAGCGAAGGCGGTATCTTCAGGGGCCTGGACGTTAACGAGGCCAGCAGGAAAGTTACTGCGGTGTTGAGGGAGAAGGGCCTGCTCGTTTATGAGGGAACGATCGTACACAAGTACCCGCACTGCTGGAGATGCGGCACACCCCTGATTTACAGAGCTGATAAGCAGTGGTTCATAAGAGTATCACCTTACAGGAGCGACCTAATAAAGGCCCTCTCTGACGTGGCGATCTATCCGAAGAAGCTCAGGGCTAGGTTTGAGAACTGGCTTGAGAACCTTAAGGACTGGACCATCTCAAGGTCGAGGATCTGGGGTACTCCGCTCCCTGTTTGGGTCTGCAAGGATGACCCGAAGAAAGTCAAGGTCATAGGTAGTATAGAGGAGCTTAAAAAAGAGGCTGAATACCTGCCGGACGTGGATGACTTCAGACTAGTGCATAGGCCATGGATAGACAGGGTGAGGCTGAAGCCAACTGAAGACTGCAAAGAGTGGATCAGGGTTCCCTTCGTGGTGGATGTCTGGATGGACTCGGGCATGGCGTGGATGGCATCGGTCGATGGTCTCAGGAATAGGAAGCTATTCTCGATGCTCTACCCTTACCACTTCATAACTGAGGGGATTGACCAGACGAGAGGGTGGTTCTACTCCCTCCTAGTAACCTCAGTTCTCCTAGAAGGGAGGGCGCCTTACAGGACAATCCTGATGCAGGGACTTGTGCTCGACGCTCAGGGGAGAAAGATGTCAAAGCACTTAGGTAACGTGATCTGGGCAAACGACCTCCTGACGAAGCACAGCGTCGACGCAACTAGAGCGTATATCCTGATGCGCTACCCTCCAGCGGAGTCCTTCATCTTCAACCTGAAGGAAATTCGTGATGTAGTGAGGAACCTGAACATCATATGGAATGTCTTCAAGTTCGCCGACACGTACATGAGCATAGACAGGTTTGACCCGAGCAAGTATGATGTACTAACTACCTTCAACGAGGGAGCGCCTGAGGACAGGTGGATAATAAGCGAGACGAACACACTACTAAGGAAATTCGACGAACTCATGGGAGAATACAGACTGCATGAGGCAACCAAGGCAGTGCTGGACTTCTTCGTCGAGACACTCAGCCACGGATACCTAAGGATGATAAGGCCCAGGGTCTGGTCGGAGGAGTCGCTCGACAGATTCCACGCCTACACTGCGTTATACCACGCACTCAAGACGGGGCTACAGCTTCTCTCCACGATAGCGCCGCACATGGCTGAGAAGCTATGGCAAGACTTCATAAAGAGGTACGAACCGGGGGAGGCCGAAAGCGTGCACCTCAGCAGACTGTCGGAGCCTGCCAAGGATTTAACGGATGAAAGAATAGAAAAACTGATGAAGGTGGCGCTGGGGGTCATCTCTTCCGCGGCGTCGCTGAGGAACGAGGTAAAGATCAAGCTTAGGTGGCCAATACAGTACGTGAAAGTGGGCCTACCCAGGGACTATGTTGAGGGGCTGAAGGAACTTAAGCACATCATTAGATTGCTGGCCAACAGCAAGGACGTTATCATAGTGAGTTACGAGGAGCTTGATTGCGGTGAGGAAGAGATAAGTGAGGAGACAAAGGTCGACAACGTCCCATTAAAGACATGCATAAGCAGGGAGCTAACCTCCGAGCTTAGGAAGGAAGCGCTTGCCAGGGAGATAATCAGGAGGGTGCAGACCATGAGGAACTCACTTAACCTAAAGGTCGACGAACCTATCAAGGTGTACATCAAGACCGAGGACGACGAGATATCCGCGGCCCTTAATGAGCACAGAGAATACGTTGCTTCAGAGGTCAGGGCAAGGGACATCATGTTCGGAGAGGGCGAGGCTGATCTAGCGAAGGAGTGGGTTGTTGAGGGGAGGAAGGTATGGATAGGAATAAAAAGATTAAGGTCATAGTGGCCGGCTCACTAAACTACGACACCATGCTTTTCGTCAATAGGTTCGCTCCACCTAAAGTTAGGGTTAGGGCGCTTGCGAGGTACCTGGGAGGATCAGGCGGTAACGCCGCTACGGCTGCCGCACGATTTCTGGGAGTGCGCGGGACAGTGATCATGGTCGGGGCAATAGGCAACGACGAGGTCGGTAGGCAACACATCGATGCCTTGAGAAGTGAAGGAATAGACACGTCATTTATCGTTACCAAGGATGGCGTCGAATCCGGGCAGGCATTCGTTGCCGTTAATCCATCCGGGGAAACCGCCATCTACAGCTACTACGGAGCGAATGAGGCGCTCAATGATGCCGACGTACGACCGCTGCTTAATTCAGATGTTAAACCAGCTGCCGTACTAATAATGAACCCGCCTATAGAGGTTGCTGAAGCGATTGCTGGTTGGGCTAGGGAGAGGGGTGCTATGGTGGTGTGGGATCCTGGCTCACTCTCACATGAAGGAATAGATAAGCTGGATGGGATTATCCGCCGTGTCGACATAATCGCACCAAATAAGGACGAACTCCTCTCCATGACACGGGCAACCAGCGTTGAAGAAGCGGTGGAAAGGTTAAGGCAGATAAATCCGGGACTGCGCGTCCTCAGCAAGGAAGGAATCAAAGGTTCGAGACTCTTCATGGAGGACCGTGTCCTGATAGTGCGTGGCATACCCACAGAGAGGCTCGGGCTAAGGACTAGGTCAACAAGCGGTTGCGGAGATGCGTACGTGGGCGTGTTCACAGCTGCCGTATCTGTGGGCCACGACTTCATCGACGCCATGGTTCTGGCAACATGTGCTGCCACAATCAACGCTTCGAGAGAGGGTCCGAGGGGTTCGCCAAGGTACACCGAACTCATGGAGTACGCGAGCGAATGCAGGAGACTCGCTGAACCCACGGTGATCTAGGGTTAAAACGTCCGTAGCAATCGTTCACTTCACAGTTAGGATTTTCTGTGCTCGATAAGAAAAGTAACATGTGATGGTGGATGTCACAACAGTGTAGGGAAATAGCTACTAGAGTCGATGCCCTAGCTTCCGACCTCAGGCATGGCAGAATACTCGGGTCCACGGAGGCAGCCTACGCTGCCTTCTCATTCCTCTCAGACGTTGTCAAGGTATGTGGGAGGGATTTCGTCAAGTACCTCCCTAGCTGGGTAGAGACGATAATAGATGCAAGGCCCACGTCCATGGTTATGTCGAATCTTCTCAGGGAGTTCCTAATCGGGTTCGTGAATGAGGCTAAGAGAAGTGGTGTCGAGGCAGCCATTGAGAAGGTCGCCGCAATAATAGACAAGATAAATGAGGAGATAGAGCACACAAAGAAAATCGTGGCTAGGGTTGGTGCAAAAAGAATAGTTAATGGTGACGTCATCCTTACTCACTCGTACAGCACATCAGTCATAAGAATATTTGAGGAAGCCTTAAGAGAGGGTAAGAACTTCAGTGTGTACGTCACCGAGTCGAGACCCCTAGGAGAGGGCTTGGTTGCCGCTGAAAAAATAGCTAAGATGGGAATTGACACAACACTCATCGTTGACTCTGCCGTAAGGTTCGTGATGAAAAAGATAAGCAAGGTCATAGTCGGTGCCGACGCCGTAGCCGCGAATGGCGCGATAGTCAATAAGGCAGGTACATCAGCAATAGCCCTGGCAGCGAAAGAGGCGAGGACCAGGGTGCTAGTAGCTGCTGGCACCTACAAGTTCGGTATAGAGACAGTCTTCGGAGAACTGATTGAGGGCATAGTCCTGAACGATCCCGAGCTCATAATCCCTCGGAATAGAATGGAGGAACTCACTGGAAAGGTGATTGTTAGGGAGCCAATATTCGACGTGACGCCGCCGGAGTACATAGACGCAATAATAACCGAGCACGGGCTCATAGCCCCACAGGCCGTACCTATACTCATTAAGGAGAAGTATGGGCTTCCGCCAAGAGTGAAGAGCATTAAGGAACTTCTCAAGGAGGTGCGGTCCCTATGAGCGAGTATGTACCCGAGGGTGTAAGGAAGATCTGGCTCGACATAAAGGAAATGAGGATCAGGGGCGCTGGCAGAATAGCCAGGGCAGGGGCCAGGGCACTGGCCATAGCTGCCGAGGAGTTCAAGGGAAGGAACCTGAAAGACTTCATGGCGTACATGGAAAGAATAGCTGAGTTCGTGAGGTCAGCCAGACCAACAGCTGTCTCGCTACCCAACGCCGTCGCTTACGTTATGAATAGACTAAAAAGATCCGGGGCATCATCCCTCGAGGAGGCTGTCCGCGCAGTCGTTAACGCTGCTGAAGAGTTCATCGAGTACTCACTTAACGCTGTAAGAATAATCGGGGAACTTGGTGCTAAAAGATTGGAAAACGGCGATGTAGTGATGACACATTGCCACAGCACCGCCGCCGTGTCGGTCATCGCTACGGCCCATAACCAGGGCAAGGTGCACAGGGTGTACGTGAAGGAGACGAGGCCCAAGATGCAGGGCCTAATTACTGCCAAGGCCCTAGCGGATGCAGGCCTTGACGTCATCCTCATACCGGACTCTTCAGTGAGGTACTTTATGAAGAAAGTGAACAAGGTGGTTGTCGGCGCTGACACAATAGCTGCCAATGGTGCTGTCATTAACAAGATCGGCACATCTATGGTTGCCCTGGCTGCTAAGGAGGCCAGGGTACGTATGTATGTCGCCAGCGAGACCTACAAATTCAGCCCCCAGACCGTGATAGGGGAGCTGGTACCGATTGAGGTCAGGTCACCACTCGAGATAGTGACGGAGGAGTGGCTCAACAGGAACCCAGAGGTTAAGGTCTACAACCCGGTGTTCGACGTGACGCCGCCGGAGTACATAGACGCAATAATAACCGAGAAGGGGGTCATTCCTCCGCAGGCAGCAATCCTGATACTACTAGAGGAGTACGGCTTGACGCTGACTGAATCCTTCATCAAGGAACCCTATGAGCTAAGGGAGTCCGAGTTAGGGGAGTAGTAGGGCCTCTATCCCAAATTTTTTCCTGACGTATTCAGCAAATTCTATCCCTCCCGTGCTCCTCGGCAAGTTCACCAGCAATAGCTTAGGCCTGCTCTCCTCCACATACCTAAGGAGCCCCGTGAAGTCCGCGTGATCGCTGAAGGCAACGAGCCACTTATTCCGCCCTATCCTCTTGTAAGGTCTGCTGAATTCCCATCCGCTCAAGATAAGGTGGTTACCCATAACACCATTCAGTCTCCTCTTTGAGTTGACGTGGGCGAAGTAGATGAACCACCCATCCCTGATTATGTCCTCAGCCTCATCCGTTCCCTGGAGAACATAGTCACCGAACCTGTGACCGTGCCTCTCAGCTATTCTCGCCAGCTGGTACTGCTTGTACGGGAGTATGAAGGGGGCGTCGACACCCTCCCTACGAAGCACCTCCATTACCTCCTGTATTTTGCCATGATACCCGTAGAGGTACACGGGCCCGGTTGCCAGCAGCTCTCTCACCGCGTCGGCGAGGATCGTGTCGATAATGTCATCGAACTCCCTCACGTAGTTCGGCCTCCCATAGACGGCGTCGATGACCAGCACGTCCGGGCTGAGTATTGGGGTACCCTCCCCAGGCTTTTTGAAATCGCTTGTGTAAGCAAGTGTTATACCGTCTGGAAACTCTATCATCACCTGCGCCGTGCCGGGAATGTGTACTGACTCATAGAACGTTATTTTCAGGTCACCCACCCTAACCTCCTCACCGTAATCAAGGGGTAGTAGCTTATGTCGCGGTAGTTTATGGCCAAGCACAGGCAACCACTCGAGCGTGAGAGGGGTAGCAACGATTTTCTCTGATATGTTGGTGCTCTTACTTAAGCCCACTGTGTGGTCCGAGTGGACGTGGGTGACTATGCGGATCCTTCCGTCCTCGACACCATCTATATCCACTAGGCCAACCGATATTACTCCGTGGTCATTGCCCTTCACCAAAGTCCTCATCAGTACAGCGTCCAGAAGAACTCCCCTACAGGTTAGGTCTGAGACGGCTTAAGGCACTTATCTATGGTAATACATGGACCATTACTGAGTAAAAATCACTGAATCTTGATACCGTAGGCCTTGCTCAGAACGAACTTGAACTCCTCGAGGTCAGCACTGATCGTCGGAGCATCACCCGCGCTCTCCTTAACCACATCTGGGTCTTTGAGCCCGTGGCCAGTGACGAGAACCACTACCTCCTCATCCTTATCAACCCTCCCATCCTCGAGGGCGGCCATGAGGCCAGCGAGGCCGGCCGCGCCGGAGGGCTCCGCGAACACACCCTCCCTGGAGGCCAGGAGCTTCATTGCCTTCAGTATTAGTTCGTCTGGGACCTCCTCGGCGTCACCCTTGGTTTCCTTAAGAGCCGCTATGCCTGCATCACCGTCCCAGGGGTACGGGTCCTCCAGCCCCCACGCTATCGTGTGAGGATGATCCCAAGGCTTTATGTTGAATGGGTCCTGCCCTTCCTTGAACGCCCTCACAAAGGGCGGGTTACCCGTTGATTGAACAGCGAAGAGGTGGGGTAGGTCAGGTATTATGCCTAGCTCCCTAAAGTCCCTGAACCCCTTCCAGACGCCTGTGAGGAGTGATGCCGCCCCAACAGGGACGAAGACCCAGTCAGGGCTCCTCCAGCCCAGCTGCTCCACGATCTCGTATGAGATCGTCTTGGGTCCCTCGATCTGGTACGGGTTGAAGGGGCCGAAACTCGGGGCCATGTAGAAGCCGAACCTCTCGTGCACCATCCTCATCAGCTTGACGGTCGGGTCCTCCCTACCGAGTCCGCGCACCCTGAACACCTTAGCTCCGTAGAAGAGGAGCTGGGCTATCTTGCCGTAGCCAGCCTGCTCTATCACGAATGCTATGACGTCGATCCCGGCCCTAGCACCATAAGCCGCTAGTGCAGCGGCGGCATTACCGCTGGACGCTGTTACTGCCTTAGTAAAGCCGAACTCCTTAGCAACGCTCACCGCCACCGACATGCCCCTGTCCTTAAACGAGCCCGTAGGGTTCCTGGTCTCGTCCTTCAGGTAGAGGTTCTTCAGGCCGAGCTCCTCCGCCAGCCTCTTTGCCTTTATCAGCGGGGTAGCGCCCTCGCCCAGGCTAACGATCTTGCTCTCGTCCTTCGGCGGGATGAGGTCTTTGTACTTCCACATACTCTCAAGCGGTATCTTGGCCAGGTACTCTTTTGTCACGACCTCCTTCATCGCTTCGTAATCGTAGTGTATGTCGAGCCTACCTAGGTCATTCTTTTCACACGTTATCCGGGCATCCTCGTACGGGTAGATCTTGCCGCACCTGGAACATTTTAGGTACTTAATGAACCTACTCAACCCCGGTACCTCGGAGGTAATAGACGGGTGAGGTTATGTAAGAAGATTAACTTGCAATTGTAAAAAACAAACGTTCACTCACTTGCCTCATATCTTGGGCCAGTACTCGTCCGGGAAGTGTATCGCCCTGGTCGGGCAGGCCGTCGTACAGAGACCACAGCCGTAGCACTTCTGCTCGTTCACCACGGGCAGTAGTTTACCGCCCTTGTTGACGAGGTGGACAGCGTCGTAGTCACAGACCTGCTCACAGAGCCCGCACGAGATACAGAGTTCCTCGTTAACCTTCGGCGACTTTATCTCCCACCACCCTGGCTCCTTTGTCAGGTACTTCAGGGCCTTACCCTTTATGTCCTCTATCGATGAGTAGCCGTGCTCCTTCAGCCACTTCTCAACCCCCTCGACAAGCTTCTTTATCACCCCAAGACCTTCTACGAGAACCGATGTACAGACTTGCACCGCCGAGGCACCGGCCATTATGTACTCGATCACGTCTTCAGGCGTAGTGACGCCTCCGACACCGATCACGGGGAGCTTAGTGTTCTTCGCTATCTCCGCTACTATTGCTACACCTATGGGCTTTATCGCGGGGCCCGAGAGCCAGCCGTGGCCAAAGGGACCACCCATATACGGCCTGCCAGTCTCAATGTCTATGTGAAGGGCTGGACCAACGGTATTTATAGCCACTATACCGTCTACACCGACCTGCTCAAGCTCTTTGACCATCTCGGTCAGTCCGAAGATGTGTGGTGAGAGCTTCGGGAATATTGGCACATCCACAGCCTCCCTCAGTGCCTTTGCCGACTCAATTACTGGCCTGTAGTCGTAGCCGAGGTAGTGGGTAGAGAACTCTATGCCCTCGGCACCGGCCTTAACAGCCTTTGGCCCTAGTTCCTTCAGCTCGTGAGGCTTATAGCCGATACTGGCAATCAGGGGTATTCCGAACTTGTCGGCAACTTTCCTAGCATAGGGTAACTCCTTCTCGAACCACTGCTCCGGCGGAAGATCTGTCCATAGCTCTGCGTTGAGGAGTCCGTAGAACGCACCCCTTATTTTGTTGACTCTTGTCTGGAACTGCCCTCCTCTGTAGGTCGGCACGACCATGTCAATTATGCCTCTGTTCACCACGCCCATGTGAGGCCTCGGCACCTTGGCAGCGACGACACCTATGGTCTTGCTCACTAAGCCTCCTATGCCGGCCTCGGCCAGCCTCTCCATGGCTGGGCCATCCCTTGATATAGGGCATGCGGAGTTTAGGATCGGGTTCTTGAACTTTAGGCCCGCTATCTCTACGGTTAGATCCACCGCCACCTTATTCACCCCCACAAAATCTCATGCGCGGAGGTACTCTATCTTGTACTTTTCCTCCATGGACGCCATCCTGTCCCAGAGTCTCTCTATTGTCTTATGAGCCTTTTCCATAGCCTCCTCGACATCCACTGTCATGAACTTCCTCTCCTTAGTCACCCACCTACCCTCCACAAGGACGCCCCACACGTCCTGGCCAGTGAACGTATTCACTATATGACCGTAGACTGTCTTCTCGTTCAGAGGTGTTGGCACAAACTCTGGTCTTATGATGACTATGTCAGCGTCCTTACCCGGCTCTATAGACCCTATTCTGTCGTCCATGTGCAGGGCCTTGGCTGCGTTGATTGTCGCCATCTCAATTACGTCTAGAGGGGCTAGGATCCTCGGATCTTTATTCACGACCTTATGCACAAGGTATGTTGACCTCATGTTATCGAATACATCGAATACATAACCATCATTACCTATGGCAACATTTATGCCGAGTTCCAGCATCTTCTGAATGCGTGGAACACCGACACCGTTTATCATATTGCTCATAGCATTATGTGCCACATTTACCCCGTACTCCTTAATAATTTTAAGTTCTTCATCAATCGCCTGCACAACATGCACGGCCACGAATCTATCAGAGAGGAAGCCTATGTCCCTCAGCCTTTCTATTGGTCTTTTACCGTATCTCTCGATATTGTGGTACACGTCTATAAGGCCCTCTTCAACGTGCATCGCATAAATTGTTCCGTACTTGTCCGCTAGCTCCTTTGTCTTTGTCAGCACTTCATCAGTCACAGTAAAGGACGCGTGTACAGCGAAGAATCCCTTAACCCTTGCCTTGGGATCAGAATGCGTCTCCCTAACGAATCTCTCGTTCTCTGCGATTATTTTGAACCCCTCCTCAGGGCTCCTCCTCTGCGTAGCGCAGAAGCCTGCAAAACCCCTTAAACCGACCTCCTCCGCTCCTTTCCTTATGTAGTCTAGTCCGTTTGTCACCGAGTTTGGCGAGGAATTCATGTCTTTGAAGAATGTTGTGCCTGTCCTTGCAAACATTATGGAGCCCATCAGCGAAGCTACGTATATGTCATCGTACGTTATGTTCTCGTCAAGAGCCCACCATATCCTCTGAAGATTCTGCTGAAAGTCAGTAGGCGGCTCAATCAACCCAAACCACGTGGATGCTGCGAGGAGCACACCGTAAAAGTGTGTGTGAGCGCACACGAATCCAGGTGTTACAACAGTGCGCCGACCCTCAACAATCTCCTCAGACTCGTACTTGCTGGTACCGTCACCGACCCCAACATCGACTATTTTTCCATCTCTTATGGCGACAAAACCTCTAGGTATTACATCTCTGTTTCTGTTCATAGTGACAACGAGGGCGTTATTTATGAGTATGTCAACTTTATCTTTCATAATCCTCTCCTAGAAATCTATCACCGACATACCTTTTAATAAACCGTTAATTAAGGAAAGCAAATAAGCGAGACGCAGGGTAGGCATTATTGGCTTTAAGTGTACATTATTTAGTTAAGATAACTTAGATTAAAATTAGAATTAGAGGATATTGTATACAAGCTAACGGAAAATTTAATAAAAATGTTAAGATAAAAATCTGTATCCTATTACGCTTAGTCTGGGAGTATCGTAGTTCCTGCCTGGCCCTTAACGACTTCATAGCCCTGCTTTAGGTGGCCGATGGCCGCCCTGAGACCGCCGTGCCTCACGAACCTGATCGCTGCCAGTACCTTCGGGCCCATGGAGCCTGGCTTGAAGTGGCCCTCCTTGTAGTACTTCTCGAGCTCTGAGGCCTTCACCACGTCGAGCTTCTTCTGGTTGGGCTGCTTGAAGTTCAGATAGACACCGTCAACGTCGGTAAGGATTATAAACTGGCCGACACCCAGCTCAGTCGCTAGGACTTCGCCAGCTAGGTCCTTGTCGATCACCGCCTCAACACCCTTTAGGGTGCCGTCCTCCTCCTTGATCACCGGTATCCCGCCGCCTCCCGATGCTATCACTATCCAGCCCTCATCAAGCAGCTTCTTCACAGCTTCTACCTCAATGTTCTGCTTGGGGTCGGGAGAGGGCACAACCCTCCTCCAGCCGCCTCTTGGGTCAGGCTTGATTACCCAGCCCTTCTCCTTGGCCAGGCGCTTCGCCTCCTCCTCAGTGTAGTAGCTGCCCACGTACTTCGTCGGGTTCTGCCATGCGGGGTCGTCCTTGCTTACGAGCACCTGATTTACTATGGCAACCACTCCCTTAATGTGGTCCTTAATACCCTCCTTAATGAGGAGGTTACCTATCGACTGCATCAGTAGGTAGCCGAGCCAGCCTTGCGTCATTGCCCCGGCTATATCCATCGCGAGTGGAGGTATCTTGTCCTTTGACCTCTCCATCCACTCAAGTATGGTACCGACCTGGGGGCCGTTTCCATGGGTGATCGCCACTTTGTAGCCTTCTTTGACAATCTTTACTATAGTCTCAGCCGCCTTGTACGCGTTCTTCCAATAATTCTCTGTAGTACCTGGTTCACCTTTGGTCTGGAAAGCATTGCCTCCCAGAGCGATTAATACGTATTTCTCATTCCTCTCAGCCATGATCGATCACCGGAGTTTCGTGATCTCTTATGATTGTTTGGATGGGTTTTAGGTTTAGATTTAAAACTCTTGGAACCTGGAGCCCATGACCATGGCCATTACGGCCTTCTGGACGTGGAGCCTGTTCTCCGCCTCCTGGAAGTAAAGGCTCCTCTCGTAGCTGTCGAGTACCTCGTCAGTGACCTCCTGTCCCCTGTCTGCAGGGCCACAGTGCATATAGTACGGCTTGCCAGCCTTCTCGAGCAGGTCCATGGTGACTATCCAGTCCTTGAACTTCTTCTGGTACTCCTTAGCGCCCTCCTTGTCCACAGTGCTGTTGTACGGCGGGAAGAAGCCCTTCGGCGACCAGGCCTTCGGGTAGACCACGGCGGCGCCCTCGAAGGCCTCCTCCATGTTGTTGGTTATGGTGAAGCTGCCGCCGTACTGGTCGGCGAGCTCCTTAGCCTTCTGGATTATGTGGTCTTGGAGCTCGAAGCCCGGTGGGTGAGCCAGTACGACCTCAGCACCAAACATCGCTGCTATTAGGGTCACGCTCTGCGGGACGGCGAGAGGCTTTAGGCCGCCGCTATAGGCGTAGGAGACGACGAACTTCTTGCCCTGTATCTTTGGCAACACCTCCAGGACCGCCATAATATCTGCGAGGGCCTGGAACGGGTGGTAGACGTCGTCCTCCATGTTGAGCACGGGTATCTCGGCCCACTTAGCGAATTCCTCGATGACCCTGTGGCCCCTGCCAATGTGCCACTTGGCGGCGTCACCGTAGATTCTTATGGCTATGCCGTCGCCGTACCTGCTGAGCACCCTGGCCACGTCCCTGATAGCCTCGGTCTTGTAGGGCTCCATGTCCTCTGGCAGGGTCGGCGTGTAGACATCGTTCGGGGAGAGGAAGTGGGCGTGGCCACCTAGCTGGAACATGCCGGCCTCGAAACTGTTTCTGGTTCTCAGCGACCTGTTGTAGAACAGCATGAAGAGCGTCTTGCCCTTAAGGTAGGGGGTCGGTACCCGGCTCCTGAACTTCCTTTTCAGATCAAGGGCTGCCTCTATAACCTTCCTTATGTCATCCTGCGTGTAGTCAATGTTAGTTAGCCAGTGCTTACCCTCGAAGTACCCAACATACCAAGGAAGTCCCATGGTTAGGACCTCATCTTAATGATTGGTCGGCTTTTTAAAAAGAGAGTCTAATGCGGCCTGGTTTAGGTGGTTAAGAAAATTATGTTGTGTTTGCCTATCATTTATGCACATCTATGTTAAGATTCCGCTCACCTTATGTTGGCCATGGTTAGGGCGAGGACCGCGGCCTTGGTCCAGAGTCCGTTCTCGGCCTGCTCGTAGAGCACGGACCTAGGTGAGTCTACGACCTCGTCGTCGGCCTCGTAGCCCCTCATTATGGGCATGACGTGCATCAGAACACCGCTCTTGTCCATGAGGTCCATAAGGTCCTTAGTGACCTTCCAGTCTTTGTACTTCTCGTATATCTGTAGCTCCTGCTCAGCGAACTTGCTGTACCCCAGCTCTTGGAGCTGCCTGGTCGCCCAGTTCCTCGGGAAGACGGCGTGGGCGCCGCTCAGTGCCTCCTTGTAGTCGTTGCTGAATTCGAGGTGAGCGCCACTCGCTTCAGCGTTCTTCTTAGCCATCTCCACGATGTCCGGGTATAGCTCGAACTCCGGCGGGTAGACCACGGTCACGTCAACACCCATCCTCGTGAAGAGGAGGAGGTCCTCGTTGACGCTGCACGGCCCCCTGACGTGCGGGGAGTACGCCCACATGATGACGTATTTCTTGCCCTTCGGGTTCGGGAAGACCTCCTCGAAGGTCATGTAGTCGGCGAGTCCCTGCGTGGGGTGGAACTGGTCGTCAGCCATGTTGATGACGGGTATGCTGATGTGCTTGGCGGCCTCTCTTATGATGGCGTTGCCAACGCCGTGCTTGAAGTCTATCGCCTTATCAAGTATCCTTATGCCGAGGCCCTGCCCGTATCTCTCGTACATAGTCACTACGTCCTTGACCTTCTCACCCTCACCCATCCTGGTCATCCTGGCCTCGATGTACTGGGCGTGGCCGCCGAGGTAGGTCATCGCAGCCTCGAAGGCAGCCCTGGTCCTGGTGGAGGGGGCGTAGAAGAGCATGAAGAACGTCTTCCTATCCAGTATCTTCGGTATACCCTCTATTCCGTAATGTACGTACCGCCTCTTCAGGTCCTTTGCAAGTTCTATGGCGAGCCTGAGTTCCTCAACGCTCCAGTCCTGGGTCGTGATTAAGTCTTTACCCGTGAGATCCGCTACTAAATGTTTCATGGCTATTTAACCCCTCATAGATGATATGCTTCCTAACATCATAAAGGTTTGAGTTGATTCTGACGTGATATAAAGGAAGGGCCAGCCTACTTACTGAGCTGGCGTTGTATTGCCCCCCTTATCCTCTTCCATGTAGTGACCAGGTCCTCGGGCATTACCTTCGTGCCAGCTATTACCGGCATGAAGTTCGTGTCCCCATTCCAGCGGGGGACTATGTGTATGTGCATGTGGGCCTCTATACCAGCTCCCGCCACCCTACCGATGTTCATGCCTATGTTGAACCCCTGGGGAGAGTACTCGTCCTCTATTGCCCTCATGACGAGCGTCACCAGCCTATGAATATCCATAATCTCCTCTTCTGTGAGGAGGTCTGGCCTCGGCACGTGCCGTATCGGCGCCACCATGACGTGCGCTGTGTTGTACGGGTATATATTCAGCATAGCTATGCTGTACCTGCTCCTGAATACCACATAGTGACTCCTGTCGTCACCTCTCACTGCATCGCAGAATATGCAGCTCTTCACTCCCCCACCATACTTCCGCAGATACTCTATCCGCCATGGAGCCCATAGAACTCTCAATAATCAGCACCAGTTAATCTAGTGGTTAACAGTTCTTATACCAATGCCGGCATCACTGCCCCCTCCTGAGGAATAGGGTGAGCAGGAAATCCTGAGGTATGAGGAGAGAGATTATGTAACCGACGAATATGAAGGCTATGTGAGGTAGGGCCGGCGATACCCACACAAGCGAGTCCTCCGATATTATCCCCTTCCTCACAGCGTCCATAACAATCCTCTTCTCCTGCTCAAAGTCTATGTCGACATCGGCCGACACGCTGCAACGGAACCCCCTCTCTGTGGGCACTGTGAGAAGGAACAGGTACTTCGACTTGAGATAGTCGCTCACACTTAAGGGCCTCCCCATGAACAGCAACGGTTTCTTTGAACCTTCAACGCAGCCAAGCCTGTCCAGCTCCTCCTTATGGACGAGGTTCAGGACAAGGTAGTAAATAATTAACGCCAGAGGCGGAATAACCGAGAGAGCCACCGTAAGCAACGAGATGGGAAGCACAAGGAAGCTTGGGTGGGCTGCAGCTATTAGGAGCATTGCCAGGGCATCCGCTCCACCAATTAGGTCAAGGAAAGCCATGGCAAGTAATGCTATAGCAGGCAAGAACGAGAATATTGTATGGATCGGCTCATACCTACCAAGGTATACATTATACGCGATAACGAATACTGCTGCCGGAACCCATGTCAATTCTGGTATGTCCCTATATTTGAGGTCCCTATACGTCGCGTACGTGAGAGTTGCCGCTACCGGGATCGCTGTGACGATGTCGGGGCTGAGCGGCAAGGGGCTCTCATTCCTCCACGTCCCTGATGCCCTCGTCCGTTATTAGGAATACTGCCTCGCCCTCCGGCAGATGCGGGGCGTCAACGATCCTCGCTATCCTCCTGTTGCCCCTGGCCTTCCTCAGCTGCACCCTAACGCCGGGCGCGTGAGCGAGTACGTGGCCGCCAACGGCCTGGGTCGGGTCCCCGTAGAACACGTCGGGCCTCGCCATTACCTGATTGGTCACTACCACCGCCACGTTGTAGACCTCGGCTATCCTCGCTAGCTGATGTAGGTGCTGATTGAGGCGCTGCTGCCTCACCGCTAGGTTCTCCCTGCCGGGGTACTCGGCCCTGAAGTGGCTCGTCACAGAGTCTATCACAAGTAGCCTGATGTTCTCCCTCGGTATGAGTTCCATGGCCTCGTTGACTATCGCTATCTGGTGATCCGTGCTTATCGCCCTAGCCACTATTATGTTCTTCATTGCCTCGTCGGGGTCCAGGCCCACAGCTCTTGCCATCTTCTCGATCCTCTCCCACCTGAAGGTGCCCTCCGTATCAATGTAGAGGGCCTTGCCGCTCAGCCCGCCCTCCTCGGGCGGTAGCTGGACGTTGACGGACAGTTGCATACATATCTGTGTCTTCCCGGTACCGAACTCGCCATAGAACTCCGTTATCGTCCTGGTCTCTACGCCACCGCCGAGAAGCTCATCCAGCCTCTTTGACCCAGTGGTTATTCTCCCTATATTCTTAGACTCCTGCTTCAGCTCGAGCGCCGTCTTGAACCTCAGGCCTAGGGCGTCCCGGGCCTTATTCACGATTTTCTGCACGGTGTTTATCGGCACCCCAAGGATGCTGGCTAGGTCGTTGACGTTCGCTACGGCGACAGCCTCTATGGTCTTGTAGCCTGCCTCCTTCAGCTTCCTAACTATCGTCGGGCTCAGCCCCAGGTCCTCGAGCCTCATGACAGGCCTCTCCTCTTTTGCCTCACTCATACAGACCACCGTCCCTACTGTATGTTACTTATTTGAAGGGCTATAAACACTCGAAAAATTGTTTATTCAGAAAATTCTCGAGGTCATTTACAGGCCGCGGAGGTAGTGGAGGGTCGGGCGCCTGGAGAGGTGGTCGGGTAAGGCTGAGTCGACCCGCGGGTAGCCCCTCACATCCTTCTTAATTCTCTCGATGAGGTCGTCAACCTTCATGGATACCTGCTCCCTGGTGCCGCGGATCCTCACGTTCACAGTTCCCGTGCTCACCTCCCTGTCACCAACCACCACTATGTATGGGATCCACTCGATACCCGCCTCCCTGATCTTCTTGCCAAGGCCTAGGTCCCTGTCATCTAGGTCGGCGCGTACCCCCTCCTCCTTAAGCTTCTGAAGCACCTCCTCGGCATAGCTGAGGTGGTTCCTGCTTACGGGTATGACCCTCACCTGTATCGGGGCGAGCCACACCGGTATCGTCGGGGTCTTCCCACTAGCTTCCTGCTTAACAGCTGCGTCGAACACCATGTATATATACCTCTCGACACCGCCTATCAGCGCCGTGTGTATTATCACGGGGTATCTCTCGTTGCCCTCCTCATCAACGTACCTTATGCCGAACCTTTTGGCGTTACCGATGTCTATCTGGAATGTGGCTATCTCCCTCGGCCTCCCAAGTACGTCGATTATGTTATACTCGATGTTGAGGACCCAGTAATAGATCCCTGCTGGCAACACCTCTATGAGGGCGGGCCTCCCCTCCCTCCTTATCAGCTCTATGATGTAGTCTCTGTGCTCATCGAAGAAGTCTCGGGTGACGTTATAGATAGCCCAGTAGTCCTGCCCGACCTTAGCTACCTCCTCGAGTATCACCTCCTGAACCCTCTTCGCGGTCTCCATGGCCTGCTCCAGGTCCCTGTTGAATACGTGGAGGTCCGGCATGAAGAACTTCCTCAACCTGAAGCACAGCATGACCTCGCCGCTCTGCTCGTACCTGTAGCTGTCCGCTACCTCGAAGGCGCCGAAGGGGAGGTCTCTGTAGCTGATTATCCAGTCCTTTATCATCGCGAACTGCTGGTGGCACGCTGCGTACCTCATGACCATCGTCCCGGTGTCTGTCCTGAGCTCGTAGAGTCTGTCGCCGAAGAGTTCAGCATGCTCCCTCACCGGGCGGAACTTTAGGTTGAACATGTTAGTGCCCCTAACCCTAAATACTGGGAACCCGACGCGTTTTGCGACCTTCCAGGAGTACTCCATGACTGCGTCGAGTATCGTGGTTGCGTGGGGGCCGTACCTCATGTGGCCAGCGTCGGACATCGGCTCCCACTCGAAGCCGAATTTCCTGCAGATCTCGACTATCCTGGGCTTGCCCCCCGGTAGCTCCTTCTTGAAGTACTCCTTATCAACGAGTATCTTCAACCCCTCCTCACCCTCCTTGAACTTGTACTCCTCCGGCCTGTAGAGGCCGCCATCCGGGGTCAGTATGAAGTACTCCTTCTCTATCGCGACACGCTTTACGGCGCCCGGCTTAAGCTCCCTGGAGAGCTCGGAGAGTGGGTGACCCAAGCACTTGATTTCGAAGGCCTTATACCACCCGAAGGGAGCCCTCAGCACCTTACCCTTGAAAACAGACTTAACCGCTTCCTCCAGTGACTTCATAACCTCCATTGCCTCGAAGGGGGGCGCGAGCCTGCTGGATAGGTGCGCGTACGGGTAGAGCACTACGGTTTCCGCCTTGACGTTCTCCGCTATCTCAGCTATGTTCCTCGCTACCTGCTCCAGAAACTCCTTGCCGCCCTTGGCGTCCCCTTCCTCAACGCTTATGAAGACGACGAGCGCGTTCTCCGACCTCGCCTCGCCCGGCACACCAACGAGTTCCTCGGCGTCCTTGAGAGCCTTCTCCCTAGCCTTGAACCAGAATTTCTCGGCATGGATCGTTAGTAACCGCAATTAGTTGCACCTAACACCTACTATCCGTAACAAACTATAAACTAATCCTGCGTCCCCTCCTCAGAACCCTCCTCAACCCTCTCAATCACTTCGTGGAAGGTGTTTACCCTGCAGTAGGGGCACCAATGGTATATACGGCCCATCTCCTTCAGGTTATAGCTCACCTTAAGCACCCACACACGCCCGCACCTAGTACACTTGAGCCTCCAGGATGTCATTCTCTCACCCGTTCCTCATCGGCATAAACGTATAAAAGACCAGTACCACCACCGATTAACGGATGACCTCTGGTGGGCCCGTAGCTCAGCCAGGCAGAGCGGCGGATCGGCAGAGCCGAGGCTCCAGTCCACTACGGGTCTGAAGACCGCGCGAGCGGGATGATAGGAGAGTCCCCCTGGGAGAGACCCGTAGGTCGGGGGTTCAAGTCCCCCCGGGCCCACCACACCCGTAAGGGGTGAAGGGCTCCTAATTCTGACTTCCTAAACGAAGAGATGGTAGGTTACATTCATGCCGTTATTCCCTAAGAGTCTGAATCAGAGCTTTGGCCCCTCATCATTAGGGGACTCAGCCAATAATGAGTCATCACTTTAGTAGAGAACTCATTTCACGTCTCTTAACCAGAGGTCAGTGAGGCGATGCTTCTTTAACTTCCTGAGCTCCCTCTCGAGGTATCTGTAGACTGTTGAGTGCTGCCTGCCCTCTATCAGCATCATGATAGCCTGCCTGGCTACCTCGACGCTCTCGTAGTCCCCTATTATTGCGACCTTGTCATCGTAAACGCTTATGTATGTGCCAGTCATCTCCTCCAGGTTCTTTCTCGCCTTCCCCTTCTCACCGATTATCCTCCCCTTAACCCTCCTCAGGTGATTCGGAGAGTCACCAACTTCCTCCTTCAGGTCTATCACCACAAGCACTTGGTCGTCGGAAAGGAGTCTCTCCGCCCTTTCCGGGCTGAAGCCCAGTGCTATGGCGGTTACGAAGTCTTTCGCCTTCATGAGCTTGAACGGCGAGACCCTGGGCGCCGCTGGCTCTATGATGACGGTCCCGTTCGCGCTGTCCACCACGACCTTGACACCTAGCTCCCGCTCCAGCATCCTGAGTACCTCTCCTTTCTCACCCACGAGCACACCAACTCTCTCGAGAGGCACTCTGACGTATATCCTCGTCCCCACCTCGCTCAAATTCTCTGCCCTCGACTAACTCATGGATAAACGGCTCTATTATTCGTTTGATGAGGTTGTCCGTCTCCGGAGCTCTTCTTCACTGATCTCTCCTGTGACGTAGAGATACATGTCCTTGAGTTCCGGTACCTGTAGACCGACCTCCTCATCGAAGAACCTCCGGAGGTTCCTCAGATCCCTCACAAGGAAGTCCTCTGCGTTCGGGTGACCGAGCTTAACTGCCTGGCTAACGTCTATTATGTAGTGCTTCCCCTGCCACACCATTATATTGAATTCACTGAGGTCGCCGTGAACAAGCCTCGCTCTCTCATACATTTTACGGACATCCTTGAGGACGTTCCAGAATATTCTCTCGTACTCCTCTTCCTCGAGTTCCGTCTCCACGAGGAGGGGCGCCCTAACACCCTCTTCCCCTATGAAGTCAAGCACAAGTATGTTCTTGTGCTGGGCCCTCGGCGTGGGGACAGAGACACCTGCGCGATGTATTAGCTTGTAATTCCTGAACTCCTTGTTAGCCCACATCTCCATCAGCTTCTTAGTCGATTTAGGTATTCTCCTCATCTCGAACCTCGGGTCGCCAGCTAGGTACTTTATCAGGCCCTTTCGGAACTCGGCTGTGGTCGTGAGGTATATCTTGACGGCAATATCCTCGCCCTTAAAGTCCTTACCCCAGTACACCCTCGCCTCCTTACCTGCGCTGACGACGCCCTTCAACTCGTATATCTGCTTTTTCCTAACCAGCTCGAGTATTGCCTTAACAGTTGCGTAGTCGAAGACCTCCTCAACGGTCTCGAAAAGGTCCTTGTCAACCCTCCGTTTCTCTTTCCCCGTTAGTCTGTAGTACTGGTCGAGAATTCTCTCGAGCCTGTCATCTGAGGACAAGACACACAACACCCAAGAGGGCTCAGAACTCCTCGATCTCCAGGAACTCTGGGTCTAGGTAGCCCTCCTTGATCAGCCTCTCCTTCTCATCCCTGGTGTACCTGTAGATCACGTCGCCGCGGTCATCCCTGAACTCCCACACACTAACGAGCACGACGTCCCTCTCCCTCATCCACATCCTCCTTCTGAGCTTACCCGGTATTCTAGCCCTCCTCTGCTTCCCGTCGGTGCAAAACACGTCGACCCAGCCAGCACCGACTATCCTCGTAACTATGCAGAGAATAGTCCCCTCCTCTGGGTTCGGCACAAGGAACTCGTCCTCTGAGCTTCGCTTGCCCTTCTCTTTCCTTTCTTTCTTTCCCACGCAATCACCTATCCATGATATACGCTCTACCCTTATAAAGGAGGTATCGCTTATCACCCTCCTCCCTAATAACGTACTCCTTCTCGGTAAGGTACCGTAGCCCCTCAGCCCAAGCCCTTTGCAGGCTGACCGTCGCCTCCTCACCAGTGTCCAAGAACTTAACCACCATCTTGGAGCCGTAGAACGCTACGATAACAGCCAACCTACCGCCCAGCTCTATCACGTCCCCCTCTATGAGGCCTGGCAACCTAACGGAGACCGTGAGCTTTGAGTGCTTCTTACCGCTCCTGTATCCGGCGTCCTTCCACGTCGACACGACCTTAGCCCCGAAGACCCTCTTCAGGTAGTTGGCTAGCTTCATCGCGGCCCTCTGGTCTAGAACCTTCACATCGACGCCGTTCTTCACCTCCTTAACGTCAACCACAGACTCCTGCAGCCGCCTCATGCTCTGCACATCCGAGACGAATCGCCTCGACCACTCACCCCTGAGCGGTGCCATGGTCCTAATCTGCATCTCTGCCTCGAAGTGCCCGCTCTTTATCTTCATGCATCTCGGGCAGAGCCTCTTCTTTACCAGCACGTTTATCAGTGCCTCCTGAGACACTAGAGCCCCTTTGTAAGAACCGGCAACAAGGATGCGCGCCGTCGTATCCGTTAATTCCTTCACCTCAGCAAACACGTCCTCAAAACCAGGGTACGTGTTCGCCCTCCTTATGAAGACCTCGTTGATAATCGTCTCAACTATCTCCTCAACGCTGTCGCTGATGAATACCCATTTCCCTCTCAGGAGGGTGCTCCCGCAGGAGGGACATAACGTGACCTCGATCTTGGGCGGGAGCTCGACTATCTTCCTCTCCTTAACAAAGCATCTGGGGCAGAGACCATCGATTATCGGGAAACCCTCTTTCTCTTCTGCACCGCATCTGACGCAGAACCTCACCATGGCGCCAGCACCCGCTAAATCAGCGGCGACCTGACGTACATAGCGTAGGGGACTCCCTCGACCCTCGCCACCGCATCGGGGTTAATGAACCCCAGCTTAACGGCTAACTTAACTGCCTTCTCCCCAACTATTATCGCCGATGAGGCCTCCAGGAGGTAGTTGAGGAGTTCGTCACCGCCTATCTTCATGGCGCCGAAGAACTCCTTGTTCAGCTCAAGCCTCGTGCCACCCTCAGAGAAGACCTTACCTAGGAGTTCCTCGTCACACACACCGATGACGACTTCCCTCCCGTAATCACTCAGCGTCTCATGCCGTCCCAGAAAGAGCGTGACGTCCTCGGGCCTCAGATCGGCCTCACCGGCGTCTCCGCTCCGCACGCCAGGCACCTTATCACCCACACCTTACCCTGCCTCCTGAGCTCCGTGTGGTACGAGCCGCAGGTGCTGCACCTCACGTACGTCTCTAGGAACCTCTTGAAGAGCTGCCTCAGTGTGTTCCTCGAGACCTTAAGGAAGATAGTGAGGGCGCCTGAGTCATCGATGGCTCCCCTAGCACCGATCTCCTTAAGGAGGTACCTCATGCAGATCCTGGGCTCCCTCCTTATCCTGTCACATACCTGCTTGAAGTTCGTTATCCTCGTGTAGGGCCCGGTGCGTATTATCTGGAACTCCGGTATCTCTATAGGCTGTACCTTGGCCCTCTCAGGGAGGTTACTGTATAGCCTCTCCAGCAGGGCCTCATAATCCCAGAGTATCTTGTCACTGCTCACTTCAGCAACCCCAGTACCCAACGGTTCATAGCTTAAATAATGTGGTTAGGGGGCTCGCATAATTAAGGTCCGATGACCCTACCCCTTAGGCAGGAACCGTATGAGGGTGTACATCGAGACCTACGGCTGCGCTCTGAACCGGGCCGATACCGCGCTCATGAAGTCCCTACTATCCGCCAGCGGGCACGAGATAGTTCGAACCATTGACGACGCCGATGTCGTGATCATAAACACCTGCACTGTTAGGAAGGATAGCGAGGAAAGGATCCTCAAACGGCTTAGTGCACTGAGGAACCTGAACGGTAAGAGGCTTATAGTGGCAGGCTGTATGGCGGCTGCCCAGCCCTACACGATCCTAAAGCACGTCCCGAACGCTGTGCTTCTCTCGCCCCAGCACGTAACCGAAGTTGTTTCCCTGGTTGAGTCAAGTGCCCCGAAGCACCTCGTCGGCGGCGAGAGGGATGTCTCGTACCTGGAGCCTTACTTAGAGGATAGGGTAGCAACCATACCGTTAGCTGAGGGCTGCTTAGGTGACTGTGCGTTCTGCATTGTGAAGATAGCTAGAAGGAGGCTCAGGTCCTACAGGCCCGGCCTGATCGTGAGGGCCGTGCGCAAAGCTGTTGGAAGGGGGGCGCTGGAGATCGATCTGACGGCGCAGGATACAGGTTCCTACGGTGTCGACTTAGGCGGTGTGAGGCTCCCGGACCTCGTTCGCAGAGTGCTCGCCGAGGTCGACGGGAACTACATGATCCGTATCGGTATGATGAACCCGGACACGATCTCCGACGTCCTCGATGACCTGATCGAGGTTCTCCGGAACAGGAGGGTCTTCAAGTACGTTCACCTACCGCTCCAGTCCGGCAGCGATAAGGTACTGAGGATCATGAAGAGAAGGTACAGCGTTGACGAGTACAGGGAGATCGTTAAAGAATTGCGCAATAAGGTGGAGGGAGTCACCATAGCGACTGACATTATTGTTGGACACCCGGGTGAGGACAACGAGGACTTCGAGATGACGATCGAGATTGTTAGAGAACTGATGTTTGACAAGGTGCACATAGCGCAGTACACACCGAGGCCCAGGACAGAGGCAGCCGCTATGAGGCAGGTGCCCGAGGGCGTGAAGAAGGCTAGGAGTACGGCACTCGCGCTATTAGTGGAGGAGATAGGGAGGAGGCAGAATTTCGAGTATGTTGGCTCACTGGCCAAGGTGCTGGTCGCGACGAGCTCCTTCAGGGGTGATGCCCTAGGGAGGACATTCAACTATAGGCCAGTGGTTATCAAGGAGCTCAAGGACTTCAGGGGTTACGGTGTGGCAAGGATTGTGGGAGCAACCTTCTTTGACTTAAGAGGTAGGCTCGAGAAAAAAATGGATGAAGCGTAAGATGGTTACGCAAAGTTATAAACCCCCATCATTAGGGTTGAATTGATGCGAGATGACCAAGGAAGCCGTCGACCCATACGTCATCGGTAGGCACGTGTTCGCCAATCTGTATGGCATAGGTAGGGAGAAGCTGACTAACCTAGAATACATCAGAAACCTTGCCGTGAGGGCCGCTAAGGAGGCTAACATGACGATCATTGATGTGCATGCCTGGAGCTTCGGGGGCATAAAGGGAGGGGTCTCGGTGATAGTCCTCGTGAATGAGTCGCACCTTGCAATACACACGTGGTCAGAGTACGACTACGCCACCGTAGACATCTACACCTGCGGGGACGCCAGCGACCCCTGGAAGGCACTCGAGGTCATCATGGAGGAACTCAACCCGACCAGGTACAGGGTCGGTTACGCGGACCGCTCATCCTACACAGTTGGCGAGCCAATCAACGGTTAAATAACCCTCTCCACACGTTTCTAATGGTGCCGCCGTAGCTCAGCCTGGTAGAGCGCCGCCCTGGTAAGGCGGAGGTCCCGGGTTCAAAGCCCGGCGGCGGCTCCACATTCCCAAAATACCATATATCACCATAGGTCTTCTCAGCCAATTATACTTTAAATAATTACTATATTTAAAAGAATTCTATAATATAACATAATTCGAAGAAAAATAAAAAATAGAAGATACTACATTATTAATACCGGTGAATTAGCTTGACTTCTAACAATCATATAAGGTAGTTGGCTGTTCCTAGGTATTGCCATAGGACTTTTGATAGGAATGGCCTTACTCTATGCGGCGGCCTATGGTTACTTACCAATAATTAAGGGAACTGGAACCCAAACAATAACGGAAACTGAAACGTTAATCAGAACAACAACAATAACGGAAACAGCAGGTGCTCAATCTTACACCGTTACACTCACCTATACAAGAACATCTACAAAGACAGTTGTGTTCACTCAGACAGAAACAAGAACAATAACTGTGACAGCCCAACCCAGGTCGAGAGTGATCGGCGTTGATTTACGCTGGTCAGATGAACGCCCTATCTTCGGTTCGCCGAAAATAGTAATAACGGGGTACTTAGTTAACGTAGGAGCAGAAACCGCTTATAACGTTGTCCTTCACGTAACATACTACCAAGGCAATGTTAGAACAACTAAAGATATAATTATTGGGAATATTCAACCTTATGACTGGAAGAAAGTGGACGAGGAAATATATTACGAAGGCGGACCAATTGACCGCCTAACAATTGACATCGATTGGAGTTAATAATAAAATTTTAATTTTATCAAATTAACTTACAATAAAGAAAAACTAATATTCATATGATAGCGCAATAGAACGCTGACCATTTTATGGTCAAAATAAAAGAGTTCTGAAATATTTATGCTTACTCGCTCTAAAAATACGGGGGGATACCTGATTATGATACAACCTGAAAGTTTTATTGCCCCAGGAGAGCAGGTCCAAGCTTCGTGGCGCGTAAAGGATTTAAACATAATATTAACAGATCGAAGAGTAATCATTGGTAAAGGGGGTTCTGTGAGAGATATTGCTTTATCACATATTGTTTCTATAGAGGTTGAAGAGAAACTAGATGAAGTAATTGGCGGTATAGTGCTATCAGTACTTGGTGCAATATTGTTCGTCCCTAACATTATTTTCTTATCATATCTGGGTCTTGTGCTTGTATTATCAGGTATAGGAGTAGCAATATGGGGATACTATAATAGATTTAATATGGTCATAATTTACGGGCCACGCTCCTATAACTTCAGAAATGGTGATAAACTCATAGAAATAGCTGCAAGAATTAGAAACTATATTATGCAAGTACGACATGTTGGTTCACCTAATGTGCCACCTCCTCCACCTCCTCCCTACCCACAATAATTAAATAGTATTATCATGGTTATTACCACGACGTACTGACTATTTTATTACTAACGGTTCTCTCAACAGGTGCTTCGCTAAGTTATTTTAGCTCTTTACCTAACGCTTTAACGGAGTTAATGATGCTGGAGGTCAGAAATCTTACGGTAAAGGTAGAGGAGAGGGTGGTGCTACGGGGCGTTAGCCTCTCAGTTAACGCCGGTGAAGTCCACGCCGTGATGGGGCCTAATGGTAGTGGTAAGTCAAGCCTTGCCTACACGATCATTGGTCGCCCAGGATACGAGGTCATTGAGGGTGACATACTCCTTAACGGAAAGAGCGTCCTCGAAATGAGCATTGACGAGAGAAGCAGGGCCGGTATCCTGCTGGCGTTCCAGGAACCCCCCGCAGTGAAGGGCCTGAGGGTCGCTGTCCTGGCTACGGCAGCCCTAAATAAGAGGCTCGGCGCTCCTGACCTAACAAAGCCCGCTGACCCGAGCATACCCGAGAGAATCTACTCGATCCTCGAGCGCGTGGGTCTGCCCTCAGACTACGCCTATAGAGAAGTCAATGTGGGGTTCAGCGGCGGTGAGAAAAAGAGGCACGAACTGTTTCATGTCCTCCTCCTCGACCCTAAAGTGGTGATCCTTGACGAGCCCGATAGCGGGCTCGACGTGGACGGCGTGAGGATGGTAGCAGAGGTCATTAAGGAGCTCAAGAATCGGGGTAAAGCAATCCTGCTGATCACTCACTATGCTAGGCTGATGAGGTTCGTTAAGCCCGATGAGGTGACGATACTCTACAACGGGGAGGTAGCCGCCAGAGGCGGGCCCGAGTTAGCTGAAAGGGTTGAGGCAGAAGGCTACTCATTCCTAAACGGTGGTGGGCGTTGAGCAGGGCCGACGAGATACTGCCTGCGAGATCGCCTGAAGAGATCCTAGGCTACTCGAGACCCATCCGTGCAGAGGTCGTGCTCAAGGGGAGGGTCACTAGGGACCTCATCGAGGAGATCTCGAGGCTGAAGGGCGAGCCTGACTGGATGAGGAGGCTGAGGCTGAGGGCCCTCGAGATGTTTGAGAAGCTCCCCACACCCAAGTGGTTGGTCGGTATCGAGGAGCTCGACCTCGACGAGATAAGCTACTACGTCAAGCCTGAGGCCTCCCTCGCCTCCTCATGGGACGAGCTGCCGAAGGACATAAGGCGCTACTACGAGCTCCTGGGCATCCCTGAGATAGAGGCGAAGCTCCTCGCTGGCATAAACGTGCAGTTCGAGAGCGAGACCGTATACAGCAAGGTGAGGGAGTGGCTCTCCTCTAAAGGCGTGATCATGGTCCCCATGGAGGAGGCTGTGAAGAGGTACCCAGATATGGTTAAGGAGTACTTCGGGCGAGTATTCCCCATAGCTGACCATAAGTTCGCAGCACTCCACTACGCCCTATGGAGCGGCGGGGCCTTCGTGTACGTGCCGAAGGGCGTGCGCATACCCCAGCCACTGGAGGCGTTCTTCCTCATAGGCAACGAACTAGTTGGTCAGTTTGAGCACACCCTGATTATCGCTGACGAAGGCGCTGAGCTAACCTTCATCGAGGGCTGCAGCGCCCCAATGTACAGGAGGTACTCATTCCACGACGGCGCCGTCGAGCTCTACGCAGCCAAGGGCGCGAGGATAAGGTTCGTCACGATACAGAACTGGAGCAGGAATGTCATAAACTTCAACAACAAGCGGGGAATAGCGGAGGAGAGGGCGAGCATAGACTGGGTCGAGGGAAGCATAGGGAGCAAGGTCTCCTACGTCTACCCCTCAACAGTGCTGAGAGGGAGAGGTGCATCAAGCAGGAGCACTGTCGTCACAATAGCGAAGGGCCCATACATAAAGGACAGCGGTAGCAAGATGATACACGCAGCCCCAGAGACGAAGAGCACCATCATAAATAAGAGCGTCAGCGCCGACGGAGGGGTCAACGTATACAGAGGACTCATCAAAGTGCTACCCGGAGCAAAGAACAGCATAGCGCACGTATCCTGCGAGAGCCTCATACTCGACGATAGGTCAGCGGCTCATACATACCCACACAACCAGGTCGACGAACCAACAGCACAGGTAACCCATGAAGCATCCACCGGGAGGCTGAGTGAGGAGGTGCTCACGTACCTAATGAGCAGGGGGCTCACCGAGCGCGAGGCAACGAGTCTCGCCGTCCTCGGGTTCATGGACGACGTACTCCGGGAACTCCCATTCGAATACTCTAACGTGCTCCGGAAGGTTGTCGAACTCGAATTCTCGAGGATAGGGGGTGTCGGGTAATGGAGATCTCGGCAAGACTCCCTTGGCAACTAATAGCGGACTCACCTACAGTTAAGACATACACTGACTGGGAAATCTTCGAGAAGGAACTACGGCGGGGCAGGGCCGCTGTCGAAGACAGAATCCCCGTGAGGACGTGCACAGAACCCTCCTTAACGCTCTCAATAAATCAGTCCAGGATCAGCAGTAACATACCAAGGAACGCCAGCATTAAGGTTCTCTATAAGGCGCCTCTCTACGCCAATATCAGGAACAAAATGGAAGAAATACACTCCAAGAACGTAGAGTACGTTGCCGTCATAGAAATAAGTGGAGAAATGAGCGATCCACTCAACATCCATGTCCCCGGCGGCAACGGCCTAAACACCCACCACCTCGTCATCAGGTTGAAGGAAAAAGCTGACGCATCAATTAACATCATAACGTACTCCCTTACTCGAGGTCTGAAGTCCTTCTGGTTGGAGTTGCTCCTCGAGCCGGGCTCGAGGGCCACGCTGAGGACGCTATCTTTGGACACACAACCAACATACCATGTCGTCACTGCCGCACTGGGAAGGGATGCCCGCGTGGAGAGCAACACATCCCTTTTGGCAGGGCGGATGAGCAGGTATCATGAATCATACATACTCTCGAAGAACGCTTCCGTTGAGATAAGGATCGGCGCCTACGCTGCTAGCAACAGAAAAGCAGACATAATTACTGATGCAGTGCTGAGAGGGACAAGAGCATCCGCTCATCTCTCAGCAAGGGGTGTTGTCGACGATAACGGCTACCTCGTCCACAGGGGCGTGGCCAGGGTTGAAAGAGAGGCTGAGGACTCCTCAGCCGTGGTTGATAGCGAGGTCAGGGTAATGGGTGAGAAGGGTCGAGGGTATTCCGTACCAATGCTTGAGGTCTTCACCGGGCTTGTAAGGGAGGCCAGGCACAGCGCCGCTGTCAGGAGGCTCACGGAAGAGGAAGAGACATACCTTATGAGTAGGGGGCTCGGAATGCGCGATGCGAGCCTCCTCATGAGCCTTGAAGCGATTAGTTACTCCGGTGTGCTCGAGGCGTTCTGTGTCGGGATAAGCGACCTACTGGGCGTTTTTAGGTAGACACCCGATAACGGCCCTGTGCCCAACCCCCTCATCCACGATGGCGTACGCCTTCACCCTTCCTAGGAGATCGGGCAAGACCTGTTCTAATCTCTCACAGATCCACAACCCCAAGACTTCAGCCGTCGCTGGCCCAGGCAGGTATACTGCCTTAATCTCGAAGGGGGCAGCCCTAACTAACGACTCTATTACTTCTCTATCACTGCGGGGAGCAAGTAAGGAGAAATTAAGCTCCTCCGAGACCTTATCAAGAAAGCGGTCTATAATGCCGAAATCCATCACCATACCGTCCTTCCCTATAGTGCCTAACACACACAGACTTACACGGAACGTGTGTCCATGAAGTCTTGGGACACCATCGACCGGTGTGTAGTGGGCTGCGTTTATCGGCCGCGACCTAACACATACCTTACCCGCTCCCAACGCTGAAGCACCTCTTAGTCGATAGGTGCGTACCCTGTCTTGAGTATGTGCCTTACCTCGTCGGACGTTCGCTTCATTTTCTTTAGGGTGAAGATTATCGAGTCTCCTTCTCGCTTAACGTTTATTATCTCGGGCCCCATCCCAAGCGACTGCATGAAGTCCAGGATCTCCTCAATCACCCCCTCATCATAGACCCTTAACCTGTACTCAGCGAAGACCGCGCCCTTAGCCTCGACCTCCCTCACGGTGTTGAGGGCCGGGGCCAGGAGGCTCATCCCGAGTTTCTCAGCGATCTCCCTGATCCTTTCCTCGCCCGCGCCTTCCTCGTACAGCATGAATATCTCCCTTAGGAGTCTCGAGAAAATGTATGATCTGCCCTCATCGAAGAAGAACCTCATGCCGACGCTCAGGTCACCTATGTTGGCGGCGTGCGTGGTATACTTCAGTGGCGGGACACGGTAGAGGGGATCTTTCATCACAACACCTTCCCTGCCGTCCCTGTCAAGCTCCTTCAGTATGTCCTTTATCTCCCCGAGTTTCTC
>JALSOP010000036.1 GCA_026986435.1 Desulfurococcales archaeon | reverse complement strand
CCTCGGCGTCGAGGACGTGAGGGAGGGGCTTCCACTCAACCCTTAGGGCCTCGAGCGCCCTCTGGGCGACCTCCTCGCTCGACGCTGCTACGGCAGCGACGTAGTCGCCTATGAAGCGGGGCTCCTTGGTCAGTATCCTCCAGTCCTTGTAAGTTACCTCCTCGGTGCTGACTAGCCTCGGGTTAAACAGTGTCTGAGGGACGTCATCAGGGGTCAGTACGACGGCACCCATGGCCTCGGCCGCGCTCTTATCTATCCTCAGAACCTCAGCGGCTGGGTATGGGGACTTCAGTATCCTGCCATAGAGCATGCCAGGCAACTCAAAGTCGTTGGTGAACTCTAGAAGACCCGTTACCTTCGCGGGGGCGTCGGATCTGGGGATCGGTCGACCGATATAGCGGTACTTGGGCAAGAGATCCCCCGATCACGACACACCGATCGCAATTAAAGATGATCGCTTGCTGGAACGAAAAGAAACACAGTCAGGCTGTAACACCCTCTACTTAACCATCTTAGCAAACCACTTCTTGACCTCAGCCGAATCAATAATCTCCTCAGCAACCTGGGCTGCGGTGGCCGCGACAGCCTCGTAAGCATGCCTTAGATCCTTTGGAAGGGCCGAGTCCTTTGCCCTCTCCTTCAGCTGATTCTCCCTTATCCTAATCCATCTCCAGTCCCTCCTCGCCTCAGCGAGTTTCAGCTCAGCATCTATACCCGCTAGTTCTGCCTCGTTCAGTGCCCTCCAGCTAATCACCTTCATGAGGTCCCTCGTTATTCTGTACCCTTTCCTCTTCAAATAAGCTATTTCGGCTAGGAGATGGAGAGCCAGGTATTCGAACTGGAGGGTTGTACGGACTTCCGTGGACTCCTCAACGAGGCCGACAGCCCTCATATAGGCCTCAACGTCCCTAGCCGTTACACCCGAGACGTCAATACCTACCTCCTTAGCCGCTCTCCTCCCGATCTCCAGGATCTCTTTCCAGACACTCACCCGTTCCCCCGTTAACGTTCCGACAACGAGGTAATATAGGGGACTAGGCCACACCCGCTGCCCTGATGATCATCCTAACAGCCGAAGCAACTACGAACAACGCTATAATGAGTCTTAGTATTGATGGCCTCACCTTTCTCGAAATCCTCGAACCGGCGAACCCGCCCAGCGCCGCTCCGACCGCTAAGGGGATAGCATGAAACGTGACTATGGAGTCGGTGAGGTGCCTGATAAGAGCTATGGCTGCTGAGGGTAGGATGCATGACAGTGAGAGTGATGCAGCGTCTGCTGGCGAAAGATTGAGCAGGTTCGTGAACACCGGCATATTTACCACACCACCCCCGAGACCAGTTATGCCCGCAAAGAACCCGGACACCGCGCCAGATAACGCAGCGACCGCTACCCTGGCCCTCGTCAGCACGACCTCCTCGAAGGTCCTCTCATGACCCTTACCGAGAACAAGCCTCACAGCACCAGCTAGTATGGCAGCAGCAGCTACACCCATGACCACCCTGCCCGGGAGGACAGCGGCTGCCCAGGCACCGATGTAGGACATGACAATCATTGGGGTGATGACCGAGATGTAGAGCCAGGTAGGTGGCCTGCCTCCGGCACCCCAGTTATTGATCGTGCTCAGCAACGAGTTAGCGAACACCGCCGCCTTAGTGTCAGCTACAGCGTTGGAGGGGCTGAAGCCGAGTAGGGTGAGGACAGGGAGTATTATGAACCCGCCGCCAAGGCCCGCCATCGAGCCGGCGAAGGCGCCTACGAACCCTATAACGGCGTATAGCATTATCGTTGATGGGTCTATGGTGCTCACCACACCAAAGTCGGCCGGAGGATATTAATGCGGAGCACCCAACTGATTTGGTGCACGAGATGCCGGAGGAGAAGGTATGTGTCGAGATATCCAAAGAGAAGTACGAGATCGCTGAGAAAGTTGCTAAGGAAGGTGGGTTCTCAACGGTTTCCGAGTTAGTGGAGTTCCTCATAGACTCCGCCGCCGCTGCGGGCGAGATAGGTGGGCTGAGTCCCGAGGAGGAAGAGAAGGTGGCTGAGAGACTGAAGAAGCTGGGGTATTACTAAGGGATGAGGGCCTATATCCCGGGGGAGCATTACGTCAGTCTCTCGCTTTCCGGGACGGCATGCGCTCTCAACTGCGAGTTCTGTAACAGGGAATACCTAAGGTCAATGATCCCCGCTATCTCACCGGAATCCCTTGAGAACGTCATGGCTCACCTATACAGGAGGGGTGCGAGGGGGTTTCTGCTCAGCGGGGGCTTCACGAAAGAAGGTTACTTAATGATTAAGGAGGAGCACCTCCGGGCTGTTGCACGGTTTAAGAGAGATAACGATGTCGTCATATCAATGCATACGGGCCTTATGCCAAGCAGGTTACTAGGTAAGGCGTGGGAGGCAGGGATTGACTTCATAGATTTCGAGATCCCGCCAAGCAACGAGTACTTAAAGAGAGTGAAGGGGCTGGCATCGAAGACCGTTGACGACTACTTGAGGAAACTGGACGAGATCCTCTCATACTCGCGGGGATGGGGCGTGCCACACCTGATCCTGGACTCCGTAGCGTCGACGCCGGACAATGAGGTCGCTATTATTGAGGAGGTCAGTGAGAGGAGGCCACGGCTCTTCGTTGCACTAGTCGAGATAAGGCCCTCGCCCCCCAACAATTTAGATAGGGTGCTCAAAGCTCTTGGGAGAGCCCGCAGGGCATTTAGGGAGGTCTCCCTTGGATGCATGCGGTCCCCCAAGCTAAAGAGGTTATTGGATGATATCGTGGTGAGGGAGGGGCTCGTTGACAGAATAACTAGCCCGCCGAAGGAGGTGATCCGGAGGCACCGACTACCAATAACCTGGGCATGCTGCTCCATACCTAAGGAGGCTGAGCACCTATTCCCTCGATGCGAGTGGGTCAACGGCGAGCCCGTGGGCAAGTGCGTCTAGGCTAACGTTATTAAGGTCATGCACTATTAATTAACGGTGTTTAAATGCCGTTAAAGGTTATTGTAGACAAATCAACCTGCATAGGCTGTGGTGTCGCTCCAGCAACATGTCCGCAGGTTTTCGAGCTAGGGCCCGACGGCAAGAATAGGGTGAGGGACGAGTACTCAATAAGCGATACTGATGAGCAGTCGGTCGGCCAGGTCCCCGATGACCTAGCGGACTGCGTCAGGGCTGCCGAGACATCCTGCCCAGTGTCAGCGATTAGGGTCGAGGAGGTGTGATCGGTGCTCGCTAAGCATCCCCTCGATACCAAGAGAAGCGAGCCCCTAAGCGACGAGGAGCTAGCTAGGGCTCTGCGCTACGCAATAATAGCTGAGCTCGACGCCATCAACCTGTACACGCAGATAGCTGAGGCAGTGAGTGATGAGGGCATAAGGAAGCTGTTCCTCGACGTCGCAAAGGAAGAGAAGACCCACGTTGGTGAGTTCCTAGCCATACTGAAGAATATAGATGCAGAGCAGGTCGAGGAGCTCAAGGCTGGTGCTAAGGAAGCCGCAGAGCTCACCGGGAGAGATGTTCCCTCAGACCCACCGGAGGGCCCAGCCGATGAATGGGGATGGGTAGCTGAAGCATTTAGGAAGTCACTGAGTGAGGCACCCGTACTAGTGAACTCCCTGCCGCACACAGTCCTCGGCCCGGCCGCAACTACCGCTCCATTCGCGGTCGCCGTCAGTGAGGGAGGAGCTGTTAGGGCGGGGGACATCAAGCACCCGCTCCTCCGGGAGGTCTCCGTGAAGTTCAGCATAGACGCTAGAACTGCTGAGTGGGCTAGGGCGTCAGGCGCGGAGCCAGACATCTCCGTACCTGCTAAGGCAGGGGCTCAACTAGCGATGCTCGAGGAGGGACTCGTGCTCAAGGGGTCTAAAGAGTCCGGGTTCGAGGGTTTGCTGACATCAGAGAGCGTCTCTACTGTACCCATGAGCGACTGGGGACAGGCAGGTTCAGCTGTTAACGACGTAGCAAAGGCGGTGGCGAAGAGTGTTGAGGGAGGCGGCTCAGGCCCCTTCGTACTAGCACTTAATCCTGCCCTCTACGCCTCGCTGGTGGCTGTACATGAGAGGACGGGGGTCACGGAGCTGAGGAGGGTGGAGGCCCTGGTAGGTAAGGTCATCCCTGTCCCAACTCTCCCGGAGAGCACAGCAGTGCTTGTGCCAGCCAGGAAAGAGGTCATTGATATAGCTTATGCTGTCCGAGGAGATGTTGAGTACATAGGCCCCGAGAACGGTTCCCACCTATTCAGGGGCAGGTCCCTGCTAGCCCTCAGACTGAAGAACCCGTCGGCAGTGGTCCTAATTAGGAAGGAATAATTTTATAAAAATATTTCTTTATTCGGGCGGTGGCGGCGGGGGAGGCATCATCCTTCTCTTCATCACAAAGAAGGTCAGCCCCGCAGCCGCCAATGCACCAACAACACCGGTAGCAACGGCTGCCGCGTAATCAGGTCTCACTACCTCAACTGTCTTTGTGTATGTTGTAGTAGTTAGGGATGTCTTGATCTCATGTAATGTGGTAGTTAGGTACTGAGTCTCTGTCCTTGTCACAGTCACCGTGATTGGAGTTGGGGTCTGCGTAACGGTCT
>JALSOP010000035.1 GCA_026986435.1 Desulfurococcales archaeon | reverse complement strand
TGCTGAAAACATAAGTTCACAGATGTATTTGTTGAACCTGATCTTCGGCAACCATAACATTACTGTTGTTCCAAGTACGGCTTACGGAGAGCGTATATACTACCCCACATCAACGATCCAGTTCATAAATAAGAACACTAGCGTATCGCTCATAATGCAAAGGAAGAAATACTCATTAACTTTATCGATTCTTGATGAGCTAACAGGCTCTGTTGTCACAACACCTGTCGATGTTATAACAAACGTTAGTTCAGGAGTTTTCACAATAATTAATGGCACAGCAAAACTCGAACTGCCAGCCGGACCGCTAGCTCTTAAAATTGTGACGAGGGATGATGCAGCCAGGATATATCAATCATCACCGGATATAGAAGTTGATCTTCTTAGGGATACTGCCTTACCTATTACTTTAAACAGAACAAGGTACACAGTTGTGCTTAGGATAGTGGATAGTATTACGGGTAGGGATGCAATTGGTAGCTTTAAGCTCAAAATAGGGGATATGGATTACGGCCTTGTGCAATCCGGAACAGAATTAGCGGTACCATATGGCGACTTCTTGCTAACTATTGAGCCAAGCAAGGAAAATTCCGCAGTCTATCGTGGCATTACTGACGCAATAAGTGTTAGAAAAGATATGAACTACACAATTATTGTAGCGAGGAATCAATACAAAGTAACTTTAGCGATAGCTGATAGTCTCGTAGGTCCGTTAGCGGTGCCAGTAAACGTATTTGATAACGGAACTTTAATAGGTATTATAGACGCTGGAGAAACACAGGCACAGTTTCAGCTAGTATACGGTGTGCATAAGATAAAGATCATGCCTAAGCCTGGATACGAGTATGTATATGTTCCTACTGAATTAACCGTGAATGTAACGAAGCATCTCACAGTTTCAGCAACCATACAGAGGCAGGTATACATGATTAACATAACGATAGTTGATCAATTAACAAAAGGGAAGCCCATTGGAGCTTTCATGATATATATGAATGACACCGTGGTTGCAAAGAATGTAATAACAAACGCAACTATAAAGTTACCATACGCTAATTATATTCTGAAAGTAGAACCCTTAAAGAACTTCGAAAAAATATACGAGCCATCAGGTGAAATCAGTATCGTTCTTAAAAATAATATGAACGTTACTGTGAATGTGAAGCGTAAGTCCTACGTCCTCACACTAAAGATAATCAATGATATGGGAGCACCTCTCCAAAACGCCGAAGTACTAATATACAGTTCAAGTAGGGGGATGCTTGTTGCTAGTATGCTGAGCGACAGCAACGGGATAGTAACGCTTACACTGCCCTATGATATATATAACATACATGTGACCTTCGGAGGTTATAGCGATCAGGACATTAGCGTTGAGCTTGATAGCACGAAGGACGTCTCGATAACAATGTATCCGCTACCTCTCACATTGGTGTTTAGGTACCTTCCGATAATAGTAGTAATGATAGTAGCAGGTATAGCGGTGTATGTAGCTCTTAAGATAAGGGCGAGAATAGCTATGAGAATGAGTTCAGCCGAAGAACTATTTTAGGCAAGTTCTCAAATCCAAAGGATTTTTAAATTATGTTATAAAAATTAGCTAGACGACTCTTATTAGTATAGTTCTGGGCAATCCATCAACATAGATTGTCGTTAATTTTACTTCAACATCTATACCTCCTAGAATCTCGAGGTCTTTCTTTATCGCTTGAAGTGCCGTTATCTTATTATTTAAATTCTCTACGGCCTGTTCGAGAGCGACGACCTCCTGCTCGGCAGTTGGATTCATTATTAGTCTTATGGTCTTTAGCTCAATAACATTGGAAGGGGTAGCTCCCTCCTGGGACATGCCGAGTTTTGTTAATAGGCTTTTTAGTTTTCTCTCTTGCTCAACCTTTACTCTGAGTTCTTCAAGGCGCCTTAAGAGTTCCCCTAATTTCCTCCTCATATTACTCAGTTCTTCATCGACGGTCTTCATGAACTCTCCAATACTGTCGAACTCCCTAATGATCTGGGACATGACAACACCATGATAAACTCATAAAGTTTCCTTAAATAAGCTTTGGCGATGCGAATCATGGCTAGCATACTAATAGCCGATGGGCATGCTCATGTCTCAACGCTGGGCATAGGCCCGGCTAAGTTAGCAAAGAAATTCAAGGAGTCAGGCGGATGGTTCATAGTGCTTGTATCACTTCCACCCCACTACTACGGGCTCGACGACACTACTGAAAACTTGGTGAGGGCAGCCAAAATACACGCTGAGCTGTGTTCAAGGGTGAGAGGGGAGGGTATGTCAGTTGCCTGTATAGGCGGGGTTCACCCGGCAACAGTTGACAGAATAATAAAGACGGCTTCAGGAGACCCTATGAAGGCGCTGGATAAAGTGCTCCAAGCTGTTGAGTCAATAATAAAGATGGTAGCTAATGGCGTTATCGATGGTCTAGGAGAGTTCGGGAGACCACACTACAAAACACTACCCGCTTCATTCGTAGCTAACGAGCTCGTTCTATTGCGTGTACTAGAGGCGTCAAAGGACATGGATGTCCCGCTTCACCTTCACCTGGAGGAGGCGGGTACATTAACGGTTCACATGATAGACAAGCTCGCGAAGGTTCTAGGTGCTGGAGGGCTGAGTAAGGTCATATTTCATCACTCTTCTATTGCTATAGCTAAGGAAGCGCTGAAGAGGGGATACTCAGCAACACTGACAGGGAGAAAGCAAATAATCGATAAAATGAAGCCCGCCGGCGTCATCGTGCCTGGTGCCATGCTTGAGAGCGACTACATAGACGACCCGAAGAGGCCTGGCTTAGTGATGTATCCTTGGGAAATAAGCGAGAACGTGAAGAAAGCCATTGAGGAGGGCGTCATCGACGAAGACGACGCGTATGTCCTCGGCGTCGGAAGCGTTAAGAGAATATATGGGGTAGAGCCTTAGGCGGCTACATCCTCGGTTTCATGCCCTCAGCTATGGCTCGCTTACCGTACTCGGTTATTCTTATCAGGTAGGGTTCTCCGCTCTCTCTACTACTTATCGAGATATACCCACGAATCTCGAGCACCATCAGATACTTCATTATGTCGCTAGGACTCAGCTTAAACATACTGACAAGTCTCGAGAAGAGGTCAGACGCCTTTATCTCTCCCTTGGCCTTAACTATCTCCTCAAGCACAGTCGTCAGCACAATCACAGGGTATCTAGGTGTTGGCATCAAAACTCACCTGACACCTCTACGCGGAGCGGCTAAATAACTACACGCCGCTTACAGACTCATAGGGGAGTGCGTTATCGACCTAGGTAGCCTCTGCTTCAGCACCCGCTGCCAGGACTCGTAGAACTTGAGCAACGACCCATTCAACGAGGGCTGAACAGACTTCATGGACTCGACGAAGTGTCTCATTGACACCTCCATCGCATTTATGTCTTCCCGAATAGCGGTCAACGCTGCCTCCCTTACCAGTGCTTCTAGGTCAGCTCCTGTGTATCCTTTGGTTAGCTCTGCTATTCTCTCGAGGTCGACGTCGTCTGCCAGCGGCACTTTTCTTGTGTGTACCTTGAGTATCTCTAGTCTTGCTCTCTTGTCCGGCGGGGGCACATAGATAACCCTGTCGAACCTGCCGGGCCTCAGCAGAGCAGGGTCGACTAGATCAGGCCTATTTGTTGCCGCTATAACCACGACGTTCTTAAGCGTCTGAATCCCATCCATCTCAGCCAACAACTGATTAACAATCCTGTCGCTTACGCCTGCATCGCTATGGTAGCCCCTGGTTGGGGCTATCGCGTCTATTTCGTCAAAGAACACTATTGCCGGGGAGTAGAGCCTGGCCTTCCTGAATATTTCTCTTATTGCTTTTTCTGATTCTCCTACCCATTTGCTTAGTATTTCTGGGCCCTTGATCGCTATGAAGTTCGCTCCCGACTCTGTGGCCACTGCCTTAGCGAGCAATGTCTTACCACAGCCAGGAGGACCATAAAGCAGAATACCCCTAGGAGGCCTGATACCCATCCTCTCAAACACTCCTGGGCTCTGGAGCGGTAGGACAGCGATCTCCTTGAGCACCCTCTTGACCTCCTCGAGGCCCCCTATATCGTCCCACTTCACAGTAGGTACCTCTATCATCACCTCCCTAAGCCCGGAAGGTTGTATGCTGCGGAGTGCGTACATGAAGTCTGCCATCGTAATCTCCAGTTCACCCAGCTTCTCATACGGTATGCCCTCATTGGCCTCTATATTAGGAAGGAATCTTCTTAGTGCGCTCATTGCTGCTTCTTTTACTAGCGCTGCTAGGTCAGCTCCTGTGTACCCGTGCGTCAGTTCGGCGATCTTCTCGAGGTCAACGTCGTCAGCAAGGGGCACGTTCCTAGTATGAACCTCGAGTATCTCCAGCCTTCCCTTCTTATCCGGTATAGGAACCTCTATTTCTCTGTCAAACCTGCCCGGTCTCCTCAATGCCGGGTCAACAGCGTTCGGTCTATTGGTTGCCCCAATCACTATGACGTCTCCTCTCCCCTCGAGACCGTCCATTAGCGTTAGTAGCTGCGCGACTACTCTCTTTTCGACCTCGCCGACAACCTCCTCTCTCTTGGGGGCGATAGCATCGATCTCATCAATGAAGATTATCGACGGGGCCCGCCTCTTCGCCTCCTCGAATACTTCACGCAGTTTCTGCTCGCTCTCGCCGTAGTACTTGCTCATTATCTCCGGGCCGTTTATGGCTATGAAGTAAGCATCTGATTCACTGGCAACCGCCTTAGCCAGCAATGTCTTGCCCGTGCCGGGAGGGCCGTACAGAAGTATTCCCTTGGGCGGGTCTATGCCCAGGTACCTAAATAGCTGGGGGTACCTAAGGGGTATTTCAACTAGTTCTCGTATTTTCTGGATGGCGTCTCCCAGCCCCCCTATGTCCTCGTAAGTTACACGAGGTATTGAAAGCATTACGTCGTGCTTTTCCACGAGTTTTATCTGGGTCTTCTCCGTTACCCTAACCGGTCCCCTGGGTTTCGTCTGTAGTACCACGGCATATATTTCTCCTCCACTCATTCCGACAAACGCATGGGTGAAGGGGATCTGTATTATGTCCCCCTCAGCCATCGGCACATCTATCAGAGCGTCCTTTATCGTTCTTAATGTCCTGCCTCCCTTCCCCAGAGTGATGCCTGATTGAGGAGCGAGCTTAACGAGCTCGGCTTCTTTCAGCTCAGTCTTCCTTACATAGACGACCTCATCAAGCGATACACCAGCGTTTTTCCGTATTATCGACCCCATCCTTATGATGTCCTCGGTCTCGTCAGAGGGCCTCAGCGGCCACGCTATCGCAACCGTTACCTTCCTCCCGATGATCTCGACAGCATCACCGATTTCTATGCCGAGTCTCTGCATGACCTTCCTAGGCAGCCTGACCAGCCACTTCTTCGCCTCCCTTCTGTACGCCTGCCTCACTACAAGGGGGTACCCCCGGGGTTGCTTCTTGCGCGGCATACCTTATCCACAGCCTAGAGAAGGCGTGCTTCAGGCCTAATTATATTAATTAAAACGCACTCACCCTTGTAACCATCTCAATGTCTACGGAGGAGACACCAGGGATGCTCTTCACTACCTCCTCAAGCCTTTCTGTGCCTCCCTCGTACTTCTCAGGCATCAGCACATAGACCCTAAGGGCGTAGAGCCCGAAAGCCACGTACACCTTATCGTACCTCACTACCTCCATCTCCGGCGGTAATCTCGACTTGAGTTCCTCCACGACCTTCTCGAGATCCGTGTCTATGTCTTCCGGGTTGATCTTTAGGGTCACGAGAACCTTAGGCTCACCGTTCTCTCCCATAACCCATCACCTAAACAACGCTTAGGGGCCCTCGAAGCCGCAGTTCGGGCACCTATACGGCTTAGCCAGAACCCTGCACTTTTTGCAGCGCCAGATTATTACAGCGCCGCAGTTCGGGCACAGGAACTTGACACCCCTCTCATGAGGGGGTATGACCCTACCGCAGCTGTTGCATATCGGTGGAGTGGCGGACTCTATCACCACGGGCCCGCTCCTTGCCTCTGTCACATGGGCCATACTCACTCACCTACCTCTACAAGGATTAGTGCAGGGGTTATAAATGGGATGAGGCGTACGCGGAATTAAGCCCCCGAACAGCAGTAGAGTATGGGGGGCTTAATGGGCGTTAACCTCAAGGACATAATACCCTCGGACGCCGTGAAGGCGGTGAATGACCTCCGCGAGCTTTCGGGCAAGGAAATGGCTATAGACGCGTACAACGCTCTTTACCAGTTCCTGGCCGCCATAAGACAGCCTGACGGCACGCCCCTCATGGACCGGAAGGGTAGGATAACGTCTCACCTCAGCGGCTTGTTCTACAGGACGATAAACATAGTCGAGGCAGGGATAAGGCCTGTATATGTCTTCGATGGAAAACCACCCGAACTCAAGGCCAGGGAGATAGCGGAGAGAATGAAGATCAAGGAGGAATCTAGAAAGAAGTATGAGGAGGCTATCCGGAGAGGCGATGTTGAGGCAGCAAGAAAGTACGCCCAAATGACTTCGAGGCTCACAAGCGAGATGGTTGACGCATCCAAGGAACTCCTTTCAGCGATGGGCATACCCTGGGTACAAGCACCCTCTGAGGGCGAGGCACAGGCAGCGTATATGGCTAAGAAAGGTGATGTGTGGGCAGCGGCCTCCCAAGATTATGATTCCCTGCTCTTCGGTGCCCCAAGGCTCGTGCGGAACCTAACAATTTCCGGTAGGAGGAAGCTGCCCAACAAGAACGTCTACATCGAGATAAATCCCGAGGTCGTCCACCTAGACAAGGTGCTAAAGGGCCTCGGCATAACCCGTGAGCAGTTGATAGATATAGCGATACTTGTAGGGACGGACTACAATCCCGAGGGAGTTAAGGGCATAGGCCCTAAGCAGGCGCTCCGCCTGATAAGGACGTATGGTTCGCTGGAGAAGGCGCTGAAGGCTATCCCGTCTGCTTCATTCCCTGTGGAGCCCTCTAAGATAAGGGAGCTGTTCCTTCACCCAGAAGTAACCGATGACTACCAGCTGAAGTGGAAGAAGCCCGATCCCGAGGGGATAGTCGCGATCCTAGTGAAGGAGTACGATTTCTCTGAGGAGAGGGTGCGGAACGCTATCGAAAGGCTCGTGAAGGCGTACAGGAGCAAGATAGCGACCCGTGCCCGCGGGTTAGATGCCTGGTTCAAGAAGTGAGGAACGCATCACTAGCAGAGCTCAGCATCCTCTATGACATAGTAACCACTCCATGCCTGTTCGCTCCACAGAATCCTGGCCTTATGCACGCATACTGCCTTCTTCATAAGCGGTGACGCCAAGACGAAAGTCTCGAATTCACCGCCTTCCCCCACAGTGCTTATGCCATACTTCGAAAAGGTCTGAAGCAGCCTGTGCGGCCCCAAGTACCTGATAGGCACCCCCAGCACCGACTTGCTCAGGCCGTATGCCTGCACAGCGACAATCATGAAGTCGAGTAAGTCGGACTCAAGAAGAAAGATCTCTCGCTGATCTCTTAGCCAGAGGGGCGCCACGTGCTTCACGCCGAGGACCTTAGCAATCTTATCAACCCTCTCCTTCTGGTACCGGGAGGCTACAGCCCCCGTAACTAGGGCATCACATCCGTATCTCGCAATGACTTCTTCGAGGTGGCCTCGGAGCTCATCGATCTCGACCTCCTTCTCTCCACTTACTTCCACAACCTCGTACGGGACGCCGATGGCGTCGGCGTGGAGCGTTGCCCATATAGCATTTATGGAATGAAACATCCAGGAATCGCTTCTGCGGGGCCTGACAATCACTAGCACAGCCGGCTCAACGTTATGGTGAAGCCATGCCTCAATCAGCGCATAGTGTGAGTCCTTACCGCCAGTGTATAGGATGGCTCCTCTCACGACCTGCACCTTTCGGTGAGTAGCCAAAAGACAGCATTAAACGCTATCCTCACGCAGGAACGGGGATCCATGTCTCCACATATCGATAAAACTGCTGTGTCGCCATCTCTCATCAAAGTCCTCAGTGCCTGTCCGAGCTTGTGAGGCACTCTCCCTCGACCTCCCCCAGGGAGAGGTAAGTACAGATAGTGTCCCTCAGAAGCTATGACAAGGGCCCCCCTCGCTCCTTCCCTAACCGCGGTGTCCCGTATAGCTAGCACTGGCTTGCCCCTGAGCTCCGAGCTCAGAGGCCCACGAAGCACCACTCCGGAGAGAGTGCACTCGCTACATACTTCATCTGGAGGCAAGTGCTCAACGTCGAGTATGTAGTTGTTAATTAAGTCTGCTATGTGCCTACCATGTTCTGTGACTACGAACCCGTAACCTCTAGAGGTGATTAATCCCGCTTCCGAAAGCCTCCTCAACAACGTCCTCGTGCTCGCCTCGCCTAGGCCAAGCATCCTCATGAGCGTAGGTCTTCCTAGGCCCCTCATAGAGCTATGTATCAAGGTGATCGCTCTAAGCACCTCGTACGCCGTGAAAGCCGGCCTCACCCCTCTTCTGGGCTCGATCACGGACTTCACAATACATAACTCGCTGTAGTCGATCAACACTCCTCCTAACAGTGTATAAGTTCCTAAAGATTAATTGTTTAGCATCATAACTTTCAGCTGGTGAGTAAAGGATGTTCAACATTAGGGGAAGACACTTTCTTTCTATAGGTGATTACACATCAGAGGAGATCAGGTTCATACTAGGTGTGGCCAAGCAGATGAAGGAGAGATACTACTCCGGTGAGAAGGTCATCCCTGTACTAAAGGGGAAGCACCTCCTGCTGATATTCGAGAAGCCGAGCACGAGGACGAGGATCTCGTTCGAGGTAGCGATGAAGGAACTCGGTGGGGACGTCATAGCTCTCACGTCGAGAGAGATGCAGATAAGCAGGGGTGAGACACTTGCCGACACAGCGAGGGTGATAAGCAGGTACGTAGACGGCGTCGCAGCTAGGGTATACTCGCATAAGTCGCTGGTGGAACTCGCCAAGTACTCGAGCATACCCGTGATAAACGCCTTGAGCGACCTAGAGCACCCCATGCAGGCACTCGGCGATATGCTGACAATACTCGAAAAGAAGGGCAGGGTAGCGGGGCTTAAGATAGTGTTCCTCGGCGACGGCGCTGACAACGTGCTCCACTCACTGATGCTGGCTGCGGCCAAGCTGGGGGCGAGCGTGTGGGTGGGGACAGCTAAGGGATATGAGCCCAACCCGGAAATCCTCAAGGCGGCTGTGGAGGAGGCCCAGCTCCGGGGTGCGGAGATAGTTGTGACCCATGACCCTGTTGAGGCGATAAAGGATGCTGACGTGGTCTACACCGACGTATGGGTTAGCATGGGCCAGGAGGCCGAGAAAGAGAGGAGGCTGAGGGACCTATCTCCGTACCAGGTGAATAAGGAGTTGATGACGCACGCGAAGAGGGACGCAATATTCATGCACTGCCTCCCAGCCCACAGGGGATATGAGGTAACTGACGACGTTATTGATGGTCCCTGGTCGGTTGTGTGGGATCAGGCGGAGAACAGGCTTCACGCACAAAAGGCGGTGCTCTCACTTCTTCTTTGATTTTCTCTTCTTTTTCTTCCTTCTCGGTCTTGTCTTTGTCCCCTTAGTTGATGACTTGGCAACGGTCTTGCCTGATCTCTTGCCGCCTTCTTTTTGGGGGCTTGTGGTACTTTTTTGCTGTAAGTTCTCTCTGGCATCACTCCTTACTATGGCGTATGGCCTGAGTGTTTGTTCCTTTAGTTCCGTTCTCATTATGTACCTGATGCCGTTACCTGTCTCTAGACCTATCCCGACCACGCTGTCCTCTCCCTCGAGGAACCTTATGTTACCAACGAAGACAAGCCCCTCACCGTCTACTTGATAGTACTCGCGGATGAGGTTGCGAGCGAACATCACGTTCTCTTCTCGCTCGCCTTCCTCCTGCTTCCGCAGAATGATTACCCCCTTCAGGGGCGAGGGCTTGGTAAAGATGAGGACGTTCCCCGGCGGCTTCCTCTTGTACACCAGCACCTCGCGGAAACCTTTCCCCCGCTCCGTCCGTAGCAGGGCGATCTCGCATCCTTCGAGGAATTCCTCGAACTTCTTGTACGCTATGACGGGGTGCTCATCTATCTTTATCTGCGCCCTCGATACAAACTCGAGTTCCTTCCTTATCTTGTAAGCTAGGAGAACCACCTTCGGCTTGTCCCTCGGCACACGGATCTCTGTTGGCTCTAGGCACTTCGCTAGGTAGGTCGGCATGACTGCTATCTTCACCTCTTATATCCTATTTTGCGCAGGAATTCGTGTCTCTCCTCCCTATCATCCTCGGACTCCACGCCAAGCGGTGTAAAGCCGTCTACCACGCCCAGGACGCCCCTACCCTGATCAGTCTCTGCCACAACTACCTGAAGCGGGTTGGCTGTCGCGGCGTAGAGCGTGATTACCTCCTGCACCTGCTTCAGCCTGTTGAGGACGTTTATGGGCCAGGCGTTCCTCAGGTAGACAATGAACGTGTGCCCCGCGCCGATGCGCCTCGCCGCCTCTATCGCCAGCTTGACCAGCTCGTCATCGTTTCCGTCGTACCTGATCAGTCTCTTGCCGCTGGCCTCGAGGAACGCTAGCCCAAACTTTATGCATGTCGACGAGGTGATCAGTGCCTCATATATGTCCTCGACCGACTTGATAAAGTGAGTGGCGCCAACGATGACGTTGGTGCCCTCGGGCACAGGGATGTCCACAACCTCTATCCTCTTTAGTTCTCCCATCCCCTACCCCTCCATAAAGAATTGGGTCAACCCTTATTTCCTTGTGCCATTCTTCTCTCCCTAATGATGTAGAACCTATCCTCACCCGTTTTCGTAACCCCAACACACACGAGCTCCTTACTCACTGGCTCGACATGAACTGTCACTGTGCTGCCCCTCCTGCGCATCGCCTCCAGTACCTTAATGAGGTTGCTCGGTATCCCTCCCTTCCTACCTATCCTGACATTAGCCACTGGTCCCACCTCGCGGAGGAGCCTGTCCACACACCTCGTAAGCTCCTCCACCCTGCAGCACTCTCTAACAGGCACTATCCTCTCCACGTTCACGGGCGGGAAAACAGATAGTACACGTATTAGCTTATCGTAATCCAGCGCAGTATCGAGGAGAAGGACCCCGCCGAACTCCGTCCGCGTGATCTTGACTCCCGGATCGTGCGGGAAGATCGCGTCACCAAGTTCTAGCTCCGCTGCTCTCTCCTTCCCGTACCTAACGGTTACAATGTATAGCATCCCGTTACTCGCCGCATATCCTCCGCTTCGTGTACTCGAAGAAGGAGGACGGTGTCCACGCTATCCACGCGGGGAGCCTCTTTACGAGGTCGTAGGCCTCCTCCCAGTTGTCGAGGCCGAGGTCCCTCGCTAGGGCTTCGAGGGAGTACTCCGATCTTATGTACTTGTAAATAATGGCCAGCGTGTCCTGGTCAAGCGGCACCTCCTTGCCGTTGCTCAGCCTCACGACGAGCTCGCACATTGTTCCCTGCCCCTAGTGGGTTTGGGTAAGGTCTATAAAAGCTGTTCACTCAACCGGTGCGTAGCACATGTACCTGGGGACGTACACGTCGCCGGAGCGCTTGAGGTTCTTTATTATCTGCTTGAGCGCGTCATCCGTTATCCCGTGCTCCCTCAGCTCCTCAAGCAGCTCCTTATGGAGCACGCACCTACCGTACTCCGAGTACCTCTCCTTAATCAGCTTGAGAACAAGTATCTCCTTCTCCCTCATGCTTTTTGGCTTGCCCGTCATGATCAGGTCGATATCGATCATGTTTGACTCCACGTCCAGGCCAACGCTCTCGAGCATGGAGTTCATCAGCCTGATAGCTTCCGCGGCATCCTCAGCGTCCACAGTGTCCTTCAAGGCCATCTTGGCGTAGGCCTCGGCCAGCCTTATCAGGCCCTCTCCCTGCCTCGGGGTTAGGGGGAGCGGTACCTCGGGGTTCTGTGCACTAAGCTTCCTGAGGCTCACGAAGTACTCCGTGATCAGGTTGATCGCCTCCTGAGTTAGCTTGGGCCTCACGTACTTCCTCGCGTACGCTATGTACTTCCTAAGAAGGTCGGGCGGGATCTCGGGCTGCACCTCAGTGGGTTTCTCGTGCGCTGTGAGTATGTGCTCGATCATCGCCCTGTCTCTCTCGACGTCGGCGACGTCCCTCACTATGAAGATGAGGTCGAACCTCGAGAGTATGCTGTCCGGCAGGTTTATGTTCCCTTTAGGTCCCAGCTCAGGTATGTACCTCCCGTGCTTCGGGTTGCCGGCGGCGAGGATCGCTGCCCTAGCGTTGAGTTGGGCCACGATACCCGCCTTGGCTATGCTTAGGAAGCCCTGCTCCATAGCGGTGTGGATGGCTGACCTGTCCTCCTCCCTCATCTTGTCTATCTCGTCGATGCAGACGATCCCCCCGTCCGCCAGCACCATGGCACCTGCTTCGAGGAAGTACTCCCCCGTATCCTTATCCCTGAGCACAGCCGCCGTCAGACCAGCAGCCGATGATCCCTTACCGGTCGTGTAGACAGCCCTTGGCGCTATCTTGGCGGCGAACTGCAGCATCTCGCTCTTCGCCGTTCCAGGGTCGCCGAGGAGTAGCACATGTATCTCCCCCCTCTTCCTTGTGTTGCCCACCTCCTTCGTCACACCTCCGAAGAGGAGCATCGCCACTGCCTCCTTGATGTCCCAGTGGCCATAGATCGTGGGGGCTATGGACGCTATGATCTTCCTCCTTATGAGTGGGTCCCTGCTCATCCTCAGTATCTTCTCCTCGTCCTCGGGGCTCAGCTTAACCTCCTCGAGGTACCTCTGGGAGACGATGACGTTATTCGCTTCAAGATAGATGGAGAAGAGGTTCCTTACCCTCCTCTTCGAGGGACCCATCGATAGGAGCTTGGGCACGCCTATCACAGAGACCCTGTCCCCCGGCCTCACAGCGTCCACGAGGTCCTCGGTGAGGATCACGTCAACCGACCTGGGTATGGTGCCAGCAGGCACGTCCTCGGGCTTCTCCTGCACGGTTATTTTCTGCCAGTCTATGAAGACAGACCTCTCGGGCACGAGCTTGAAGACGCCCCTACCTCTTCCTTTCCCTTCCTCCCCGAGAATATTCTCGGCGCAGATCGGGCAGTAGGTAGGCTTCTCGGACTCGTCCTTCATTTCCTCCTCACCAGGCGGCCACTCGAACTCGTGAGACTCGCCCGTGGGTAGGACATGTAGGTAGACCGCCTTAATCATTCTCTCTTTTTTCGTCGTCATCTTAACCACTATACCGTCAACCATTACCAGCCTCCCCACGTGCTGGCTCCCAAGTTCCCTGATCGATAACCTCGTCTTCCAGCCAGTTAGCCTAGGATAGAACCTCCTCACCGCCGCAGCGTAATCGGGGTCCAGTGACTCTACCAGCTTCTTCACAGCCTTCGAAAAGGCCTGGAGAGCATCCTCGGGGCTATTTTCTAGAATAGACACGAGCTTCGGGTCAAAGCGCAGCAGGTCCTCATAGTCTATATGGAGCGATATCCTCCCTTCACGGATAAGCTCCTGGATCCTCTCTACATATTTGAACCTGTTATTCTCTCTAAATGTTCGGAGGAAGTCGTAGAACATGAGCATGTAATCAGCGACTAACTCCTCACCTCCCCCGAACTCCTCGACGAACTCAGTGCCTGCCAAGGGCAACACCTCTCTCCCAAGCCTCGATGCTGTCTTTCAGCTCAAGAAAGAGAGCGATCTCCTCAGGCGTTAGCTTGTCAGCTATGTCATCGATCTCGGCTCCCAGAAACGCCAGCCTCATTATTTTGTTCAGCCTCCGCTTCATCAGTGCCATCAGGTCTGCCTCGACCCTATCGGCCTTAGCCAGGTCTCTGGAGTCGCTTGAGTTCCTCAACTCGGTGATCAGCTTGGCAGCCTCATAGTAGAATGTTCGTTTAAGGGGTACGAGATCGCTGGGGCGAGCGCTCTCCTCGGAGATCGAATAGTTAGCTATGTCGTGATCCCTTATTGTGGGCTCGCGCAGCTCGAGGCTGTCAGGAAGGGCCTCAGCGATCCACAGGGGCAGGACGGCCTCCTCGCCCCTCGAGAACGACTCGTGCTTGCCTTCATAGTAGACCCTACCTATATCCTTCAGTACCGCAACGCTCACAAGCGTCAGCATGTGCACTGCCCTGACAAGGGCTAGCTTGTGCTTCAGGGTCCTCCCTCAACTAACCAGGTCTCAAACCGAATTACTAATAAGCTATGCGCCCCATTAGGCCGTGAGGGTCAGATAGGTAACACTCACCTACTGGGGATGAGGACAGACGCCACACAGATGATCGATGAAGAGGGCTCGTGTTACCGACCCTAAACTATTTTCTTTTTCCTCGCCTCCTCCCTCACCTTTAGCTCCTCAGCAAACTCCCTCACCACCCCCTCCGCCGCAGTGGACGCCGCCTCACCCAGCTCCTCAAGGAGCCTCCTCACAAACTTCAGTGCGCATACCTTACTGTGGAAGCTATACTCCTTCCCCCCTATGACCAGTATGACACCTTGACCACGTGGGAATTTTCGCCCGCACACAACACAGACAAGCCTCTCCTTAGGCATCCCGCTTAACCAATGATGATGAGATGAGGAAATTATTGCCTTTCGGTTAATAGGTCTGAACACATTACTCTGGGAGCAGGGGTAGCAACAGCAATGACGGACGCCGCCGCTGTCATCCGTAGGGTGCTGAGGAGTCTGGGGATAACGCCGTTCGAGTACCAGCTAAAGGCATTCGACGCCGTGCTGAAGGGGTGCAACGTCATAATAACGGCGCCGACTGGGTGGGGGAAGACAGAGGCGTCCATCGTACCCATAATCTCGGAGATCCATGTCAAGAGACCGGAACCCGTAGCAGCCCTCTACATCACTCCCCTGCGGGCCCTCATCAACGACATAACGGCGAGGATAAGCCGGCTCGGCAGGACACTCGGCGTCAAGGTTGCGAGGAAACACGGTGACGTCGCTCAAGCAGAGAGAAGAAGGCGCCTGAAGGAGCGTCCCCACATCCTTGTCACAACGCCGGAGAGCCTGGAGTCCGACATCGATCTCTCGCCCGGGATGCGTGACATGCTCAAGAACGTGAGGTGGGTCATCGTTGACGAGGTTCACGAGATCCTAGCTACGAAGAGAGGGGCGCAGCTCGCCGTATTGCTCGAGAGGCTCAGGGGGTTAGCAGGTGATTTCCAGCTGATAATGCTCTCGGCAACAGTGAGTAACCCGATAGGTGTCCTCGACGCCTTCTCCAGCTCGAGTAAGAGAGGGCGGATGCACGTAGGCTCGGAGGAACTAAAAAGCATAAGGGTGGAGGTCATCCCACCTACCGATGACGTATCCGGCGCGATAAAGGAGATCATGAGGAATCATCGTAAGCTCCTCATATTTATTGACTCGAGGAGGTTAGCTGAGAGGCTTCACTCAGAGTTAGAGGGAATGGGCCTCAGCGGCTTCGCTGTTCACCATTCCTCTGTATCAAGAGGGGTTAGGGAGAGTGTCGAGAGAATGCTTAAGGAGGGGGGCCTAAGGGCTGTCATCGCCACGAAAACCCTGGAACTCGGAATTGACGTGGGTGACGTGGATGCAGTCATAAATGTGGGGCCGCCGTCCTCCGTGACAGCCCTTCTTCAGAGGGTGGGGAGATCGGGGCATAGAAGCGGTGGTGTTGGAATCGGCTACATCATTCCAAGAAACGATTACGAGTACTTGCTATCCCTTGCCTCGGCATCGGCCGTGATGAAGGGGCTCCTTGAGGAGAGGACTCCCCTAGTATGCTTTGGTGATGTTGTGGCGAGGGCGGTAGCCGGTATGCTTCTTGAGCGCTCACCGAGGGAGGAGGATGAGGTACTCGTTATAATCACCAGATCGCTTCCCTGCGGTGCGGAAAGGGTGAGGTCAATAGTTGAGGTGCTCAAGGAGGCGGGCATTGTGCGCCGACATAACAACGAACTCAAGCTCACGAACAGGTTCTATAGGATATGGAGTCAGCAGGGCCCAGGAAGGGATTTTCGGAGGTTCTTCTCACTTATACCGTCATTGGATGATAAGGTTGTTGTGGTGTTTAGGGAGAGGGAGATAGGGTTCCTGGACTACGCGTACGTGATTAAGTACCTCCGCCCAGGTGACAGAGTCCGGCTCGCCGGCAAGAACTGGGATATCGTTGGGATAGACTTGAGGTTAGGGCGCATAGAGGTGGTGCCGAGCACCGGTGGAGGCGAGCCCCCTGAGTGGCACGGATCCCCTGTGGTGGTGTCTGAACTGATCACGAAAGAACTTTTTAGAATGATAAATGAGTGCGTAAGTGGCTCGTGCCCCAATAACTTCATTGAGAGGGTTGCCAGCTGGTTCAGGAGATACCCCGGTAGGGCGCCGTACCCGGGGGAGCTATTCGTTGAGCAATATGGTGACACGCTGATCCTCTACGGCCCCTACTCCCAAAGAGAATTCGAGCTATTCTCATTACTGCTGCACTTCCTGCTACACACGAAGCGTAGCAGGGTAAGGGAAGTTACTGTGAGGTCTTCAGCGTTGGGAGTAGCTGTTGAGGGTGGTGGCGACTTGATTAAGGAACTATACGGGTCGGGCTACTCGGAAGACCTCGTGAAGGGAGCGCTGAGCATGTCGCCTGAGTACACAGTGTTGGAGAAGGAGGTCCTCCCGAGTTTTGGAGTGGCCAAGAACGACGTTGTCCGTGCCGAGATACTGAGGCAGCTGCGCGTGCTATACGGAGCCGAGGATAAGGGCCACCTGGCTGAGGCGTTCATGAACGCTGAGCTCGCTCTGCGGTTCGTGAGTGGCGCTGGTGTCTCACCCATAGCGAAGGAGATCTTGAGGTCTCCTCGGACAAGGCCCTGGTACAGAGGCGTCTATAGGTTGCTGGTTGATAGTGTGACCGGCTATGCCTTCACGGTGGAGGAGTTAGCGGTTCTCACGGGCCTTGACGAGGGCTACGTAGAGAGGAAGCTTAAAGGAATGAGGAAGTTTAGCGGGCGATATAGAGTTGTGGAATTTTACGATGTCAGTACGGGGGAGAAGAGGTGGGCCCTTGCAAAGGATCTGAGGGCATTGGCTGAGAGTGATTTCAAGGAATGCTTTGACCCGCCCTCGAAGAGCAGTGTGTATCAGGTAACGATTTACTATGAGAGAGGAGAGCAGCCCTCATCGATTCTGTTATCGGCTGAAAGCGTTGAGAGAGGAATATTAAATAATCTACTTGCTGACACTGATAACGTCTACAAACTCACAGTTAAGGGGGGATGCGGGTCCGTGACGTACTACCACATCCCCCTGGAATTGCTCGACCTAGCTATCCTCAATGCTATGGCATACCTGCAGGTGATGAAAGGATGCGGGTAAAGGCGAGGGCGGAGATAGCGGGTGTAGTGGATCAGCGCAGGGTCGCGCGCCTGGAGAGGCTCCTTAACTCCGTCAAGGCCAGGCTGGTTTTCCTCGACTACAACCACGGATCAGTTCTCGTCAGAGCCGACCCCTGCCTTCTTCTGGATGTCGTGGGTGAATTGAAGAAACTTATTCGTAATTGCATCCTCAGGCTGACGCTCTTCGTGAAACCTGCCTCGAGCGCGAGGGAGCTGTGCAGTGATATCGTCAAGGTCTCGAGGGATCGCGAGAGATGCATAGCTGGCAGAACAGATAAAGTTGTCTTGATCGCCGATATATCACTCGCTAGGGACTATGCTAGGGTTATCGTTGCCAAGCATATGGGCCCCGGCACTCTTGATCTCTCTAACCCGCTCCTTCTCAGCCCTACTGAGTTCTCCTGTGTCGAGTTACCAAGCGTAGTTAATGAAATATCCCGCGTGTTGCCTGTATGTAGGGTGGAGTAGGTGTTCAGTAGCGAGCTGAGGCTGAAGTCTGTCGCTGGGGCGATCGCTGGCGCGGTATTGGGTATGGTGTCAGCGGTGCTCAGCCCCCCATCAGAGACGGTATCGTATCTCCTGGTAGCCCTGTATCTGGCGGCGTATCCCGTATTCGTTATGATCATGCGGATTTCTGGCGGGGGCGCAGGGCTCAAGAAGGGTGTCTCAGTATTCTACTCCCTAGAATTCATCTTCTGGGCAGGGATCTATGAGGCACTGAGTTACACAGCGGCGATGAGGTGAAGAGATGGGCAAAGCTCACGACTCCTATGAGGTAATGGAGTACTATGACGCTATAGCACCCTCTTATAACGAACTCTACGGCGATGAGCAACTCAATAAGTACAGAGGGATAGAGTACTTATGCAGGGGTGCGAGGATACTTGACATAGGGTGCGGCACTGGACTACTCCTCAAGCACTTAAGAGATTCGGGCGCCGATCCGGAGCTGTACTTGTGTCTTGACATCAGTAGGGAGATGCTTGAGAGATGTGATGAGTGTAGGAAGAGTGAAGTGGTGGTTGAGAGAGTGGCCTCCGATATGGTGCTTGTAAGTAATCTATTCATTGAGAAGTTCGGGTGCATAACCCTCTTTACGGTACTCCTTACTGGGTACGACCTTCAACACCTGCTCAAGGGGTTTATGGGTGTTCTCTCGCCGGGAGGAAAGATAGTTTATACGGTACTAGGCGACACTGCGTCCTGTCCTCTAGGACATGAAGTCAGGAGACTAGGTAGGATGGAGGTGCTTTGCATTGTCGACGGCGTATCGCAGGCCTAAGTCTTCCTTCACGTCCCTTGATACGGCGGTGATGGCACGAGAGCTCAACAGGGTTCTCGTGGGCGGAAGAATTGATAACATATACAGGTCCTCGTCGACCATGCTCCTCAAGATTAAGGGCGGGGAGATCGGGTCCGGCTACGTACTCATTGAACCTGCCCGAAGGGTGCACGTGACGTGGAAGATAGGCGAGAAGGACGCGAGGGGATGGGTGCCTACATTTAGAGCGTTCATGAGGGGTGCCGTGATCGAGGGCGTGGAGCAGGTGAGGTTCGAGAGGATCCTCAAGGCAACCTTGAGAAACAAGGGCTCCAGACTGTTATTTTACGTCGAATTAATTCCAAGGGGAATCGCCGCCCTGGCGAACCGTGAGGGTAAGGCGCTCGCTGTCACTTCATCGATAAAGGCTAAGGACCGAACTGTCGTGCCTGGTGGCAGGTACTACCTGCCACCCCCGCTCCCCGATATCCTAAGGGAGGATGAGGGGGTTCTCACGGACATCATCTTGAGGAAAGGAAAGAATGTGGGCTCAGCCTTGGTCAGGGAGCTGGGCATACCTCCAGAGGTTGTGAATGAGGTGATACAGCAGGAGGTGAGGGCTAGTAAGCCTGAGGAACTGGGTGCGGAGGCTATTATTGAATTAATAAGGAAAGTGAAGACTTTCATACTTGCCGTTATTGAGTCGCCAAGGCCCGTCATCGTGAAGGTCTCGGGAAGGCCGATCGCTTTTCACCCATTCATGCCGGAGAACCTCTACAGAGGGACAGAGGTTGAGTACACGGAGTATGACTCGTTCTCTAAGGCCGTCGATGATTACTTCTCTCAGGTGTTGAGCGAGGGAGTGGTCAGTGAGGGTGAGGTAGCCAGGCATGAGGCCCTCCTCCAGGAGGCCCTTAGGAGACTAGAGGAGATTAAGGAGGCGATAAACCGCCTTGATGCGGAGGCGAGGGTGTTTTCCGAGAATTACTACATTGTCGAGAAGCTCTGGAGATGTGTTCGAGAGACGGTTAAGAGTGTGGGGTGGGATAGAGTACGTGAGTTTTGCAGGGTAGATGACGTAGAGCCTTCCAGAGGTGTGTTTAAGGTCACCATTAATGGTACCGAGCTCTCATTGAATGTGATGGAGCCTCTTCACAGACAGCATGCCCTCTTAATGAAGAAGCTAGAGAAAGAGAGGGAGAGGCTAGAGAGAGGGAGGAAGGCGGTGGAGGAACTCGAGAGGAGACTAGCTGAAGTGCGAGCGAAGGCCAGTGTAAGAAAGTTGCGGAGGATTATCGAGTGGTATGACACATACCACTGGCTCATCACGAGCCACGGATTCCTCGCAATCGGGGGGAGGGATGCGCAGCAGAATGAGAAAGTGGTGCGGAAGTATCTGGGCCCCCGAGACATCTTCGTCCACGCTGACGTGCATGGGGCATCCGCTTTTGTCATATTAACGGAAGGGAGGGACGTCCCGGATAGCGATATAAGGGAAGTTGCAGTAATGGCTGCATCATACAGCAAGGCCTGGTCTTCGGGATTTGTTGCCGTTGACGTGTTCTGGGTGCGTGGTGAGCAGGTCAGTAAGTCTCCGCCTCCAGGCCAGTACCTGCCGAAAGGCTCGTTCATGGTTTACGGGAAGAAGAATTATATAAAGGGGGTGAGGCTACGCCTGGCAATAGGGGCGGAATTGGTCGGCGCAGACGGGTACAGACTGGTCGCTGGTCCAGAAGAAGTTATCGGGGGCCGTGCAGAGGTGTACGTGGTTATAGAGCCCGGCAACATCAAGAAGGGTAAGGTAGCTGAGAAGATCGTGGAGAGACTCAGAAAGGTGGTCCCGGGCTTAATCGACCTTAAGGCTGATCACGTAATCAACAAGGTTCCGGGTCCATCAAGAATCGTTGGTTACGGCGGAAGGGCGGTTAGAAGAGATAAATCGCCTGAATGACATAGTATTAATGGTGACTCCTTGAAGGTTAAGCTCCTTATCGATTCTCACTACCCAACCGTATCACCCGATGACCCTCTCACCAAGGCTCGAGCCTTGATGAGGGATATAGGACTAAGAATGCTACCCATAGTTGAGGAGGATTCACTTTATGGCGTTATAAAAAGAGAAAGCGTTCTCCTACTCACATCGACACGCTCAACAGCAACAGTCCGCGACGCCGCTGACAGGCCCCGGCTAATATTCCGTCCCGACGATGACATGTTCGAGTCTGTAAGAGCCATGGTCGAGTTCGATGAGTGGTATTCGCCAGTGGTGGATGAGAGGAGCGGGAAGTACGTAGGTGTCGTGAGCTTGGCCTCGTTCCTTGGATTTATGTTAAGGAAGGGTAGGCTGAGGGCTGGCATGAAGGTTGAGGAAATAATGACTACATCGCCTCTTGAGTACGTGCTCCCCGATGAGCCCATATCGAGGGTATGGAGAAGGATGGTTGAGCTTCAAATAAGTGGATTCCCTGTCGTTAGAAGCGCGAAGACTCTCGAGCTAATTGGGATGATAACACAGCACGACCTCCTTAGGAGGGGTTACACGAGGATCGAGTTGGAGTCCCCTGGTGGGCCTAGGAGAGGGCCGAGGGTCAAGGACGCCATGACGACGCCGGCTGTGTCAGTGTCTCCGGACGATGAGGTTGTGAGGGTCGTTGAGGTACTGTTGGATAAGGAGATCGGCAGGGTTCCTGTGACCGATGAGAATAGTTCTCTGGTTGGCATTGTTGACAGGAGTGATGCTGTGAAGGCTTTTCTGAGGTGAGTTCCGTGGTGAAGAGGCCCGTATACAGGAGAGTAGTTGAGAAGAACAGATGGTTAAGAAGTGACGGCAAGCCCAACTTCCGCGATAACATACATGAGGTCATACCGAAACTCCAGCCGCTCCTCGATAAGAAGGTGCCCACCTTAAGTGAGGTATCGACGGTGCTCAACGCCGCGGAGGCGATGACGTCATCAAGTAAGAGGGTGCTCCCGGTAGTGGATCCGGGCAACAACCTCGGTGGCGTGGTAGCTGGTATGGACATAATCGAGTATCTGGGCGGCGGGCAGAAATATAGAATAATTGCTCAGAGATTCGGCGACCGTATCTACGACGCCCTCTATGCGCACGTGAGGAACATCATGACAACAAAGGTGATCTCGGTCGACATAGACACTGACCCAATGAAGGTTATCGAGGTAATGGTGCTGAACGGGCTAGGAGCCGTGCCTGTGGTTGAGGAGGACGGTAAGTTCGTTGGCATGATCACGGAGGAGATACTTACGCGGTATGTCCACGCATTGGTTAGGGGCACCACCGTATCCGAGGTAATGAGTAAGTCAGTTATAAGCATAGCGAGGGAGGCCAGCATAGGAGCGGCCCTTAAGCTTATGGTGTCTACGGGTGTTAGGCGTCTTCCCGTCGTGGACGGAGCGGTGTTAAGGGGTGTGGTAACGTGGAGGGAAATAATAGGGTTCGTAGGTTCTCACGAGGTATTCAATCATCTGAAGGAGTACACGGTAACAGAGTTCAACGACCTGCCTTTAGCGCTAGTGACGACGACGGACTTTGAAAGGGCGTCTCCAGGGGAAGACCTCGCGGACGTGGTGATTAGGATGAAGGAGAGAGGAAAGGACTACGCCCTCGTCATGAGGGGCGATGAGGTGGTGGGAATAATTACTGAGAGAGACATTCTATACGCCGCGCTCACGAGGTGAGAGTGATGCCTCCCAGAGTGAGTAAATACATGACGTCGGAGGTCGTTACGGCTGATGAGAACGATAACCTCGCCAGGATAAGGAACCTCATGATAAGGTACGGCATAGGCCGAGTAGTGATCGTGAGTTCGAAGAGTGGGGGCAGGGTTGTCGGCATTATAAGCAGGAGCGACTTCGTGAGGATAATGTACAACAGAAAGAGGATGTACAGGCCGTTAACGGACATACTAGCCAAGGAGATAATGTCCACACCTGTTTACTCGATAAGGCCTACTAGGGCGATCAAGAGAGCAGCCCACATAATGCTTACTAGGAAGATAGGCTCCCTCGTGGTCATAGATGTTGTGAACGGTGTGGAGGAGCTCAGAGGAATAATAACGAAGACGGATATCGTTAGGGCATATGCAGAGAATTATAAAGGAGCGCATAGAGTAGAGGAAATGATGATAACTGAGGAACTCCCAATAGTCCATCCACAGCACTCATTCTTCTATGTCGCTGAAGTTGTGGGAGAATATGGTCGGGCTTTAGTGGTTGACGGTGAGAAAGTTGTTGGTGTAATTACTAAAGCAGACATAATGTACAGTAACATATTCCCTCTCGCAAGGACAGGCACAAAGTTCGTCAAAAGAGCTGGGTTAACCGGTAGGGGAATACCGGGTGTCGTACGTGTCTACACAATGCCTGTTGCCTTCGACATCATGACACCCAACCCGATCACGATCTCGCCCTCGGAGGACTTGGCTGAGGCAGCTAGGATAATGATAACTAACGGGATAAGCACCCTCCCGGTGGTGAACGGCTCTGGCAAGCTCGCCGGCTTGGTCACGAAGAAGGAGATCCTTAAAGCAGTGAGGAAGGGGTAGAGGTGATGGAGCCTACTCTGATCGAGATCGGTAGGAAAGACTTCATGAAGACAAACAAGAACGACACGCTATACAACCTCATAAGGGAACTCTTTCGCAGGGGGGAGGACAGGGCAATTGTCTATCACAACGACAAGCCTGTCGGGATAGTGACGCTGACAGACATAGCCCTAAAGCTAGCGCCGACAAAATCTAAGAGAGTTCCAACCACAACTCTCCACGTCTCCGCCGTCATGAGTTTCCCACTAATAGCATTGCCCCAGAACTCACCAGTAACGAAGGCCGCTAGGGTGATGGTTGAGAAGGGGATAAGCAGTATACCAGCGCTCGATGAAGCTGGTGAGGTATCAGCCCTGGTCACGAAGTGGGAGATTGCTGCGATGTTAAAGGACGAGAAGGCGGGGGTTACCTCAGCGTTGACCAGCGTGGTGAGGGAGGTGAGGGAGACTGACTCTGTGCTCATGGTTAGGAGAATGATCATTGATGAGGGCGTACAGCAGGTTCTCGTGCGCAACCTCGAAGGAAAACCGGCAGGAATAGTAAGCAGTTACGAGATCGCCAAGCTACTGGCTGACCTCATAGATTACGCAGCTGAGTACGGGCCGAAGGACTACCTAAGAGAGGTGAGGGTAGGCGAGATAATGAGACCCTACGTACCCATCCAGCCCCTGGACTCTACGATCTCGGATGTCGCCGCACTCATGAGCGAGAAGAGGGTGAAAGCGGTCTACCTCGTTGAGGAGAACGAGATCAGGGCGGCAGTGACGCTCAATGACCTAGTGAGGTACTTCGTGAGTAGAGCAGTGCTCTAAGAACTTGCCGAGATACTGCGACGATCTCTCATAATTCAGGCGGGGTATCCTTCGGCAGAAACTCGCATGGTCGAGGAAAGGGTGTGCGCTGATTCAGCTGAGACAGGTTTCGTCACATGATCCCGTTATCTGCTGGGTTCATCATCCGTTTTGTTGGTGTAGCGAACCCTATATTAGTTTAGTTGTGAAGCTCCTTTGTGTGATGATACGACGGTCTCCTGAGGGCAAATGATGAGTCTTCTCTTCACTGAGTTTTGAGGTGAGCATAAATTTCTAATACTTTAGAATCCGCCTACTCAACGGCGGTAGCGATTGGGTGCTGCTCCAATTTCCCCGGTAGATGCTGAGGCCGAGAGATTCGTCAGCGAGGTCGCTCGCGCTAGGTTTGTTGTTTACCTTAAGACGTGTCCCGTGTGCGGTGGGGCTATAAGCGATGAGAGGTTGAGGGCAGGCCTTCCGTGCTCGAAGTGTATCCCTGACGACGTGCTAAACAGGCTTAAGGGAAGGGGTGATTTCAGGAGAAACATATGTGATTACCTTGAGGAGCGTGGGCTACTCAGGAACACCTCCTATGGAGTCTACTGCAGAATGATAAAGGAGTCAGCAAAGATCGAGAGTTTCTTCACGCAGGTCATGGGCAGTAAGCCCTGGGCGATTCAGAGGCTCTGGATAAGGAGGGCGGCGAAGGGCCTCTCCTTCGCTATGATAGCCCCAACCGGAGTTGGCAAGACGACATTCGGCGTGGTACTCGCCCTCTACCTAGCTAAGGAGAAAGGTCTCAAGTCATACTTCATGGCGCCCACAACGACACTCGTAATGCAGATCAAGGAGAGAGTTGAGGAACTGGCCCGGAACATCACCGGGTGGGAGCCGAGGGTCGTAGCTATTCATTCCAAGCTACGTGCATCCGCCAGAAAAGAGGTGCTGGAGGCGGTAAAGAACGGTGACTTCGACATCCTCATCACAACCTCCAACTTCCTGCTCAGGCTGGGGAAGAAGCATGAGGAGAATGGGGACGAGATCTTTGAGGGCCTCGTGCGCCTCGGGAGGAGAAGGAAGTGGGGGATGATATTCGTCGACGATGTCGACGCAGTCATGAGATCTTCGAGGGTGATAGAATTCATCCTTATGCTTGCGGGGTTCACCAAGGAGGACATACAGGATGGTATGGAAATAATAACACTCAGGAGGAGGCTCGCCTTCAACCCACGCCTGGAGAGAGATAGGCGGGTGCTGGAGAAGCTGAGCAAGAAGCTACAGAGGAGGAGGGAGCAGATAAGCACCCTCGTGCTTCTCGCCTCTGCCACCGGCAACCCCCGCGGGCCCAGGGTCAAGCTCTTCAGGGAGTTGCTGGGCTTCGAGATAGGTGCTAGGCCGGAGTTCATACGTAACGTGGACGACTACCTCATCAAGGTGGAGGCCCCGTACCTTAGGAAAGAGAATCTTGATGAGCTGGTGAAGGCTGTCGAGTTCCTGGGTGTTAGAGGAGGCCTGGTCTACGTCTCACAGGACCTTGGAATAGAGGCTGCCGAGGCCATAGCCTCATACCTTAAGGACGCAGGGATCAAGGCCGAGGCCGTTCACAGCAAGAAGGACGCTGTCTCGATCATAGAGGCGTTCAGGAAGGGGGACATCAATGTACTTGTCGGTGTAGCGACATACTACGGTGTTCTTGTAAGGGGGCTGGACATACCGGAGATCATTAGGTATGCGGTTTTCGTGGGTGTTCCTAGGCATAAAGTGAGGCTCGAGATAGGGGAGGAGACCGGGTCTAGGGACCTCCTCCAGCTAATACCGCTGGTCAGAGACGCCATAAGGGATGAGGCGAAGAGGAGAGCCCTTAACGCAGCACTCAACATCGTGAGGAGGGAGATCAGGCGCAGGGGCACTTACATACTCAACAGGCTGGACGAGTTCCTGTCCCAGATCAGGGGGCTGAGTGACGAGGAGATCCGCGAGCGTGCCTCGACCATGAGCAGGCTTGAGAGGGTGTTCGCGGAGGCCTTCATGATTGTGAGGGCGGCCCTCCGGGACAAATCCGTTATTGAGGCGATCGAGAAGAACCCGGAGGTCTCTGTTAGGGTCGAGGCCGGCGCCCTCTACGTGCTAATACCTGACGTTAGGACGTACATCCAGGCGAGCGGGAGGACATCGAGGCTCTTCCTGGGCGGCATAAGCAAGGGTATAGCGGTGATCCTTGAGCACGATGATCGCCTCGTCTACGGGCTCGAGCACAGGATAAGGTGGCTAATAGACGAATTCGCCCTCCACGAATGGGACCCCGAGAAGGTCAAGAAAACCCTTGAGGAGGTGGACAGACACAGGGAACTCATAAGGAGGCTGAGGAGCGGGGAGAAAGTGAGCGCTGCCGAACTACCGAGGGTAACGGACATAAAGACAGCGCTCTTCATCGTTGAATCACCCAACAAGGCCAGAACAATAGCGAGGTTCTTCGGCCGCCCGAGCTCAAGAACCTACGGAAGGTTAAGGGTATACGAGGTATCGATAGGTTCCCTCACACTACTCATAACGGCCAGCGGCGGCCACATATACGACTTGATAGTCGATTTTCAGAAGATAGTGAAGCATGAGAAGGTAGCGCCCCACATAAGGCACTACTACGGGATCGCCGGAAGGGAGAAGCTGGTCGCCGGGAGCAACAAACCTCCCTTCGTCCCGATTTACTCACCCAGAAGGAGAATCATAAGAGGCGACGAAAACAGGCCGGCCACGACCTTCATAGCAGAGCCGGAATACAGTGAGGCATGGGAGAGATACGCCACAGAAGGTGAGATAGAGTCCGCAACGGAGATCATAGAGGCCCTCAGGGACGTCGCTATGGAGGTCGACGAGGTACTCATAGGGACGGACCCCGACACCGAAGGCGAGAAAATAGCGTTCGACGTATGGAACATCGTCAGACCGATGCTCCCAAGCGACAACGCCCTCAAGCGCGTCGAGTTCCACGAGGTGACGAGGAAGGCGGTCCTGAAAGCCATCGAGAACCCGAGGAACATCGACGAGAACCTGGTCATGGCTCAGCTCATTAGGAGGATAGAGGACAGGTGGATAGGGTTCCCACTCTCGAAGGATCTACAGGAGAACTTCTGGCCAGTGTTCTGCGAAAACATTAACAACTACATGAAAAGGAACAAGATGAGACCCGACGACCTTCGCACCAGGTATGACGTGGATAAGTATGTCCTTCTGGACGTAAAGAAGCTGAGGAAGTTACTCAGAGCAGATCGCGATAAGAAAATAATTGTGAAGCTCAGGCAACCACTACCCTCAGTAGTTCTAACAAACTGTAAGAAAAGAGGACCGTATAGAAATCTGAGCGCTGGCAGGGTGCAGACTCCCGTTCTTGGCTGGATAATCGAAGGACTGAAAATGCACCTCTCTGAGTGGGGTCCGAGGATGAGGCTCACCCTCAGACCAGACCTAATAGCTAATGCTGGGGAGGGCAGGGTATTGGCACCCTCTCTAAGGATTGAGCGCGAGTTCACTGAAGAGGACGCAGAACTCCTTAAGAGAATAGGCGTAAAGCCGCTCGGCATAGACAAAAAGATTACGAGAAGAGTCTATGTCCCAATGTCAGCTCTCTACGGCTCGCCGCAGTGGTGGATGCTCACGCCAAGGAGTAAGAGTGGCATAGAGCACGCGGAGTTAGCAATCACCGCAGAATTACTAGAGGAGCTCGCGGAGATTAACCCGCCGCCACCGTACACAACGGACACAGCGATCAGCGACATATCCCAGAAGCTGAGGATGAGCTCAGAGGAGATAATGAGGATACTCCAGGACTTGTTCGAGCTGGGCTTCATAACCTACCACAGGACTGACTCAACGAGGGTCTCCGACGCCGGGATAGCGGTGGCCAGGGAGTACATCACGGAGAAGCTAGGGGACAGGTACTTCAGGCCCAGGAGGTGGGGCGAGGGAGGTGCCCACGAGTGCATAAGGCCGACGAGGCCGATAGACGAGCAGACACTAAGGGACCTCATCAATGAGGGAGTCATAGAGCCTGTTAGGAGGTTAGAGTCGAGACACTTCGCTGTCTATGACATGATATTCCGTAGATTCATGGCAAGCCAGGCAGCCCCTGCTAAGGTAGCTAAGGCGAGGCTTAAGGCTGACATCAAGCTCGTCGGGTACGTTGGGGGCGAGCGTCACGAGGTCCGCATAAGCGACGTTGACGCTGGCGAGGCCTACGTGCTCGGCCTTGAGGACACCTTCGATGGCTATCTCAGGTTCTATGTCAACGTGCCACTAGTTGATACGGGTGTTCTTGAGAAGCTCAGGGGCGTTGTCTGCAGACCCCCACCGCCGAGGGAGAGGAGAAAGAAGAGGGTGGTTCACCCGTGCGAGATCAGGTTCGTATGGATAGGGAAGAAAGGCACTCTACTGAGTGAGGCTGACGCTGTTAGGAAGATGAAGGAGAAGAAAATAGGTAGGCCGAGCACATACGCAAAGATAATGGACACCATAAAGAAGCGGAGGTACGTCGAACACAACAGGGTGCTCGTGCCGACCATCCTCGGCATGGAGGTCTACAGGCACCTCCTCAAGAAGTACAGGGAGTTCGTTACCGAGGACAAGACCAGGGAACTCGAGGAGCGCATGAGGACTGTGGAGGAGGTAGGTGAGGACGGGTTCACACTCTACGTGAAGCTACTCACGGACATCTTTGGCGAGATGAGGGAGATCGAGAAAAGGATGATGGGTGCAAAGAGCTAACCGTTTTATCCCATTACTCATTAAACTCTCTTGGTGCACTTATTGAGTCATGGATCACTGCTCATACTTCGCCAAGAACTGAGACAGAAGGCAAGGGACTTTGCTGTTGACCTCATAGCGACGCTGAGGGAAGCGCCAGCTAGTAAAACTGTCGTCACGCTGGCGCCCCCGCATCCGGTGTACCAGTACATTAAGGGGAAAAGAAAAGCATTCAGCGCCAGAGCATCGTATAGCTTACTCCTCACAAAGCTAGGGGCATTCGTCGACGAATTCGGGACGCCAATCATTATTGGACCAGTCATGGTAAGGAGCGGTAATAAGAACTACCTGGACGTAGTTGGCATATTACCCCACGCCGCGCCAGTGACGCTTGCGCGGAAGGTCGTCGAGATAGAGGACAAGATAAGTGGTTCATTCAGTGTGGGTAAGTTCAGGGTTGATGGGGCAGAGATATGTGCTGTAGTGGGGGATGACATGAGTTACCCGGAGATAAGTAGGGCCTGTGCGCTCCTTGGTGCCGACGTCATAATGTTCTTTGTGCCACCCCTCATAACCCCGTACTCGCCCAAAGAGACTGAGTGGCTTGCCTCGGTCAGGTCTCACGAGAACGGCGTGCCTGTGATCGTCATAGGCGGGTATGCTGATGAGTTCATAGCCCAGCCAACGATAATCACAAGTAGCGAGGGCGAGATCCTGGAGAGCAGAATGGATGCTTCGAGGTTCATGCTCGAGGTAACGATCAAGAGATTGGGCAGGAGCGGTAACGAGCGCCTCGCCAAGAGATACATCAACATGCTGAAGAAGTCCAAGGAGTTGATAAGAATTAAAAAGAAGAAGATCGGCTCATAACCTCACTTAACAACCGGCCCAATGACTGTCTTGCCGACGAGCCTGTTAATTCGCTCCACTTCCTCGTCAACCATACGCTGTATCTCAGCAATCTCCTCCTCGGTGAGGTGGCGGAACCTCCCTTGAAGCTTCAGGTAATCCCTAACAGGCTTCCTCCTCGACACTGGCGTCGTCACCCTGAACTCGCCATTCTCCACTTCATAGTTAATCCACACTCCGGTCTGCACGGCTAGCCTCGCTACGGTCACTGTGAGGGCAGGGTCTATCCTCCAGCCGGGCGTGCACGGCGAGAACGCGTGTATAAAGGTCGGCCCCTCGATCTCGACTGCCTTCCTCACCTTCATGTAGAGATCCGTTATATACGCCGGGTTGACGGTGGCTGCGTAAGGCACTCTGTGCGCTAGCACGATACCCATTATGTCCTTCTTAGGCCTCCACTCACCGCGCCACACCTTACCGACGGGAGTTGTGGTGGTCCACGCCTTATATGGTGTGGCACCGCTGCGCTGTATTCCTGTGTTCATGTATGCCTCGTTGTCGTACACTATGTAGAGCACGTTATGCCCTCTCTCCAGCATGCCGGAGAGGGCCTGCAGGCCTATGTCGAAGGTTCCGCCATCACCGCCTATCGCGACGACCTTGACCTTTTTGTCCTTCGGTATTACTCCCTTTCTCTTCAGGGCCTTTATCGCCGCCTCAACACCTGACGCACCGGCGGCAGCGTTCTCGAACGCTATGTGCAGCCATGGGTGCTTCCACGCGGTCTGCGGGTAAACAGTCGTGGTGACCTCGACACAGCCAGTGGCCTCAACTATTATGGCGTCTTTCCCCAGGGCCTTCGTTATGTGCCTCATCAATATGGCAGCTCCGCATCCCTGGCACATTCTATGGCCAGGCGCGAAGAGTTCCTCCCTCGGTATGTCCCAAATAGTTGGGATCTTGGGCTTTGTGCTCATTCTCTCACCCCTATAAAGTAAGGCTCCTTAGGAACATCCTTCCTGGTCTTCCCGTCCAACGCCAGCGTGGCGTCAACCATTGTCTTGATATCGTGGAACGTCACCGGTCTACCTCCTAGACCTGCAACGAAGTTCACTATCGGTGTATCGATCCCTCTGATGTATGCCGCTGATAGTGTGTCCCCATAGAGTGGCCCGCCATAGGATGAGCCGAAGGCTAGGGCCCTGTCTATCACGCCTACGGCCTTCAGGTTGCTTATGACCTCCGCTATCTCCTCAGCAGGGAACGGCCTGAAGAGCTTGACCCTTATGAGCCCCAGCTTTATGCCCCTCTTCCTTGCCTCCCTAACTATGTATGCCTTCACGTTGCCCGCGACGCTGCCCATCGCGACGAGGGCGTACTCGGCGTCATCCATCATAAAGTACTCAACGGGCTCGTAGTTCCTCCCAAACGTCTTCTCGAACTCCTTGGTTGCTTCATCAAATACCTCCCTCGCCTTCTTCATCGCCTCATGCTGCTGCCTCTTAAACTCGTAGTACCACTCGGGCGTGCCGAGCGGGCCCATGGTCACTGGGTTGTCGGGGTCAAGAACTCTCCACGTCACCTTCTTGGGTATGAACTTCAGTGCCTCCTCTCTCTCAATAGGCTCGACAGGCTCAATGGTATGGCTCATGAAGTACCCGTCTATGGCCGTGATCACTGGTAGGAGGACGTCCGGGTGCTCGGCGATCTTGTAAGCCAATATGACGTCGTCGTGAGCCTCCTGATTGGTGTGGGCCATCATCATGACCCACCCGGTGTCGGAGGCTGCCATGAAGTCGCCGTGGTCGTTCCAGATGTTGATGGGCGCGGAGAGGGCCCTTGTTGCCATAGCCATGACTATCGGGAGCCGCATCGAGGACGCTATGAACATTATCTCATACATGAGGGCAATGCCCTGCGACGAGGACGCCGTGAACACCCTCGCACCGGCTGCGGAGGCGCCGACGGCGGCCGACAGCGCTGAATGCTCGGACTCGACATGGATCACCTCAGCATTCAGCTCGCCGTTGGCTACGAACTCGGCGAGCTTCTCCACGATGGTTGTTTGTGGGGTTATTGGGTAGGCGGAGATCACGTCGACATCAGCCGCTTTAGCGGCGTATGCTATAGCGGTGTTGCCTGAGAGGGGTAGCTTCTTCTTGCCCGCCATCCTCACCTCACCTCTTCAATCATTTTTATCGCTTTAGCAGGGCACTCCTGAGCGCAGATCCCACACCCTTTGCAGTAGTCGTAGTTTATCTCGTAGGTCCTCGTGTATTTTCTTCCCGCCTTGGTGGTGTAGGGCTTGTCGAGCTCAATTATGGTGCCCTCCGGGCAGTATAGCCAGCAGAGCCTGCACCTAATGCACCTCTCCTGGTCGATGACCGGCCGCAGGGTTCTCCAGTCATGCGTCTTGTACTCAACCGTTGACCCCGGCCTTGTTATGACAGCGCCGGGGGGCAAGGATTTCCAACCGGGTAGTTGAGCGGTCATTCACACCACCACCCTCACGGACTCATATGCCTGCCTGAGGAGTTTAATGTTGGGACCCACGTAGCGCTCGGGGAACCTGTCCCTCACAGCTTCCTCGACCTTCTCCAAAGGAACTATGCCTGTCGCGGCGACGAGAGCACCGATCATTGCTGTGTTAACTATAGGTGCCTTAAAGACCTCCATCGCGAGCTTAGTGGCGTTGACAGTCGCTACCTTCACGTCATCCCTCCCAATGATTCTCCGGATCTCCTCCGGGTCCTTGGCAGTGTTGGCTATATACCACCCACTGCTCTTGAGGCCGTGGAGGACCGCCTCCTGCCCAACCATGGAGGAATCGAGTACTACTACGGCGTCGGGCTCCTCAATAGGTGTCTTCTCGTATATGGGCTCCTCGTCAATTCTCGTATATGCCTTAACCGGGGCACCCCTCCTCTCCGCACCGAACTCCGGGAAGGCGACAGCGTAGTAGCCAGCCTTCACGGCGGCCATGGCAGTCAGCTCGGCGGCGGTGACTGCGCCCATGCCGCCCCTGCCGTGCCATCTTATCTCAAAACGCCCCAAGCTTGTTCCCTCGGAGTGATCTCGAGATTATCCTAAAATAGATGAAACCAGAAGTTCTACCATAGCAGGGTGTCTCGCCATGGAGGACGTGAAAATAAGCAAGGCGTACGGAGTGAGGGTCGCCAGCATGAACGACCTCGCCAGGCTGGCTGCCTCCAGCGTTGCTATGGGGCAGATAACCTATGTAGTGAGGATATTCAAGGGCGAGGATGTGATCTACGCTGTCCTCGCGGTGTTCCGCGACTACTACAGGCTCTACGGGATCCCGATAATCTACTACTACGTCGACGCGGAGAGGAAGTACCCGATCGACGGAAACTATCTCCTTGTGAAGGCGGACTCCGAAGGCGAGATCGTCGAGATAGGAAAGGGCGGTAAGCCTGGCTACGTAGTCGTGCCAATAATAAACCTGGCCGAGATACCGGACTTCCTGCCCTTCGGTAAGTGATCCCTCGTTGGTCGAATGCCATTTAAGAAAAAAGCTTAGTAAGTGTTTAGATGAAGTGATGATGACGTCGACGTAGCCTGAGCAACGCTATGAGGAGGGGTCGATTTGCTGAACTAACGCTTTTAAGCCCCACACATGTTTAAGGGCTTGGATGGGCCCGTAGCTCAGCCAGGTAGAGCGGCGGAGCCCTGGCCCTGGGCACCGAGGCTCTTAACCCGTAGGTCCCGGGTTCAAATCCCGGCGGGCCCGCCACAAAATCACAACGGGCTCCACGACCACTTTATAAGCATAGCTTATTATGGGGGCACGCTGACGGTCATAACGTGCAGCATGCTCGACCGCTTCATAACCCCATTACCCGAGGTATGGGCAATCGAGTTCTACGGGGCGGGCAGTATAGTCACTACCCTAATGCATAGGGTGACAGCATGCAGGGCGAGGAGAGGGGACGTGGCGATAGCGCTTGTCCAGGACTTCGGCGGCCTGAACCCCTACATGCTCCGCTACTTCACCAAAGTCCTCGGCAGCGGCCTCGACAGAATAAAGGTCTCTAGAGCCTTCCGCGCAGAGGACGTGCCGACACTACTTAGGAGCGTGCCACAATGGGTCGACACAGTCGTGGTGAGAACCCCCTTCCTCTTCTCCCCACAAACCCCTGCGGAGTACAGCAGGGTTACGCCCATCGTCGCAGCGATCAAGAAGCTCATCGACTCGGGGGTTAGGGTGGCAGTCTTCAATACGGTGAGCAAGTTCGGTAGGTTCCTGCCGGAGGGCGGGAACTACCACCACCACGTAATGCACGCAGTGATCAGGCTATGGGAGATCGACAGGAAGAGGTTCGGGGCAGAAATCGTTAAGCACGCCTGGAGAGCGCCCGGGATAACCATTCTCCCCAAGGCGGAGGTGATGAGGGAGTGGGGCGGACTATCCCCGCACCTAGGCCTGTTATAGAGGCGGAGATCCGCCGCCTCATGAAGGTAGCGAACGCCCTCAAGGACCCGGAGGACAGGGAGGTCGCTAAGAAACTGCTCCAGTGCGCCTCCCGCGCCGCCGACGCCTACCGCTTCGTCCCACTCTCAGACCCTCTGGAGGCAGTGCTCATCGGCGTCATGATCTGCTTGGCGAGGGAGCGCCTGTGGAGGGGTACCTCATAGATGCATCACCTGCAACAGAGGGCACGGAGCTGGTTCTCACCACGGAGCACGGCCTGGCGAGGGTCAAGGCCCGTATCAGGTACTCAGCCCACGTGCTGACGAGGCCGGACCCACAGATACTGGCGGAGCAGATCATGTCTAGCGAGGACTCAGTGGAGGCGTTGGTGGAGGAGATGCTCGCGCCGCCCGACTACAAGGTTAGGGTACGGGTGCTGATGCTAGCGAGCGATGACCTGAGGGCGCTGGCGAGAGTCGTGCACTGGCTCGAGGCCCGCGGGATTGGCAGGGAGGTCAACAGGGTGCATAAGCTTGCCGTCGCCCTCAGGATGAACAACACACCGCCTGGCTCACTAGTGAGCGTAGAATCTGGGAGGGTATCCCCCCTCGAAGACATCGATGACCCACTCTACGAAACCCCCAGCATACGCTACGCTGAGGTCACAGCGCTTGCCTGGCACGGGCCTGCCATACTCGGCGACAGGGTCGGGGGAGTAATGATTAGGTGTGGTGAAGAGGAGTTCGTTGCGAGGCCGGAGGAGGTTGTTGATGGAGTGAGGTACTGCAGGCCCCACGTAGTCATCGCCAGATTCGAGGACAGGGCGCTGTTCCCCGGACTAGACAGTGACGAATGGATCGTTATGGAGCCACCGCTCGCTGGCTCAATGGAGGGCGTGATAGAGTGGTCAAGGATCTCCGGCCTACCCCTCCCAGAGGCGGCTGCGGCCCCCATCGGTAAGGTGCTCACAACAGCGGAGGCTGCAGAGGCGATGAGGAGGGGCTACATACTCGACCCCTCAACACCCAGGATCGAGGGCTGGAGAAAGGTCTGGGAACTGGCAGCAGCCGATCTCGCCGGCGGCGGGAGGGTGCCGGAGCCGGGTACCTACTGGGGCGTGGCGCAGCTGGACTTCAACAGCCTCTACCCGAGCATAATAGTGAAGCATAATCTCTCGGCCGAGACCGTGGGCGTGGCCTGCCGGGGAGGGACAGTACCGGAGGGCGGGATACACCCGGTCTGCATGGATAAGGAGGGCGTGGTGCCGTCCGTGCTGAGGAAGCTCATCTGGAGGAGAGCCATGCAGAAGGATGCGGGGCTTGTTAAGAGAGCGGACGCCGTTAAGTGGTTGCTGGTCGCTGCGTTCGGCTACCTAGGCTACAGGAACTCGCTCTTCGGCTCTATACAGGCGTACGAGAACGTGACCTCGATCGCTAGGCACACGCTTCTGAAGGCTGAGGCAGTCGCTGAGAAGATGGGGTACAGGGTCATACACTCGATAGTTGACTCAATATTCATACAGCCAGCGAGCCCTAGTGTCCCGCAACCCGAGGAGGTGGCGGCAGAGATCGAGATGGTCACCGGTCTATCAATAAGGGTTGAGTCAAGGTATGTGTGGCTAACGATACCAGCCATCAAGGACGGGTTGCGTGGTGCGGCGAACAAGTACTTCGGCCTCACAGCGGAGGGGCGGGTCAAGGTCAAGGGGCTCGCAATGGTTAGGAGGGACACACCCAAATTCGTTAAGGACGCACAGAGCGAAGCACTAACGATCCTCGCATCGGCCCGGAACCCAAGAGAGTACGAGGAAGCCCTCTCATCAGCGTCAGCGCTCTTCGCTGAAAAGGCATCACTACTCCTCAATGACGAGGTATCTCTCGCCGACCTAGTAATAACGAAGAGGTCGTCCCCCACCCCTAGGAGGGTTCCCCAGGCACTCGCTGCCGCACGCGCGGGTCTTATGGGAGGGGTTGTGAAGTACGTCATGACCCAAGCGGGCCCGTTACCCGTCACACACGTAAAGGAGGGGGTAAGAATCGATAAGGTGTACTATCTCGGTCTCCTATATAGTGCAGCTAGAGAGGTCGGTGTGGACGCGTTTACCCTACCGGGGAAAGGCTTGGTAGCGGGATACAACGCTCTAACTAATTATCTAGGATAGGAGTAACCTTAGTGAGTAGCCGGGATGATGTGTGTGGCGGTCACCGACCTCAGTGATGACTTAGGAGCCCCCTGACCGGCTTAATAGCCCTGCAGAGGATAGGTAACGGTGTTCAGAGTGCCCTTACCAAGGTTCGAGACGAAGGAGTCCGAGGGGTACAAGACCGTTCACGCCACAGGCGCCATAGGCACGCTTAACCCGGGCGAGGGCTCGATAATATTCTTTGTCGACAGAATAGTGCCCTCCACAAACCCCGATGGCACGATGAGTGTGGAGAAGATAGTGAGGGAGCTCCTCATAGAGATAAAGCTCTCCCCCCTCCAGTTCAAGGCACTGGCTAACATGATGGTCGCTAAGGTTAGGGAGTACGAGCAGAGGTTCGGAGAGATAAAGATGCCGGCGATGCCCGGGCAGTCAAGAAAGGACGTAGAGAAGTTTTTCCACACATAAAGACACCCTACGTGATACCCTTAAGGATCGGGGGCGTGACTCCCCTCTGACCCTGGTACTTCCCCTTATACGGCTTAGTGACGGGCGTCGTCAACTTAGCGAACACCAGGTGAAGGAACCTCGCCATCACCGGGAGCTTAAGGTGGAACGGCGGGGCAAGGACCTCGATGGTTATCTGGCCCTCGAAGCCCCCATCTATTATTGTAGGCGGCATCATGAGCCCGAGGCGAGCGAAGGTCGACCTCAGCTCCACGAACGCCATCAGCTCGGGGGGCAGGGCAACGACCTCGAGCGTGTGCAGGAGGTACCTCCCACCGGGCTCCAGCTCGATGAAGTCATCCGACAAACCACACTCGTACGCGTGGCTCACGTCCTTGCCCTCCTCAACAACGACCACCTCCCCCGGCCTCAGCTTACAGTACCCGCGCCCGAGCCTGAGGTCAAGCCCGTTCTCCCTTATCGTGTCGTTGAAGAAAGGCTCTATCTTGAGCCTTCCTGACTCTATATATGCCTTAAGGTCAAAATCCGAGAGGATCATACGTCACCATCCCTGCAGTACACCTTAACCGCCTCCTCTATCTCTGGAACCACTCTCGCGGCCTCCTCCATCATTCTGCTGACCACGTACCTGGTCTCCCACTGAGCCTCCCTCGCAGTTCTCAGGCACGCTATGTGGAGCAGCTCCCTCAGATTAACGGTCATTACGAGCCTGGATGTAATGCCCTGCGGCAGGGCATATCTTGCGTCCTCGTAGGGCACCCCCCTCTCCAGAGCCTTCAGATACAGGCGATTAGCCTCCTCGAGCAGAGCCAAGTAATCCCCGCCCAGACCTGCCCGCTCAATAGATTCCGGGAGAACAAATGAGGGCTCGATAGCTGAGTACCTCTGTGATTCCTGCGTGTACGATGCTATCCTGTGCCTCACGAGCTGGTGCGTGCACACCCTCGAACAACCCTCTATGAGGAAGGTCATCACCACGTGCTCGAGCACCGACGGAAAGCCCCTAGCCGCGGCTATGACCCACATACCGACCTTCTCATCGGGGTAATGCTTGAGGTAATACTCAGCCCCTTTCTCCTTGACCTTGCCCGCGGAGGTCTTGACGGCGAGGACGATGAGCCTGCGGGGATCGTCACCCTCAATGGGTCGAGAGATAGCAATTAACCTAACCCTTATCCCCCTCACTCCTTCAGCTACCTTGACGTTCTCGGCACTAGTGACCGCCAAGCACTCCCCTTCTTTAGGGAAGTGAAGGAGCTAATCCTATAAGACCGTTACCTCTTCAGCTCCCTAAGACCTCCGGTGGGCACCTACTTTCGTACTCGGCCCTCAGATCCCTTTCCACGACATCTCCTCCTGGCTGGGTCTCCCTGAACGTCCTGGCACTGAACCTGTATACTTCGGTATCTTCGTCAAGCCAGCAGTCAGGGCGGAGACCGGCCTTCATGCAGGTCTCGCTGAGAAACGTCTCCTTATCCCAGCAGTACTCTACCGGAACCTCGGGTAGCAAGAGCCCCGTATAGAGCCCCCTCTTGACGACGAGTCCGTCCCTCCCGATCACGAAGTCCTCCATAAGGTTCTCCTTTGCCACCTGTATGAGGGGCGAGAGAACGGATACCTCAATAACTATCATGCTAAGCTCCTCGGGTTTCACTGGAGGAAACCTAGGGTCCTGCGTGGCGGCAGCGATCGCTGCCGATATGACATTCTCTACGAGAGGTTGGAACGCTGCTGTATATCCAATACACCCTCTGAGCTCTGTCCTCTCTCCTACGAGTTTAAGAAGGGTGACGAATGAGGCCCCTGGTTTCCACAGCTCTCTCGGCGTATTACTTGGTGGTGCGATCTTTCTTCTATTCATTACGAATTCTTCCACAGCTTTTCTAGCGAGCCTTACCAGGAATTCTCCGTGATCCCTGCTTAGCTCCTCCGGCATAATTGCTTCTCCCATCAACAGCCGACACCCTCACTAACTCCTTAGCTCTCTCCAGTTTATCGGTTATGGTCTCCCAGTGCCTTCCCCTCCAGTAAACCTTTCCGCACTTAGGGCAGCGCCAGAACTCGTCGTATTTGCGCCAGATATCCTCGAGCACATACGATAATGCCTCAGCCTTGCTTATCCTCACGAGCCTGGTGTTGCACACAGGGCATCTAGTCTGCGAAGGATCGAAATCCAGTGATATTCCCGTACTTAGCGCCACGGCCGCCAGCGTATCTACGAGGTCCACGCCGTCCCCGTAAGGTGCTAGGACCGCTTGAATACCCTTCTTCACTGCTTTCTTATACAGCGTCTTGTCCCTCGTGATCACGATACGCCCGTCCTTCTCAGCCCGCTTCAGTATCTCCCAGTCGCTGTACTTGTTGGAGTATAGTGTGTCATAGCCCAGGATCCTCAGCCACTTGGCCAGCTTGCCTAGCATCGTGTCTACGATGAATTTCATCGCCACGTCCTCACAGCCTGATAGTGTTGGGCACTTATATACACAGATAATCGTTATAAGCCCGTCGAACTCAGAAACCTGAGGTGACGCCGATGTCCGCAACACCAGATGTCATTGTGCTCGGTCACGGTATCGTGGTAGGGTATAGGAGAGGTATGAACACACAATATACTAACCAGGTGCTCGTAAGGGTTATTGACACCGTAATGAAGAGGGTTGACAGCCTTGTAGGGGCGAAGGTTCTCGTCAAGGATCAGTGGGGCAATTCATATGTAGGCAAGATAGTGAAGGTGCATGCCCACGGAAGAAATAATGTCGTCATCGTGAGGTTCAACAGGAATGTCCCCGGGCAGGTTATTGGCGAGCCTGTGCAGATATATGTCTCGAGGTAGAGCACACAGTAAAAACTACTCGGAAATCTTCTTGAGCTGGGACTTGTACATCTCCAGGAGCTCCTTCGTTGTCGTGGCATCCGTCGGCCCCTTATCGTCCCTCCACCTGATGAACCTCGGGAACCTGATCGATATGCCGGTCCCTTTCCTCACCTCGTCCCTGCAGCAAGTGTGTAGGGGAGATAGTGTGAGTTCAGCCCCTATTATCTCCGCTACTAGAGCCGGCTCGATCCACACGTCGGGCTTCATAAGTGAGTCAACGTTCCTGGGTTTTGATTGCCGTATATAGGGCTTAAGTATCTCCGGTAGCTCAGCCAGGTCCTTGTCAGTGAAGCCGCTCCCGACTTTGCAGACGCTGCGGAATAGGTCGGCATCGGGGTCGTAGGCTGCCATGAGTAGGGCACCGTATGTCCCGGCCCTCCTACCTCTCCCAGCAAATGCGCCAATAACTACCAAGTCTACTGTGTCTATCATCTCGCTCTTGTAGTCCCTCTTGTACTTGATCCATAGCCAGCCTCTGGCACCTGCTCTGTAGATGGAGTCCTTGTGTATTGCCTTAACCATGACCCCTTCGGCACCGTTCTCTATTGCTTCTAAGAAGAACTTTTCCAACTCCTCTGGGTCGTCGGTGACTATGTACTGCGATAACTGGATAGTCTCGTCTGGCTCAACGATCTTCTCCAGCACGGCCCTCCTCTTCGGGAGGGGCTTGATCGTGAGGTCCTCCCCCTCATTGAAGAGGGCGTCGAAGAGGAACACGGTGACGGGGTACTCCTTTATGGCCTCGTGGATATCGTGCTTTCTCTTGCGGTGCATCAGCTCCTGAAAGGGCTTCATCTCCCTCGTCTCGGGGTCTACAGCGACTATCTCGCCCTCTATTATTGCTTCCTTGCTCTTCACCCTCTCCCGTACGGCCTCCACGACGTCCGGGTACTGATGCGTTATGTTCTCGAGCCTTCGCGAATAGATGACGACCTCGTTCCCTTTCTTATGGATCTGTGCTCTCTCGCCGTCATACTTGTACTCAACCATTCCTCTCCCACCAACCTTCGCCAGGATCTCCCTAGGATCGTTGAGCCTCTCAGCGAGCATGGGCCTTATGGGAACGCCGACCTCAGGTGTTAGCTTTTCAAGAGCCTTAAGCCCCTCCCTCACGAGGATACGGGCGACCTCACCCAGGTCGGCCCGGATGTTGTACGCCCTCTCTATTATGGGCCTCGCGGCGGTGCCGCCACCATAGGCTATTGCTAAGGCGTCCATTATAGTGGCGTCACCGACCCCTATTCTCCCGCGCCCCTCAACGAACCTGACTATATACCTCGCCTCAATGGGTTCAGCGTCAATGAGTAGGCCGCTTATCAATGAGATCTTGAGGTCCCTGCTGCCCTCGCCCATCGCTAGGGCAACCCGTTTCAGCGTTTCGTAAACCCTGTTGACCGTCAAGGCGTTAGTGGCACCTGAGAGGAACCTGGCCAGCCCGCCGCCCCCGGCCTTCCTGCTCTTTAGGGTCTCGGCGACCTTGCCGAGGTCACCCAGTTTCTTATACAGTGACTCGACCTCCGACTCCCTGGCACCTGCCGCCTTCGCTATCGCTTTTATCAGTAGCTTCTCACCGACCCCCAGCTCGGGCAGCCCCTTCCAGTCAGGCCAGAGCTTGCCCTGGATCAGGTAAACGACCTTATCGATCACCTCCGGATCGGTCTTCCGAAACAGGTTGGCGAGTAGCTCGGTTATGGCGGTCCTGGAGGTTATGGCCTCTATCTTGCTTAATGTCTCGGCAACTACGCGGAACAGCAACGCTACCTACCAAAATGAGAGACTTTAACCAGGGTAAAATAGGAATAGTGGCCCCGTGATGAGAACCCGGCAAGAAGGTATCGGTGCCTGATCAGTGTTACTCTGAGGGTCACCTCTGCCTTGTCTTCACCCACACGTATTGGAGGGCTGAGATGACCTGCTTGATAGCGTACTCGCTCCGGACGCCAAGCACATCGATCTCCGCGAGCTGCCCGTTCTCCCTCTCGCGGATGTTGAATGATTTTATGAGCCCGGCCCTCTGAAGATCGTTCAGCTGCGGGACAAGGAAGGACTGCACCTCCGGGGAATCAACCGGTATGTTACTGGTGATGATGAATCTGTAGTTACTGCCTGACTTAGCGAGGCTCGCTATGACCTCATCGCCCTGTGATATAAGGGAGATCTTCTCGTACTCCCCACCCACCCCCTCCTCCCTACCCTCGAGGAGGGCCAGCATAGTTCTGTACATCTGCAGTCGCTTCTCTAACCACCTGATCTTCTTCTTAAGGTACTCGATAACCTCCTCACGGGCCGAGCCCTCTTTTTCCCTCAACGGAACCACCCCTCAACCACTTAAGAAGGCCCTGTCCCTCCTCAGTGCTTTCCTCCTTTTCCAATACTGACTTAACAATCTTAAAGTCGTTCTCTATGGTAGGCAACAGCTTAGGGTTGTAGAGAGCGGCTGCGGGATGGTAGGTTGGGATAACAACTACCTCAGCGCCCTTTACCCTAACCCTCCTCACGCGCCCATGCTCAGCAGTGATGCCCCTCCACCTCCCGCCTCCATATCCCTCGATGAGGAACTTGCCGGCGTGGTTACCCAGGGTAACAATAACCCTCGGTGAGACGAGCCTTATTATGGACTCAGTGAATGGCCTGCACGCCTCAACCTCATCTTCCTTAGGGTCCCTATTGTTAGGGGGCCTGCACTTCACCACATTAGTTATGAATACGTCCTCCCTCTTCAGCCCTATCCCCTTGAGGAGCCTGTTGAGCAACCGCCCCGCGGCCCCTACGAAGGGCCGGCCCTCAAGATCCTCCATCCTCCCAGGGGCCTCACCCAGGAAGAGGACGGCGGCGTCCAGGTTTCCTTCGCCCGGGACAGCGTTTCTTCTGTTCTCCGCGAGTCTGCACTTGCGGCAGGACTTTATGGCGGTAACAAGTCTCTCCCACTCCTTGAGCTTATTGCCCGTGCCTGGCATTCGCCAGTACCTTTGATGTATTCCTTAGGCGAACCTAAAACGCTTATATGTTCCACGACCTTAGAGCCTTCGGTGAGCGGTGATGGGTCTCAAGCACGGTAAGTACGTCTACATACAGCTTGAGAAGGGCAAGTACGTTAAGGCCAGGGTCCTTAAGGGTGTCAAGGACACGGACCCGGAGAAGTACATCGTTGTCGGCCCCCTCACGAAAAAGCCGCCGTATACTGCGAAGATTGTTAAGGTGGAGGAACTCCCGTCAGCGGTCAGGGAGAAGGTGCTTGAGGACATATACAAGCTATGATAAAGCGGTGCGTTGAATTATTTATCGTTCTCACTTCTTCCCCGCTGGAGTCGCAATTATCAGCTTACTGCTCTTGAGCACGACCTGGAGAACGCCTTGCCTTACTAGCTCCCTCATAACCGCCTTAGCCAGCGAAACCCTGATCCCCAGCTCTTGAGCCAAGGAATTCTGGGTGACCACATCCATCCTCCTCACTGCGCCAGCAGCCCTACGAATGAGTGACTCATCAACCCTCTGATACGTTACCACAGGGCCTCTTCCACCCTCACTTCCCCCCTTCTTTTTCTTCGCCATACCACGCGCACCGAATACACTCACAACAAAGGAGCCTTATATGTGACGCGGGGGAGTCCGGTCTTTTAGCATCTTAAGTCCACATCAGATAAGCGGTGCAGGCACGTGAAGCTAGTCACGGTCAAGATGCCCGAAATATATGTTGAGGGTATAGACGAGCTCGTGAGGAACGGGAGGTACTCCAGCAGGTCGGAGGTCATAAGGACGGCCATAAGGGACCTCCTCATGAGGGAGCTCTGGGACATCAAGGTCTTCTCACCATCAAAGATAGCGGAGAGGGACGAGCACCTAGTGGTGAAGAAGGTAGAGATTGCGTGAGGCACTCCCTTATTAACTTAAACCTCTTTAACCCTCTCGGATACGGCTGTGAGGAGGGCTGGTATTTCTGAATGAGTGATGAAAGACGCCAGAACCGAGCCGTAGTGAAGGAAGGCGAGCGGGTGCTCGTGTACATCGACAGACGCAGGTCTAGGGTAGTGAGGGCAGGGAAGGGGGAGTACGGGACGGACAAGGGGTACATCAAGTTAGAGGACATTGTCGGCCTCGAGTACGGCAGCGCTGTGAGAACATCTACGGGAACCGGGGCTAGGGTAATGCGTCCTCTGCTGGTCGACTACCTGATGCGGGGGTTCAGGAGGGCAACTCAGGTGATATACCCGAAGGACCTGGGCTTCATCGTACTACTCTCCGGGATCGGCCCGGGCTCGAGGGTGCTGGAGGCAGGCGTTGGCACAGGCTTCTTAACCGCCACCCTGGCGCACTTCGTGGGTGATGAGGGCCATGTGTACGGTTACGAGGTGCGCGAGGACTTCGCGAGGGTGGCGAGGAGGAACCTGGAGCTGGCCGGCCTCTCTCACAGGGTCACAATAAAGGTGAGGGATGTGAGGGAGGGCGTGGATGAGAGGGGGCTTGACGCGGCGTTCCTCGACCTCCCCGACCCATGGGGTGTTCTGCCAGTGCTTAAGGAGGCGCTAACCCCCACCTCCCCTGTGATAGTGTTTCTGCCGACAACCAACCAGGTGAGTAAGCTCCTGCAGGCCGTGAGGGCGGGGAAGTACGGAGTTGATATTCACGTGTACGAGATACTGATGAGGGAGTACCAGCCGAGATCCGACGCCCTGAGGCCCGAGAGCTTCATGATTGGGCACACGGGCTACATAGTCTTCTTCCGGATGATCTGAGGGCTCAGGACTCCGCCGTTCTCTCACCCATCGATCCTAGCGAATATCATCACAGCCCTTTACCGGCCTTAGAGAACCACTCCCTAACGATAGGGCCGCCATATCTCCCAATAAGCTTCTTCGTTAACCTACAGAAGGAGCAGACGCCTCCATCAGATATGAGCCCGCAGACAGGGCACCTGGAGACGGACGTCTCACCGCCTCCCCGGTAGCCCCCACTCACTAGGTTCTTATAGAAGCGGCGGACTAGCTGAACCTTTATCGATGGGTGATTCCTCTCGAGGGAACTCATGAATGCCTTCACCTCCCTCTCTATTGACTCTGGTGCCGCGTTAGGGCACTCGGCGTGGTTGAAGCTCAGTCCCTTCATGAGGGCGTAGGCAAGTGCCTCCCTCTCGCTGGTGTCGTACAGCGGCCTGATCCTGCCCACAGCCCCTTTCAAGCTCTCTGTCCTTGGGCCCAGCTTATGTATGTTGCTTATGTCCTGGGTTATGAAGGCCTTCATGATGTAGGCGATCATGTCATCCATGTTGTGGCCCAGAGCAACGGCGTCAACACCTAGCTCCACAGCGGCCGCGTTGATGACATACCTCTTCACCAGCCCGCACACGGAGCAGGGCGGCCTCCTACTCATGAACGCCATCTCAGGTATGCTCATCCCGAGAACCTCTTTCACGTCGAAGACGAGGAGCTTCGTCCCTAACTGAGCGGCGAGTCTCTTCACGGCCTCCCTGTTCCTTCTCGAGTACTCGCCTATGCCCAGATCTATGTGAAGAGCGATTATCCCAAAACCCAGCTCCTCCCCAGCCCTCTTCATTGCCGAGAGAAGGGCGGCGGAGTCCTTGCCCCCCGAGACAGTAACAAGTACCCTGTCGCCTTTCTTCGCCAGCCCGTACCTCCTGATCGCCTTGAGAACCCGCGTCTCAAAAAACTCTATGAAGTGATCCTTGCATAGCCACATCCTTGCATAGGGTATCCTAATGACGGCTTGCCTGCCACACTTAGCGCACTTAGCCACCTGAGACCACCCTATATATCACTACATCGCTCGATTCATTCAGCACGTAATCCTCCGCAACGACCTCTCCGTCAACGGTCACAACAACAGAGTCTGGGCTAATCCCAAGGGTCTTGAGCAGGTCACTAACCCTCGACGATGGTCTCAGCCTAACCACGCCCTCACGCATCTCGGGGAGAACCCTGTACTTAATCTCAATTAGCTCACGGGTCATTTATCAGCCGCACCCCCTGCCCCAGCAATCCTGGAAATGTACCTGCCCAGCTCGGAAGACATGAGAACCTCATTCGTATACCTCAGCCTCCCCTTAACACCGCCCAGAAGACGTTCCACAGCCTCCATCACAACGCGGTGAACAGCGTCTGGTGAGCTCTCGGCATCGATCCTTACCCAGGAGACATCGAATAGGTTGTCCCGCATCTGCCTCTCGTAGAAACCCTTAACGGATAGCAGAAAGGACTTATCCTCCTCAAACTTGTCCAGATCGTCCCCTCTCTTACGGGTCCTGTTTAGCGACGTCTCAACAGAGATATCGAGGTAAACAACGATATCGGGCACTATGAGTGACGCAGCGGCGACTATCGAGGTAACGAAGCCGTAGCCTGCGCCGCCAGCTGACTGATACGCTATGATGGAGGGGAAGTACCTGTCTAAGAGGACTATCCTCCCCTCACTAGTGAGCCCGCGTATCTTGTCAACGTCCTTAAGCATATCGACAGCGTACAGCATTGCCTGCTCCCTAGCCCCTACCTCAAGCCTCTTCATCAGGAAGGACCTGATCAGTGCCCCGTAAGGGGAACTATAGTCGGGGTAAGAGAATATCGATGCCTCGAGGCCTATCTCCTTGATCCTCTCTGCAAGCAGTCTTGCCTGTGTGTACTTCCCTGCACCGTCTATACCCTCGAACGCTATTACCGCACCTCTCACCAGAAATAACCCACACAGTGATTGGGTCAGTGTAATATCTCGTTTTCGTGTCGGATCCTTATATTACGGTTAGATATATTTCTTATTCAATTTCAAAACTGCTTTAATGTCGCTTAGAATATATTAACAATTAAATAGGTAATTCGTGCCGATGATCCGGTGATCCAAATGAGCATCTCCAGGATCGGTTCGAGAGGAAGGAGAAGGCCCATAGCCAAAGAGATCATACTTGAGTATCTGAGGAAGGTCGGTAAGCCCGCCACGGTGAGGGAGATAGTGGCAGCGACTGGCCTGAACTACAACACTGTTAGGGGCAGGCTCCAGCAGCTCAAGAAAGAGGGGAAGGTCAAGCGTAAGGACAACGGCTGGATAGCCATCTGACGACCAAGTAAGAATGTTTTTCTAAAAGAATAGCTATTATTCACAAAAATTCTAACAACACATCCCATAATTCGCTATATTCTTTTATCCTTAGCTCAGATCTATCTTATTGAGGGGTTAGAGCGATGGCAAGCGAAATAGACATAATCAATACGTTGCTAGGGTTTCTCTTCTGGTTCATACTGCTCTTCGCAGTGCTCTCCCCCTATCTTTCGCTGAGGTCGGTTAAGGTTGCTAGGCTAAGGCTGATGTCGCTGATCGAGCGGAAGTACGGCTACAGAGTCATCACGATGATTCATAGACAGGAAAAGGTAGGGCTCTTCGGAATACCTATACACAGGTACATCGACATCGAGGACTCGGAGGCAGTCATTAGAGCTATAAGGACGACGCCTAAGGACAAGCCGATAATGTTCGTGATCCATACCCCCGGGGGGCTCGTCCTGGCTGCCTCGCAGATAGCTAGGGCCCTAAAGGATCACCCAGCTAAGACGGTGGTCGTGGTACCGCACTACGCAATGTCAGGCGGCACACTAATAGCGCTGGCGGCGGACGAGATAATCATGGACCCGCACGCCACCCTCGGCCCGCTGGACCCGCAGCTCATGGGGCCTAACGGCATATACATGCCCGCCCCCTCGGTGGTCAAGGCAGTGCAGCTCAAGGGCGTCGATAAGGTGTCTGACACGACTCTAATACTTGCCGACGTCGCCGAGAAGGCCCTTAACCAGATGAAGGCCCTAGTCCGGGAGTTCCTCGAGGGGAAGGTCCCGGAGGACAGAATAGACAAGATAGTTGAGGAACTCGTCAGCGGTAAGTACACGCACGACTACCCGATAACCGTGGATATTCTGAAGAAGTGGGGAATCCCTGTCAAGACAGAGGTTCCTCCTGAGATCTACGAACTCATGGAACTCTACCCGCAGGCAAGGTCCTCCAGGCCAAACATAGAGTACCTCCCATACCCTGTCCCAGCACCTAGGGGGGACAGTGAGAGAAGGGCTCGATGAAAACCTCGTTTATGGCTTGAACTCTTTTTTGAGCAACTCGCTTATGCTCTCCTTGAAGGGCGCCCTAGCGACCCCGACCTCGGTTATGATGCCATTGACGAGTTCAGGCGGCGTAATGTCGAATGCGGGATTCATCACCGGGACGTCGGGCACCGTGATCAGTACCTTGCCGAGAACCCACCTAACCTCGTCGGGGTTCCTCTCCTCTATCACGACGTCCTCAACCCTCGTCTCCGGGTCTATTGTTGAGCGTGGGGCGGCGGCGTAGAACTCTGCTCCATGCCTCCTAGCCAGCACCGCTATCGTGTACGTCCCTATCTTGTTTATCACGTGCCCGTCCAGAAGCACCCTGTCAGCACCGACAACGACCTTATTCACCAGCCCCTTGCTCATGACATACCCGACCATGTTGTCAGTGATGAGAGTAACCGGTATGTCCTCCTGCACGAGTTCCCACACAGTAAGCCTCGCCCCCTGGAGAACGGGCCTCGTCTCCGTCGCTATCACCCTAATGTTCTTCCCAGCCTCCCACGCAGCCCTGATCACTGCGAGGGCCGTCCCGTAGCCGGCGGTGGCGAGTGTGCCCGCGTTGCAGTGAGTCAGTATCGTGTCACCCTCCTCTACCAGCTCCGCGCCTACGCGGCCAATCGCCTTGTTCACAGCCACGTCCTCCTCGTGAATGCGGACCGCCTCGTTGATGACCGCCTTCCTCAGCTCGTCAACTGACGTGTACGGCCTCTCGATGACCGCCTTCATCCTCTTTAAGGCCCAGAACAAGTTCACTGCGGTGGGCCTTGTCTTCGAGAGCCTCTCAATGGCCTTTAAGAGTTCCTTCTTCAGCTCCTCAACGCTCTCGGCCCGGCTGCTGCACGCCGCCAACGCGACGCCGTAGGCGGCGGCGACACCTATTGCTGGCGCCCCACGTATCTCCATAGTCTCTATGGCTCTAGCTACCCTTTCGTAGGAGATTGTCTCTATGTACTCCTCCTCCCATGGTATCTTGAGGGTGTTGAGCCACCTGAACTTGCAGCCAAGCCATTCCAGAGACTTAACCTGCTTCAAGAGACGCACCAAAACCTACTTTCGGGAACCGGATATTATATGGGTCGCAGGATGAGGGTGCTGGGAGTGCTCGAGGACGGCTCGATAGAGGTCGAGGCCTCGCCAGAGGTCGAGCGCCTGGGCCTGGGTAGGCGGGTCGGGAAAACAGTCCTCCTTGATGTTTCGGAGCTGGCGTACATAGTGTATAGGGGGATAGAGGTCATCCATGAGGGAAAGGTGCTCACCCTACGCGATGTCTTCAGGTATTTCAGCAGGAGCAAGTACGACTGGATAAAGTTCTCCGTACTTGTGGACCTACGGAACAGAGGGAGGAGAGCTAGGGCTGCATACGGCGTCAACACACTCGTCTACGAGAAGGGATCCGAGAAGTTCATGGTATTCGTCACGGAGGAGAACGCGCCGATTACTGCCTCAGAACTCGATGCCTGGTCTGACATAGCTGCGAAGAAGGGCTTTGAGGCGGTGATAGCCGTGGTGGACGCCCACGGTGACGTTACCTACTATAAGACATGGAGAGTACATCTTGAGGACCTGATCGAGAGGGGTGGTTAATCATGCCCAGGATAAGGACTGAGCCAGTGAGGGGCATGAGGGATATACTGCCCCCTATGTCCGTTCTCTTAAGGGAGCTTAATTCGGCCTTCTCGAGAGTGGCCGAGTCCTACGGGTACACCCACGCCGTGCTGCCGACGATCGAGCTATTCGAGCTGTTCGCCGCCAAGTCCGGGCCCGAGATAGAGAGGAGCATGTACGTGTTCAAGGACAAGGCTGGGAGGGTGGTGGCCTTAAGGCCTGAGTTCACCGCTTCCGTCGCTAGGCTATACCTAAGGCACTTCCTCCCAGAGCCGAAGCCTGTGAGGATATACTACTACGGGCAGGTGTTCAGGTATGAGGAGCCCCAGAAGGGGCGATACAGGGAGTTCTGGCAGGCGGGTGTCGAGCTAATAGGCGATCCCTCACTCTACGCTGACCTGGAACTCCTTATGATGATCAGGGATTACTACAGGCTCATCGGCTTAAGCGACTACAGAGTCAGGCTGGGCAACGTGGGCGCCCTCCGAACCCTAATGAGGGAGTGGGGTATTCCGGAGGGCGAGCAGGACTACATAATCCACCTCATAGATAAGAAGGAGGTGGATGAAGCAGTCAAGAAGCTGCGGGGTTATGAGGCGGCGGACCCAGACATAGTGTATGCCCTCGTCTCGATGAGGACCGATGACCCCGAGAAGGTAGAGGAGATGGCGAGGGAGGCAGGCATAAAGGGCGAGGCCATGAAGTACGCCAAGAACCTGGCAACCCTCCTGAGAATGAGTAGAGAGGCAGGCATAAGCGGTGCATACGCTGACCTAGGCTTTGTAAGGGGACTCGCATATTACACAGGAACGATTTTCGAGGTCGAGACCCCGCACCATAAGTCAAGCATAGCTGGCGGCGGCAGGTACGACGGACTCATAGAACTCTACGGCGGCCCACCAACACCCGCAACGGGTTACTCCATCGGGGTCGATAGGACAGCGGAGGCACTCCTAAACGCGGGTACAGCGGGTGCCTTGATAGGGGAACTGCCTAAGGTGATGCTCGTGGCCAGTGCGGAGACCATACCCTTCATCGACCGTGTGGCCGGGATAGCCAGGTCCGCTGGTGCGTCGGTCGACACGCGGTTCGCTTCCAAGAAGAAGATAGGGCAGCTGATAGGGCTGGCGTCAAGGAAGGGGTACAGGTTCGTGATAATCGTCGGCGAGAAGGAGGTCGGTGAAGGAAAAGTTACTATTAGGGACCTCGTGGAAAGGGAGCAGATAACGGTCGAGCCGGAGAAGATACCCGAGATCATTTCCTCAGGTGGTCAAGGATGAGCGAGCCTGTGCGGGACGTGCGCATAGATCCCGACAAACCTCTGTGGGAGATCGTTGAGTACCTCGGCGAGATACACGGGTTCATGGCCGGTCACCTATACCGGGCTGCGAAGATACTTGAGGAGGGACTTAGGGAGTCCGACCTTCGCTTCCTCTCCTTCACAGGCAACCTCATAGCCACAGGGCTTAGGGGCGTCATAGCCCAACTCATTGATAGGGGTTTCTTCGACGTGATCATCACGACGTGCGGCACGGTTGACCACGACATAGCCCGCTCACTCGGCGGTACCTACTATAAGGGGATGTTCGCGGCTGATGATAAGGAGCTGTACGAGAAAGGGTATCATAGGTTAGGCAACGTCTTCATACCCTTCCATAGTTATGGGAAGGTGATTGAGTCCTTCACGACATCGCTGGTGGAGGAACTCTCCCCGATCAAGGAGGAGTGGGGCGTTAGGGAACTAATGTATGAGGTCGGTAAGAGGCTCAGCCACGACAAGAACTCGGTCCTCGGCGCGGCGTACAGGGCAGGTGCGAGGGTTTATGTGCCAGGGATCGTTGACGGGGCGTTCGGCACGAACCTCTTCATGCAGTCACAGTTCACGAAGTTCAGGATAAACCTATTCAAGGACATGAAGGAGCTATCCGACCTGGTATTCGCCTCGAAGAGGTCGGCGGCCCTCGTCATAGGCGGTGGGATAAGCAAGCACCACACGATATGGTGGAACCAATTCAAGGGCGGCCTCGACTACTCCGTCTACATAACAACGGCGGTTGAGTGGGACGGCTCTCTAAGCGGTGCCATGACGAGAGAGGCGATCAGTTGGGGGAAGATAGGCCTCGACGCGAAGCACGTTACGGTGTATGGTGACGCAACGATTGTCCTACCGATTCTGGCGGCGTACCTCTTGAAGAAGGTCTGACGCTCTCCCAACTTAATAGTTAGGAATCGTATACCTGGAGAGGAGAGGGGGGTATGGCGCTGAGCGCTCAGGGAAAGCCTGTAGCGGAGTTCAAGGGAATATCGCCGGCACAGTTCTTCTACAAAAACAAGCAGTTAGCTGGTTTTCAGAACAAAGTGAGGGCCCTCTACCAGACAATAAGGGAGCTGGTCGAGAACGCCCTAGACGCCACAGACACACACATGATCCTCCCCATCATCAAGGTCGACATCACGCCCGACGGGGAGGAGGGGGTTTTCAGGATAACTGTCGAGGATAACGGCATAGGGATACCGCCCGAGCACATACCCAACGCCTTCGGCAGGGTACTCTACAGCTCCAAGTACGTCCTCAGGCAAACAAGGGGTACGTTCGGCCTCGGCGTGAAGATGGCTGTGCTGTATGCGCAGAGCGAGACCGGGAGCCCTGTCGAGGTGTACTCGACGCCGATAGGTAGGAAGAGGGTGTTCCACTACAAGATAAAGATCGACATAGAGAAGAACGTCCCAATAATACTAGAAGAGGGCTCGTACCCTAGCGGTGACGCTAGATGGCACGGTACCAGGGTCTCCATAAGGCTGACTGGTGACTGGAGTAGGGCGAAAAACAAGATTTATGAGTATTTCAAGCGCACAGCAATAATAGTGCCTTACTCCGAGATAGTCTTTAGTGACCCTGAGGGCAATGTTTTTTACTTTGAGCGAGCTACTACGAAGCTTCCGCGCCCCCCGAGGGTAACGAAGCCGCACCCGCACGGTGCGGACATAGAGCTCATTAATGATATGATAAAGAATACTAAGGCCAAGACAATAAAGGATTTCCTCATAAAGGAGTTCCAGAGCATAGGCGAGATAACTGCTAGGAAGATACTCGAGCTAGCGGGCATAAAGCCCTCGACACCGCCGAAGTCGCTGAAGACGCACCAGATCGAGAGACTGGTCAGGGCTTTCAGATCGTTTAAGGGGATAAGGCCGCCAAGGGGCGACCACCTCTCCCCAATCGGTGAGGACATAATCAAGATAGGGCTTAAGGCCATACTCAAGCCCGAGTACGTTGACGCAGTAACGAGGAGGCCGGCCGTCCACGAGGGCCACGCATTCATAGTTGAGGCGGGCATAGCTTACGGCGGCGCGATCAAGTCCTCCGACACACCCCTCCTGCTCAGGTACGCCAACAAGATACCCCTGCTCTACGACGAGACGGCGGACGTGTCCTACAAGGTTTTGTGGAAGATTAGCACATCGAAGGACAGGCTTGACTGGTCGCAGTACGAGGTCTCGTTCCCCGCCCCGATAGCGGTGCTCGTCCATATATGCAGTACGAAGATACCCTACAAGGGTGTTGGTAAGGAGTCGATAGCGGACGTTCCCGAGATCGAGAGGGAGATAGAGGCGGCCCTCAGGCACCTGCTCAGGGGGCTGAAGAGGTACCTCCTTAAAAAGAAGAAAGAGATGGAGGAGAGCTCGAGGGCTGTGGCTATAGCTAAGTACATACCCGACATAGCCCAGTCCCTCGCGTACATCACAAAAAAGGGTGACCCCGACGAGATAGCTAAGAAGCTTCTTGAAATGCTGAATCAGAGGCTGAGGAACATAAAGATCAGGAGTATAGACGAGGTCGTGGTCAAGATAGAGTGAGGTGGTGGGGGATGTCCCTGACGTCGAAGAAGGACGTGAGGGCTAGGAGGAAGGCGCTTCAGGCGCTCAGGAGGAGGTTCATGAAGATACTGCACATGATAGAGAAGGGGAAGCCGCCGGTAATAAGTATCAGGAAGAGGGTGCTCGCGAACGTTTACTACGATCCGGAGAAGGGTATATTGAGGTTGGGTGAGAGGAAGCTCGTTAGGGAGTTCCTCGACCAGAAGGAGGCCAAGAAGTTCATGCAGACGCTCCTCATGGCCAAGATAATCGCTGAGGCCCTCGAGAACGACGAGTACCCAACCATAAGGGACCTCTACTACAGGGGCAAGCATTCCATCGTCTACCGCAACCTCGTGACCGGGAGGATCGAGTACGAGAACACCTGGGACGAGCAGAGCGAGTCGGACTCAGTGATCCGGGACATAGAGGTATTCATCGACATGCTGAGGGAGGAGATGCTCATACTAAGCAAAGAGAAAGGCAAGGTAGTCGGGGACATGAGGATAAGATCCGGTGACGACGTCATAGACCTCAGCAAGATGGGCCACGGAGCATACGCAATCGAGCCAACTCCGGACTTCATAGAGTTCCTCGACGTAGGGGCAGAATTCGTCCTAATAGTCGAGAAAGACGCCGTATTCCAGCAACTTCACAGAGCAGGATTCTGGAAAAAATACAAAGCACTCCTCATAACGAGCGCCGGCCAGCCGGACAGGGCCACCAGAAGATTCGTGAGAAGACTTAACCAGGAGCTAAACCTCCCAGTCTACGTTATAACCGATAGCATACCAGCAGACGAGGTCGTAGTGGTTAAGGACCTACGCACCGGCGAGGTGATGGTTGGGCCTGTTGAAGAATTAATAGGGAAGTACTTCAAGAAAGGCACGCCTAAGGAGAGAGTCACAGCCCCTCTAGCCGTTCCCTCATGGAACCCCGTCAACGGGAGGATAGAGTGGCATCCCATAGGCTACGCGTACAGACACCGCATTAAGGAGAAGATCTTGAAACTGAGGCTTAGGGGCAGGGGGACTGTGAGAGTAACTAAGGCACACTCTCTCTTTGTGTTCAGGAATGGAAGAATAGTTGTGGAACCAGCACACAAGATCAAGCCAGGTGACTACATACTTATAGCTGAAAGACTGCCTCTCTTGCCTGACGACAGGGGATACCGCGTAATAAATGTGGCGAAGACGCTCGTCAACAACAAGGAGGCATATGGTCTTCACTTTAAGCTGGAGAGCTCCCTCTGGCTCGGTTTCGAGAAAGGCATCGAGATAAGGCTGAGAGAAGCGAACGAAGAGGATCTCGAGAAAGCATGCTACGTGAGACTCTCTCGCTCAAGGAACAGAGTACCTAACAAGATAGTTGTTGACGAGGAGATTGCGTGGGTGCTCGGACTCTTCACTACGGAGGGGAGTGTGTGGGGCGGGAGGTACATAACATTCAACCTGGGGCCTCATGAGACTGAGAGGGCTGAGAGATTAAGAAGAATAATAAGGGAGAGATTCGGCATCGAGCCCGTGATCGACAGAAAGAGAGGGATAAGAGTAATTGTGGGGTCCCGCGTAATCTACATGCTCTTCAAGTCCTTAGGACTCCTGGGCAATGCAAGAGCTAAGCGGGTGCCGCAGGTAATAATGAATTCCCCGAAAGCAGTGGTGCTCTCATACCTGAAGGGGCTATTTGACGGTGACGGAAGCGTAGACAGGTATGGGAACATAATATACTCGACCAGGAGTTCAGTACTCTCAAAGCAGGTATTTCTAATGCTCCAGTCCCTAGGGGTTAACCCGTCAGTCACGTTCAACGATGAAGACATAATCATAAGGGTAGGCAAGGCACCCTCAAGGACGCCGCCAGAGATTTACTCATGCCTATCAGGCAGGTCACCCGAGACCGGAATAGCGGCTGAACCAACCTACGGGCTCCCAACAAGCAGGGAGGTCAAGAGGGAACTCATACCCCTAATGAACGTCGGCGTCACTTCCAACTCGGTCAGAAACAAATCTGCGTCAAAGGCCAAGCTAGCGTTGCTGTTATCCCGCGGCTCAATGGGGTTATCCGTGGGTCAACGCTTGCTAGTTGAAGGTGACGCAGTTGTTGCTAAGGTAATCTCTGTTAATGAGGAGGAATATGAGGGCTACGTGTACGACTTCGCTGTTCCGGCGACTAATTCGTTCATCGGAGGATACGGGGTGATCTATCATAACAGCGACCCGTATGGGTGGTATATCTATAGCGTTTTCAAGATTGGGTCAATAACCCTGAGTTATGAGTCTGAGAGGTTGGCTACTCCGGCGGCTAAGCTGATCGGTGTTCTGCCGACGGACATCTTCGGGACTGAGGAGATTCTGAGGAATGAGAAGCTGTTTGCCAAGGCACTCGGCAAGAGGTCTCTGCCGAGGGGCTTCGTACGGAAGAAGGAGCCATACCTAACCCCTGCTGAGAGGCGGAACTACGTCATAAGGGCTAAGCCCAGGGACGTGATAAGGGCTATCGAGCTCGTCGGGCTCGATGTGTACGCCCCGTTCAGGGACAGGGTGATGCAGCTCCTCAGGACGACGAGGATGAGCAGGAGTGAGAGGGAGCAGCTCAGTGGAAAGAAGAGGCACAGGGGCTACGGCTGGTTCAGAACCCCCGACTGGATAAGGGAGGTCGGGCTATTCTTCCTGACACTCTCGAAGCTCGAGATAGAGGCGCTGACGGCCAGGGGCCTGAAGTTCCTCATGGATAAATACATACCCGAGAAAATCCAGACAGGTGACTGGATTGATTAGCGAAGACATTCTTAAGAAATACCTAGCTGGCATAGCGGGCAGAATAGACCAAACCCTCCTCAAGCCCGAGGCCGACCTAAGGCAATACGAGGAATTCATAGAGGAGTCCGACACATACGGGTTCCGCGCGCTCGTCGTCCCCCCGACCATCGTACTCTACGCCTCCCAGGTAGCAAAGACCCCCATAGCCACGGTGATAGGGTTCCCCAACGGCTACGACCTAATCGACGTGAAGAAAGCTACTGTAGAGCTGGCAGCGGACCACGGCGCCAAAGAGGTTGACGTAGTCGCCAACATCATCAACATAAAGTCAGGGCGCCTCGACGCATTCGAAGAGGAAGTGAGAGAGCTGACGGGGCTAGCCCACGAACTCGGCCTTAAGATAAAGATCATAATCGAGACAGGGTACCTAACGCAGAGCGAGATTTTCGAGGCCTCGAAGCGGGTGGCGGCAGCCGGCGCAGACTACGTCAAGACAAGCACGGGGTTCGGCAGGAGAGGGGCTACGATCTCAGACATAATAATAATGAGGAAGGCAGTGAAGGGTACCTGCACGGGTGTTAAGGCCTCCGGCGGGATAAGAACGGCGATCGATGCAGCCGCTATGCTGGCTGCTGGGGCGGACATCATAGGGGCGAGTTCCGGCATAAAGATCGTTAAGGAAGCGGAGGAGCTACTCAAGGAGGAGTAGGGTGTACCGCATTGAGGGCCGCGGTTGTGGGCGGGGGCTACGTGGGCCAGTCAACGGCGGCGCTCCTCGCGCTGAAGGGGATAGAGACAGTGATCATAGACATAAACCCGGTGATCGTTGACTCCATTAACGCTGGCAAGCCCACGGTGGCGGACGAGCACGTCATTAGGGTATGGCCGGAGGTTAGGGGAAGGATAAGGGCAACGACCTCCTACGACCCGATAGGGGATGCGGATGTCGTGATAATAGCCGTCAATACCCCTCCAAAGCATGTCGGCAACAAACTCGTTGAGCTACTGAAGAAGAGAGTCGTGGATGTTGAGGAGTTCATCAATCTCTCCCCTCTACGCTCGGCGTCGGCAGGCGTTGCGGAGCGTGTCAAGCGAGGTGTCTTGATAGCTCTTGAGACAACGATATACCCGGGAGGAACGGAGGAGAACGTTGCCAGGGCTCTCGAGGACGAGGGCCTCGTCCCAGGCAAGGACGTCTACTTAGTGCACGCACCCGAGAGGGTTGATCCAGGGAACAGGAGGTGGTGGACGGGCAACATACCGAGGGTGATAGGTGGCGTTGGCGAGGGCAGTCTCGAGAGA
>JALSOP010000034.1 GCA_026986435.1 Desulfurococcales archaeon | reverse complement strand
AGGCGGCGGGAGCTCTCGGGATGGAGTGGAAAGGGAAGAAGGTCGGTGATGAGGAATACAAGAGAAGGGTCATGACATCGACCACCGAGCTGGCTGCCGCTAAGGCTATAGCGGCGTTCCTCAAGGCAGTAACTGATTCTGTGGGTATAGAGGAGGAGCGCGGGGGCGTTGTCTACTGGTTGCCTGAGTCGGTATGGCGCGAGGTCGAGGCCATCGATGGGGGCGCTGTGAAGAATAGGCGTAAGTATGCCACGCTCTACGCCCTCTCACTCTGCCCAGAAAAAGAGGACGTGCTACCCCTATATGACGTCATAACATCGGGGAGGAGAGAGGTCGTTGACAAATTCGTTGACTGCATTAAGGAGAAGGTAGGCGCTCCAGAGGAGGTAATTAGGGGCGCCCTCGACTCAGCGAGGCGTGTGCTGAGACGTTACTACACCATCATCAAGGGCGACGGCGACTTCTTCGGCTCCAAACTGCTTAAGGGATGCCTCAACATGAACCCGAGTAAGTACGTGACGGAATCACTGGGTCCCGGATACGCCATTAATGACGCCGACGCACGCGACTACGAAAAAGATGTCCGCAGGCTCGGCGACGTCTCCGGGACAGGGTGCGTGACCACCCCGGTCACCCTAACCTATATCAAGGCGTTGTCCAGGGCCATGATGATAGTAGCACTGAGGGATACTGAGATCGTCAAGCGCTACGGCGGGGTAACTGTTTACGCGGGCGGCGACGACTTAATGGCGATGGCCCCCGCCTGGATCTCCCGGCCGAGCGGGGAGGAGCCTGCCAGCGTGGGCGTACCAATAGACACGAGGCTCTCGTACTGGGGACTCGGGTACGGGCCGAGCGGGTTCATAGTAGTTGGGGAGAGAGGGGACGGCAAGGATGGTGCGTGGGCAGTCTTCCCCGCTCCCGCAGTCTACGGCAGGTCATACGGCGTCGTAATAGCCCACCATAAAGACCCACTGAGGTCGGCTGTTGACTTGAGCAACGAGCTGGAGGAGCTGAAGGACAAGGTAAGCACTAACGGGTGGGAGAAGGACTCCGTCGCCCTATTCTATGGCAGGCTGGGGAGCGTGTCCCTAAACAAGGTAGTTGATGAGGCGGCTGTCCTCCCCAATAAGTTACGGAAAGACACCACGGATGAAGTAGCTGTGGGGCCAAAGGCGGCGAGGGAGCTCGCCCTCGCCGTGAGCAGGGGGTCCTTCAGCAGGAGCCTCATCCACGACCTGCTGGCTGATGACGTGCTCGAGGCCCTCCCGGAGCTGGCGGGGAAGGGTATGGCGGATCGCCTGATCGAGTACGTCCTCAGGAGGAACGAGTCCAGGGAAGGAGCTACTGAGGAGTTGCTGGGGCGGGTTGGCAGGGACCTGCTCAACACCGTGATGGTCGTGGGCGGCGAAGGCAGGCCCGCTGCGGCCGAGCTCGCGAAGGCTGGTAAGGCTGTCTATTCCGGTAGGAGGTGATGGCTGTGCGCACACTAATCACTATAACACCCCTCGGGAGGGCCTCGTTCAGGTGGTACGGGACTTCGTCACCGATGCTGAGGGGGCCCATGACGGCCATGGTGTCGGAGCCCGTTCCGCTACCCACCACCGTCGCCGGAGCCCTTAACTGGGTCTTCGGAGGAGGCCCTAGGGAAGGTAAGGGATTGGATGAGCTCCACCGATCACTCATGCGTGTCCTGGGATGCAGGGAGGGCGCAGTGATGAAGGGGCCGTACGTCCTGGTCCATAAGGCCCGGGACCCGACTGACTGGGTCGCTACCTGCTTCCACAGCATGGGAGGCGAGTTCCTCCTCTGCGTCGAGAGAGGCGGCGATGAGTTCATAGTAAGTAAGGAGGGGGTGCAGACCCAGTCAGTGGGCGTATCGATCGACCGGGCAAGTAAGGCAGTAATTGAGGGATGGATCTACACCCAGACAACCACAGACTACAGAGCAATAGCAAGGGAGGTCAGGGAGAGGCTCGGGGCCTCGGAAGAGCTGGCGGCGTCCGTGGCGGTGGAGGTAGACTGCGGGATCAGTAAGGCCCCCGTCAAACCGGTCGCTAGGTTCGGGGGCGAGGGTTTCCTGGCAAGGTTCGCGGCATCACTGCTCAACGGTCCCACACCCTCTGAAGAGGTGTCGAGGGGTGAGTGCGCCTACGTCGCCACACCACTCCTACTGAGCGAGCCCGGAGAAGACATCGTCGAGTTGGCTAGGTCGAGTCCACGGGACGCTGTCAAGGAAGTCGCTAAGTTACTGGGCGTCAGGGGGCCGGACCCAGCAACCTCGAGGATCATTGTGGGCCTGGCCCCCACAGGGTACGACGTCGCTGGCGGCAGGCCAAGGCCAACCTACCCGTCAATAATGCCCGGCACCTACGTGTGCGGCGCCGGCGCCGACGTGCCCAAGCCGCAGTGGCTTGGCTACGGCACTGTCATAGCGCTCCCAAAGAAGGCGTTTAATGGGCTGAGGAGGTGAGCAGGGTGCTAGCACAGCTCTTCGAAAAGGAATCACCCGGCTCCCTAAGCAACTTCATTGAAGATGCGTTGGGGTACAGAGTAGTTGCTGGGGGAGTCTTCACAAACACCACGCCCCTGTGGGTAGGGGACGCATTCGGCGACACAGTGACCCGATACGGCCTAGCTCTTCCGTCACCCGGCGCGGTAATCGGGAGGGCTAGGTGGGTGATCAAGACAGTCGCACTGATCGCGTCCAATATCTATAGGCTCGATAGGGTAGAGGCCCTAGCAAGTAGGTTGTTTGGGAGCGTCGGTGACAGGGCGAGAGCGTCAGGGTACAGGCTCATCGTGGTACCCGAGCAATTATGTAGTCCTCGTGAGCTATACCTCAGTCTTGACCATGTGAGACAGCTGATTAAGTCGTTGCCTCAGGAGGTGCTCACGGTAAGTGATATTAAATGCGTTCAGTCAATGATTGAGTCTCTGCGTTGCCACGGGTATGCGATGCTACTAGAAGAGATAGGTGAGGTCGAGCTGGCTAATTTCGTCAGGTCGGGATGCGATAGCAGATTCCGTCACCAGGTAGGTAGGTGCTATCACGTTACAAAGAGAGCAGTCACGGACTTCGTGCGGGGGATCTTAAAAGAGGCCAGAGGATCCGAGCTGGTGCGGAGGTACTTGATACTGTCTACTGTGCCGAGGTATTACCTCGCGGTCCACGGCCTGATACCTCATCTAATAAAGGAGAGGTGCGGGCCGAGCATAGGAGGCAGGTACCCTAGCAAGTGCGCCTTAGAAGTCATAGAAAAGGTCCTGTACAGGATGCAACCAGCCCCACCAGGGTGTGTGAGGATAAGGTTAAAGCTAATCGGGAGGGAACGCAGAAATTCTAACCTCGACCGCATCACTTGGTCAGCAATATACCTAGGCCTCACACTCTTCGGGATAGGGAAAGCATCGAGCAGGGGATTCGGCAGATTCGTCGAAGAGGGCACCGATTACGAAACCATTCTCGAGCACCTGAAGACCCTCATTAACTACGTGGCCGGAAATAGGATATCCGTAGCAGGTGAAGACACTGCGATATATAAAGTCGACAAGGTAATGCATCCCTGTCCCCTACCACTACATCTATGGCCGGGTGTGAGAGTAGGTACAGAATCGACCAAACTCGTCAACAGGCACGGGAGAATAATCAAGGAAAATATACCATGCATCCACAACAAGGGAGCGCCAACGAGCTCGGAGGGGGTTCTGAGCGCCATTGGGCACGCGACGCTAAAGGCAGTATGGAAAATAGTAAAAGGCAAGTTGATGAAAACAGGAAAGCACTACCACACATGGGTGCTGGGCCTACCAAGGGCATCCAAAATAGGCAGGCACAGGATGGGCTACCTGCTCCATAAAACCACAAATAACGGAATAACGACAGAGGAAGGGAGGAGGGCGTCAACAGTAATCATATCCCCGATAGGGACAGGTTCAGCCATCATCGTAAAAACAGCACCAATAAATGATGACTTAGAACACATAACGACAAGACCTCGACCAAGAGATTACGGAGAACTCTATCACCACGGCATGCAGCAAACACCGGTGAGAGCACTAATGAACATTGCCGAAACACCGACAACAACACAGACAATAAAAACGGCACACAAAGCCATAGATATAGCAAAAGAATGGATAGAATACCTCCTCACATAACAAAACCTCACTGGGTGAGTGGGAATCGGGTGGGTTGACGGATGTGTGTCCATCGGAGTTCTGGAAAGGTTTCTTCTCTATTGATGGGTTTTGCCTGTCCCACTCAAGTGGGGCCGCCCAAGCACGGACCATCGGAGCGGCTGAAGGAAGGGGTTAATAAACACAGCCCCAACCCCCAAAACAACCAAACAACAAAGAACAAACCACCCACAAAACCAAACAAAACACAAAACATAAAAACCCAAACAAAACAAACAAAACAGAACAAACAAAAACAACCACAGACCCCGCATAAGGGGATAGGAAGATTAGTTGATTATCGGTGATATATATGGGTAGGATTATAATCGGACCCCGCATAAGGGGATAGGAAGTCGAAGAGCTCAAGCAATCGATCAAGGAACGAGGGATACTAACGGACCCCGCATAAGGGGATAGGAAGACTCTTTCTGGCAGAGATCTTTGATTTCAGCCAGAAGACGGGGACCCCGCATAAGGGGATAGGAAGTCCTGTAGTCATCCCGCCCAACGTAATCACTCATGAAGTTCCGACCCCGCATAAGGGGATA
>JALSOP010000033.1 GCA_026986435.1 Desulfurococcales archaeon | reverse complement strand
CCGAGGACTATGCCTATAGCAGCTCCCATAAGTGACATTAGGAGGGACTCCGCAAGGATCATCGCCGTCACCTCGCCATCCGTGAAGCCCAGGGCTTTCAGGACGCCGATCTCCCTCGTCCTCTCGATAACTGCTGTGATCATCGTCGCCGCCGTGCCTGCCACAGCAACCGCGAACGCTGAGAGGGATGTGGCGAACGTTATGAAGTTTATGGCTCCCGTGACTGACCTGACTACTTCCGCTATCTGCTGGAATGATATGATGTCCGCCTTCCCGGAGTACGCCTCCCTCAGCTCCTCAGTAATGGTCTTGACTAGGGCGGGGGACTTAACCACCACTAGTATGCCTGACCAGGCCCTCATCCTTATGATCGTCCTCCCTGCCTCAAGCGGAAGGAATATCGACTCGTCCGGGGAGATGAACATCGCGCCACCGTACTCTGCGAAGACGCCCTTAACCCTAACGGATGCCCTCCTTATCTCTACCTCCCCGCCGGACTTGATCTCTGTTATCGTTAGTGTTATGGCGTCACCGAGCTCGAACACTCTCTCCCCTCTGTCGTTGAATGCTACTCTGTAACCTATGCATGCGTATGTCAAATCGTTGGGGCCCGGGTACTCGCCCTCCATTATCTCGAGCCCGCCGACGGCCTTGAACAGTATGTCTTTGTCGACTGCGTATACGTAGACCTGCTTCTTTCCCTCAGGTGTGTTTATGTATGCTTGGGTTAGGTAGAAGGGGTCGGCGGCGAGAACGCCGTCTATGGATCTCACGTAATCGAGGTCGTTCTCCCCTAGGTCGTAGCCAGCGTTGGGTCTTATAACGATGGTGTTCTGGCCGAGTGTCATGAGTCTCTCCTCAATATAGTCGCCGTACCCCTCCACTACTGAGGTCATCATGACCAGGGCAAGAGGCCCTATCGCTATCCCTATAATCGTGAGTGTCGCCCTCAGCCTTTTCTCGCTCAGCGCTTTGATCGAGTACCTCAGTAGGTCAGGTATCGGTATCGCCATGCTCTCCACCGACTCAATGTCTTCTCAGGTAAGACCTTATCGCCAGGGCCGTGAAGACTAGGAACGCGCCTACGAAAGCGACCACGATCCACTCATACGTCGTGAGCCCGGCGAAGGTCTGCGGCGGCGGGGTTGTTGTGGTCACGATCTCCTCGTGGGTGAGTGCGTAGACCTTCTTGATGGTCTCGACCCTGCCCAGCGGCGTGGTGTAGTTGATAACCACAGTTACCTTATCCATGGCTTTGCCAACGTCGGCTTCGAGGCTGAAGGATGCCTGCGATGCTGGGTCAACATCGCCTATGAGTGAGGGGCCGTAGGTGTTCCCGTCCTCATCGACTATGTAGGCGGCCGCACTGAGTACTGGCGCGGTGCCGAGGTTCGTGAGTGTCCCTACGACCTTCACCCTCGTCCCTACCTGCTCAGCCTTCACGTCCTGGAGTACTGGATAAGTGTATGGCTCTACGGGTACGCTGAAGGTCTGGTTCATCCTTATTAGCGAGCCGCTCGGGTCGGTTGCGACGACGTAAGCCATGAGGGGTATGTTACCGAAGGATGTGATGTATGGGAGGCCCGTCTGGGTCGCTGGGTTGATGTAGACCGGAACCGTTACCTCTACCTCCCCGTTCGGAGGTATCTTGCCGAGGTAGTACACGGACCTCTTAACAACCACTACGGGGTTCGTGGAGTAAACGAAGAGAGTGACCGAGTTCGCGGGGGCCTCGCCTATGTTCCTCACCTTAATCGTTACGTTACCCTCGCCGCCCAGGAACTTCAGGGTGCTGTCAGACCACACGGCTATGGCGTTAGTTGTTCCTAGCACCGTGAGCGGTACCCGTAGGCTGTAGTACCTCACCGTGCCCCAGCCGTCCACGAACGATATGTTGAGGGTGCCGTAGTAAGTGCCTGGGTCAGCGAAGATGTTGATGTTGAATGAGAACACAAGTAGGTCGCCCTTAGATGCCTGCTTCTGCGCCCCGGTCTGCTGGGGGCTGAGGGCGGCTAGGATGTCTTGCAGGGTCGGTGTCGTGGGCGGTGAGGGTGTGAAGGTGGCTGGTGACGATGCAGCGCTGCTGTTGTCTGCGGTGGCGGTGAAGCCCTCTGGTAACTCGAGCCTGGCTATGGCTGAGTGCACTGTCCAGTCGCCGAGGTTCCTCAGCACAACGACGTATGTCGCGCCGTAGGTGCCGGGCCCTGGCTGCCTCCCTGCCCAGCCGGAAGTGACGTATTCTATTACGCCCTCCTTCGTAACCGACGCATTAATTACCCAGACATCGTGGCCCTCTAGCCCTGGGCCGCCGGACTCGATAAGGTATGATATGTCGATGCGGAGCGGGTACGTCCCGGGCGATGCCCTCACAGCGCTCATCTGATACGTCACCGTGAATGTCTGCGCCGTCTGTATCGGGCCCGACACATAGGCCGTCTCAGGCCTCCCGGACTCCGTTGTTAGGTTAGGCGTCATCGGGTAGAGCGTTACCCTAACCCCCGCAACCGAGTATGGGAGGTTGTTCGCTATTGTGATGTAGAGGGTCGCGTTCTCTGTGCCAGGCATTACCGGGTCCCCGGACCACCCCCAATCAACTGGCTCGAGCCCTCCCTTCCCCGGTATGTTGATCATCTCAACCGGTAGTGTGTGGGTTAGGTGCTTCGTGAAGCCGTAGTGGGCCCCGAACTGTGTTAGGTAATATGTGATGCTGAGGTCGAGCACGTGTTTACCTTCGCTCACGTTCCCGAGGTCGTAGTAGAGTGTAAGCGTGCATGAGGCACCTGGCTGTAGGGATGGGGTGCATGTCCCGGAGGCCCTCATGGGGGATGCGCCGCTGAGGAGGGCATTTACTATGAGTGAGCTGGCCGGGTACCTTCCCGGGTTCGTTATGGCTATCGTCACGGCCGCGACCCTGTCCATGGGCTCCTGGTGAGAGGGCTGGGTCCCCCACCACACACCCGTGACTACGGGAGCCGGATCAAGGTCTCTTGGATCAGTTATGGCTGCCTTCACGGTAACGGTGTCGGTTCCCCACAGTATGGCCTGTTCCTCGCCGACAGTGTAGCTGTAGGTAATGCTCAGCACCGCCTCACCAGGGGCAGCGTCAGGCTCTATGTCGAAGACGAGGGATAGGTAGCATGTAGAGCCAGCCGACACGGGCCCACAGCCCCTCACATCCCTTAGCCTCATGTATGGCGGGGCTGTGACGTTCAGTACCTCGACCCCTCCCACAGTTTCGTGGCCGAAGTTCATGAGGTAGAGCCTGAACTCCACGCCCTTCGCCGTGGGCACGGCCTGGGCCGGCTGCCCGGCATAGAACCACCCGGTCCTCACGAGCCTTACCGGTGCCTCAGAGACCGTGCTTAGGTTTACCCTTGTTGACCAGCTCACCCAGAACTCGGCGCCGTCCCTGCTGGCAAGCGCTGCTATCGTGAGCTCCGCCACCCCACTAGGTGCTGAGGTAACGTTAAGAGGGCCGAAGTTGAGTGTGAATGTGTCCCCGTATGAGATCGGCGTATTTAGGGTGGTCGTTATGACCGAGGAGCCGTCCCTCGTGCTCACACCCGATGGGAGGGTGAGGTTGGCTACAAGGCTCTCTATCCTCACCTGATCCGTTACTCGGAGCGTGACGTAGGCCGTTAGGTAGGAGGTCGTGCCCCACGCCGCTCCCTGCACCCACCCTGAGTCAATTACCTCGAGGGGTAGGGGCGGCGGCTCAGACACTCGCACTCCGACGTTGCTCGCTACGGTGGCGGTGTACGTGACGCCGTCGGGGGTGACTGCCTGGGCTTCCAGCGTGATATTTACCGTGTAATCCCCTGGGGGCGTGCCTGAGTAGATCGATGTCTGCCCAACGTTTACTATAAGCCAGTCGCCTGACGCAAGCCCCCTTATCTCCGTCCTAAGCGTTGATGGATGAAAGACTGGGGCAAGAGTGGCTGTCAGGTAGGCCTTATTGATGTCAACATCGCCAGTGTTCACGAGCTTGAGGTAGAGGGTAGCCCCCTCGGTACCGGGGAATACCTCCTCGGGCGACCACCATGCTTCTGCAACAACTACCTCGGGGGTCGGGTACCTGGAGACCTTCACCTCAGCCATAAGCTCCTCATATACAGGAGCAGCCAGTGGGGACCCCGGCCTATACGATATGTTGAGGTCTGCGTAGTAGGTGCCTGGCCTCGTGTCCTTCGGGACGTTGATGACTGTTCTAAACACTGCGATATCGCCTGGGGAGAACTCGCCGGCGTAGGTGCCGTTAGGTGTCGTTGCCTCCACGCATGAGGGGCCGACGAGCTCTATCTGTGGGGGCATGGTGAAGCATGCCTGTAGGCCGTAAAGTGATTCGTTGCCCGAGACCCTTACCTCAACTACGTAGGTCACGCCCCTGCTTCCCGGGTACGCCCTTGGCTCCCCAGCAGCATTTGTGAGGGATACCGAAACGAGCTCAAGATCCGACGCAGATACGGCGATTCCCGCAAGGAGGGGGGCGAGGGCTGATATTAGTGTGAGTACGGTAAGTACATACCTCATACTACGCGATATGCCTGACATCGAATTCCACACCTATGTATCAGATAACGATACAGTCTAATAAGGGCCCTCCCCAGATACTCCCACAATCTTGTTTATCACCGGTGAGCCTATTTTCTCACCTGTTCTCGCACCGATTACTATCCTCCACTTACTGAGGTAACCTATCTCCCCAGCACTGATCAAGAATCGAACCAGATT
>JALSOP010000032.1 GCA_026986435.1 Desulfurococcales archaeon | reverse complement strand
TCTACAACCGCCGTGATGTCTCTTGGGCCGAATGAGAGGGCTTCCTTCAGCTACTACGTGAAAGTGAGGGCGGGCACCCACATATTCCCCGAGCCTAGAGTAGTGGTTAAGGACATTATGGGCCTCATGAGGATAGAGGGCATTGCCTCCCCAAGACCAACTCTCAGAGTGTATCCTAGGATAGCTCACATGCCCACGGTAGGGGTTGCATTGGCTTCTAGGCCAGCAGGGATAGCCAGAACCAAGAGAAGAGGCAGAGGTGTCGAGTTTTATGGGGTGAGGGAGTACGTGCCTGGCGACGAGTTCAGGTGGATAGCATGGAAAGCATCAGCAAGGACAGGGATGAGGAAACTCTTCGTGAAGGAGTTTGAAGAGGAGTCTAGTGTCAACGTATTCATCGTGATCGATACACACCCATCAATGTTCGCTGGCCCACCGGGATCAACCATCATTGAGTATGTTATGAGGTCTGTGGCCGAGATATCCGCCTACGCCCTAAGGAGGGGGGATTCTGTAGCGGTCTTATACGCTGGCAGAGGGGTGACCCACGAGAACTCACCGGTAAGGGGCATGGCCAACCTAGGCAACATATTGAGGGTGTTGTCAAGCATAACCTGGCCCGAAGCGGTTGAGCACGTGCCCCCACCTTATTCATCGCTGGTACGCACCTTAGCTAAGGACCTGCCCAAGGTTCTCCCGAGAGAACGAAACACCGTGATCGTGTTCACCAGCCTCCCTCACAGGACAGGGTCCGAGGAACTGATTAAGGCCCTTGAAAGGATTAGAAGGCAAGGAAACCATGTCATGCTGGTTGCCCCACTAGTTGAGTTCTTCGAACTCGCAGGTTTGAGCGGTTTAGAGGCCGCTGTTTACAGGCTAAGGGCCTACGCCAGCATTAGAGAGAGAGATGAAGTAATAAGAGAACTAAGAAAGAGAGGTATACCAGCCATCGTGGTGGGGCCAAGAGACATAAGCGATGCTGTAATAAGGCGTCTGGAGTGGGTAAGGGCTGTAGCCTAATCTTTGTGTACAAATCATGCACAACATAAAAAGAGGCCGAAGCCCCTGGAAGAGAGGCATTCCCATTGACAAAAGAAGAATACGTAAATACTATAGAAGTATTTGAGAGCGACTTGGTAGGGTTCTGTGAGATGATCTCAACACTCTTAAGAAACCGCATGAAGTCATTCGAGGCGATCATCTACCCTAAAGACGGGGGAGGCATCGATTATTTGGACCTCATATTCATATGCCGGCCGAAAGCTGGGTGCTCTATAAACACTTTCGCCGTTAGGTCGGACGGTAGCGGAGTAGGAACTGATGCTGCCGAGATGCCGTCACTTCTCGGCTCAATTCTGGCATCCAGTGCCCTCAGCGGCTATTACGCAGAGGTAATTGAGAGAAGGGATTATGAAGCTATTCAGAGGGTGAAGGAGCTCGCCAACCGGTTCGGCTCTCTTAGCGACCCTAAGTTATGGGAACTTGATACGGGGAAGTTCATGGCTAGATTAATTAGCTCCGCCAAAGCGATCGGGACGGAAGGGTGCTCGCCGACCAGTGATTCCGCCCTCAACCTCTTCCTACGCTCGCTCATGGTCTCAGCATGCCTAGCTCATTCCTGGAGGATGAGTTCAGTGCTTGCAGACGAATTAAGGGGTGGCCCAGCCGGGAACACTATCCCCACAATGATGCTGACATCTAGAATCAGTGGAAAGGACTCCTCAATCACGTTATTCCTTGAGCTAAGCGGGGAAGAGGCAGGCATAGCTGCTGAAGTAAAAAAGAATAATAATGTAGAAATTCTCGAAGGGTTTGACGCAGTAAATTCGTTCATAAGAATCCTTAAGGAGGAGGGCACGGCAATTCCGTCATACTGTACCGTGGTATACGGATACACAGGAATGGGCCAATATTAACTCCAGTGAGGACGTAGAGACAGGTGTGGTGATGGCCGAGGCTAGGGCAACGGCGGCTGAGCCCCTCACGTACATGCTGAGGAGGCTAAGGAGGCAGAAGTACCACCTCATAGGTGCCCACAGCGCGGTGAAGAAGTGCCTTTGGGTGCATAACGCGTTGGTGGAGGGTAGGTTCTGCTATAAGTGCAAGTTCTACGGTATAGAGTCCCACAGGTGCATTCAGTTCAGCCCCTCAACTCTGTGGTGCTGGAACGCCTGCATGCACTGCTGGAGGGTCAGACCACAGGACTACGGCCTAAGCTACTCAGACCTAACCAGGCTACCCTATGTAGACGATCCAGAGATACTGGTTGAGGCCGCCATAGCTGAGCACCGGAGGACGGTGAGCGGCTACAGGTCGAAGGCGCCTGAGCGTCTGTGGAGGGAGGCGATGAACCCGAAACATGTCGCCATATCCCTAACCGGTGAGGCGACCCTCTACCCGAGGCTCGGTGAGCTCATAGAGGCATTCCACAGGAGAGGATTGACCACGTTCCTCGTCACGAGGGGAGTAAGGCCGGACGTCCTCGCATCCCTGGAAGAGGAGCCGACGCAACTCTATGTATCGCTGGAGGCGTGGAATAAGGAGATGTACGAGTACTTCAACAGGCCCCTCGTCCCGAGGGGGTGGGAGAAGACCCTCGAGACCCTCTCTATGCTCCCCTCCTTCTCATCCCCAACCGTGATTAGGGTCACCGTCATCAGAGGGTTCAACATGAGCGAGGGGGACGTGAGGGGCTTCGCGAAGCTCATTGAGCTCGCGCAGCCAACATTCATAGAGGTTAAAGCCTACATGCACGTTGGCGGCTCTACTGAGAGGCTCAGTAGAGAGTCCATGCCGACCCACGCCGAGGTTAGGACCTTCGCTGAGAGACTCGCTGAGGAGACTGGCTATAGGGTTGCTTCAGAGTCCAAGCCCTCGAGGGTGGTCCTCCTCACCAAGCTCCCCGGCCCCATCATAAGGTACGGCAAAGGCTGCCCGAGGGGCTGGGAGGAGGAAGACGTTGGGGACGAGTTCAGCGGGGAGTACGGGTCGCCGGAGCCTGCCTGATGAATAAGCGGGTTTAATAATCTCCTAGCCCCTAGGCCGTATCAGCTGGTGCTATGCATGAAGATAGCGAAGGTGAAGAAGGGGCCGGCGTCGGCGACTGCGGCCGTGATGGCTACTCAAGTAGCCGCGGCGACGTCGGTGATGGGGTACTCCTCGCTGAGTGAGCCCCTCATAGCTTTCATAGTGTACTCAGCATCCTATGCCTTCTCCGCAATAGCCCTGGCTGTCCCAGTGATGAGGAGGCTCCCGCCGGCGACCGTGGCCTACGGCTCCTCAATAGCGATAGGTGCGTCAGCGACCCTCCTGCACATGTCGGCTGAACCAGCTATCTCGGTGGCGATTAGTGGAACGGCGCTCGCTATCAGCGTCTCAGCCACCTCCTCAGCTCTCGTGACCTACGCAGGCGAGTCAGCGGGCCCGGCCCTCTCCTCTCTAGCGTTCTCGACGGGATCACTCAGTGGGTATGGTGTGTCGGCGCTCCTAACGGCTACCGGTGCACACGCAATTACCCCCCTCCTCTCAGCAATGCTGGCCGCGACCTCCCTCGTAATGACTAACGCCGTGCCCAGGCGCTTCTGGCGCCGCCTAATCTTCAGACCCTGTGGGAGACCATCCGGCGGGATAGGTGCCGCGATAGCCGTGGCGAGTGCTGGTGGGGCGATGTTCTCAGCAGCCCTCACCGCCAAGCTCTCCACGCTTGGCAACGAGGCTGTCATGGCTGTGTGGTTCGTGACTGCGGCCGCGCCCATAGGCTTCTACGGTAGGGCGGCGAGGGTAAGTGCACTTTATAGAAGGGTGCTCCCCACCGCCACGGCGGGCAGGGGCTTTGCCGTGATACCGGCCATGACGGACCCGGGGAGCGCTGTTGGGTTCGCTCTCGCCTTATCCTCTGCCCTCGTGGTGTCTGTTGCTTGGGCGTACCTCATAACCTCCGCTGTGAGGGCTGTGATGGACAGGGTTAAGGAGCCGGCCAGGGTTGCGGGGGTGTACGCCGCCTCATCAACGGGCTCGCTTGGTGGGTCACTCACCGCCTACTTCCTAACAAGTGGGGCAGGTGCGGAGGCTGCGCTGGCTGCGTCGGGCCTCCTCTCCTTAACTGCTCTATTCCTTCTTAGAAAGAATAGACTCAGCTGAGTACGCGTTCCTTAGGACGAGGTCTAGGATGTCCTCACTATCCATTATGAAGGAGTAGGTCAGGTTCACGAGCCTCGCCAGCCCTGGCGCTATCATTACCTGGGTGCTGAACCTGAGCTCGGTAAAGTAGCCGGCCCTACTGAGGGCGTGGGCGAGTCTTCTCCGAACCTGCTGGTAGGTGCCCTCAGCTGACGCGACCCTCCTCTTCCTAATCATGGCTACCGCCTTTCCAACAAGTTCCTGGGAGGGGCTTAACCACTCGGCGTACGCACCGTATAGCTTGTCTATCGAGTCTCTCGAGGCATATACCCTGCCGTAGGGTGTGTGTATGTAGACGGCGAAACCCCTGGTAGCGAGCCACTTGAGGGCCTCCTCAGCCCTCTCCCTCGGGGCGCCCACGGCAGCAGCCACTACGTCGGGGGGTGCTGGGGACTCGCTTATGATGTCGAGGAAGCGCCTTCTCCTGCTGATGCTCCACACGTACCTCACCACCTCCGGGTCAACGCTCACAGCCACGCCCGCCCTTCCGGCCTCCACGAGCCCGTCGATGAGGGAGTCAACGTCTACGGTGTCGGGGGTGACTACGAAGACGACGTACC
>JALSOP010000031.1 GCA_026986435.1 Desulfurococcales archaeon | reverse complement strand
GCCCACGTGGGTACGGGTGGGACCCTAATAGGTGTGGCTAAGAGGCTGAAGGAGGTCTTCCCCGACGTCATAATCGTTGGCGCCGAGCCCGCTGAGTGCCCAGTCGCTTATGGATGGTTCCATGAGGGCAAGGAAGGGCCGTGGGGCAGGCACGAGATCGAGGGTGTAGGCGATGGCTTCGTCCCGGCCATAGTTAAGAGGAATAAGCACCTCATAGATGACTTTGTCACGGTATCCAGTGATGAGGCGATAGAGATGGCTAAGAGGCTGGCACGCTTTGAGGGTCTAGCAGTCGGTATATCGAGCGGTGCCAATGTCGTAGCGGCCATAAAGGCTGCCGAGAGGCACGGCCTCGGCAAAAATACTAGGGTTGTGACGGTTCTGCCCGATTATGCGGCAAGGTACTTTAGTACCAGGCTGTTTAGGGAGAGGAGACTTAAGAAGCACTAATAATTGATGTTTATTAGTAACTGATATTCAGTAACTGATCGTTAATGAAGTCGGCGCTATGTGATCGTTTTTCTAACTAGGTTAAGTAAACTCAACACTATATTTCGATTGCTCAGAGTGAGGGCAAGGTGCCCCGCTTGCTCTCGATTACAGGCATCCCGCTAGCGATGGCTACACAACACCCGGACTCCGCCTCCAGATCGTTCAGCGCTAGGGAGGAGGTAGAGGAAGCGGTCATGGATATCCTGCCTATTCATAGGGGCGGCTTTGGCCTAGACGAGAAAATGATCGACTACGAGGGAAAGCTCACTCCCTACCACCAGGTCTCGTGGGTTGTGGAGGCTCTCATAAAGGAAGGCCTCCAGCCAGGCGAGGACTTCCTCATAACTCCTAGGATACCCTCAGAGAGGCTGGAGGAGGCTGAGAGACAGATAATGGTTCTGTGGGGGGTTATAGTAGCTAATAAGAAAGCCGTTGAGGCGTACGGCGAGCCCGCAGTCAGGTACATCATCACGCCAATGTGTTCTAGGGGGTACGAGGTCTTTGTCCTGCAAAGGAGGATAATGAAGATGCAGAAACTCGCTGAAGAGGAGATCGGGGCGAAGACAGGGACTATCGAGGTTATTCCGTTGGTTGAGGACATCACTTCCTTGATCCACGTGGAAAAGGTTGTTGAGGGCATGAGGGCAGCATTACTGAGCAATCTAGGTGTCCATTACGACCACTATAGGGTACTCCTGGGCAAGTCCGACACGGCATTGGGTCATGGGCACCTCGCCTCGTCACTGGCCTTGGCCATAGCCCTTGCTAAGCTTTCCTCACTCTCAGAGAGTTGGGGCACCCCGATCTATCCCATAATAGGTGTGGGTGCTTTACCCTTCCGAGGGCACCTAAGTCCGTCAGGCGTGGATCTTTTCATAAAGCAGTACGCAGGGTACGCCACAGCAACTATTCAGTCTGGCCTCAGGTTCGACATGGGTCATGAGGCTGTTCAGAAGGTTGTCTCCGTTCTTAGGGCAGGGCTTGGTGGCCGCCCACCTCATGGGTTACTGAGTGAGTTTCCTTCTCTGGTTAAGGCGCTTAGGATAGCGACTGCTGAGTACCTTAGGATCGTCTCCCCTGTGTCTGGAAAGGTGCTTGCTCTGGCCGGATTAGTTCCCAGGAGGAGGGATAGGGTTAGTCATAACTCTTATGGCAGGAGTCTACTGTCGTCGCTCAGGTTCACCGCGGATCACGGGCTCATATCCTCACTGGTCAATATCGTTAAGAAGGTCAGGTTTCCTAGGGCGATACGCTACTCCGCCGCCCTCTACTCAGCCGGGCTCCCGCCATCCATCGTCGGGCTTGGTAGGGCGTTTGCGAGGATTGAGGAGGAGCTGGGGCCTGATTTTCTTGAAGAACTCATTTCACTACTGCCCCTACTAAGGCTTGACTTCATTGTGGATACCTCATACTTTGTGCCGAGTGCTGTTAAGCGGTTCTTTGGGGAGAAGTTCCTGTCGCTAGTACGTGATGACATGCTAGCCGCCGCCGCTTACTTAGGGTCCGAACCCTCTGAGCCAACCGAGGAATATTCGCTGGCTGTGATGTCTATCGTCGACGCCGTGGCCGCAGGTGACGCCATATCGGCCTCGGAGGCCGTTATTAGGGCGGGCCTCCTTAGGGGAAGCCTCGGGTGATTGTTCGCCACTGTTTGATAAAGCTTTTCACTCCTGGCCCAGATTAAAATGAGGGTGTTTGATGGAGAGGGCCTTGAAGGCGTACCTGGCGTGGTCGGCAGCGGTTCTTCTTGCCGCTTACGCTGTCCCTTATGCCATCATACGTGGAGGAGGGCCCCAACTCTACATATTCTGGACCCTACTGACCCTGGCCCACTACCTGGTTACGGTATCTTATATCAGGGGGTGGGTTAGGAATGAGTGACTTGCTGGCATGGTTCTCGGGCGCTCTGCTGGCGTACCTTGTCGGAGGAACGCTTTTGGCGCTCCTGGCAAGGCGGCTCGGCATCAGGTCTTCCGCGGACTACTACGTGGCGGGTTATAGGCTGGGGGGCTTCCTGTCTGCAATGACTTACGCCGCCACAACGTACTCCGCGTTCATGATGGTGGGCCTCGTCGGCCTTACCTACTCCCTCGGTGTGACGTCGCTCGGGTTCGAGCTGGTCTACCTCCTCTCAACCCTAACTATCCTTACGGCCCTGGGGCCGACGCTGTGGAGGATGGCCAGGGAGAGGGGGTGGGTTAGCCCTAGTGAGGCTGTGGCCGACATAACAGGTTCTCCACTCCTCGGCATAGTCCTTGCGGCTTTCTACCTAGTGGCCCTGATCCCCTACACAGCTGCTCAGATGAAGGGAATTGGGGAAATATTCGCCGCCCTAGGCCCAGGTTACTTAGTTGGTGTGGTGGTCGCGGCTTTCCTTGTGATGCTCTGGATAATCCTGGCTGGTGTCTGGAGCGTTGCCTTAACTGACGCATTCCAGGGAATATGGATGATCGCTTCGGCAGCGGTCTTCATAGCCTGGTTAATAGGGTTCTCGTCCTCTAAGGGCGTTGATCTGGCAGCAGCTTTCTCCCTAACTAATGCTGCCGGTCTCGGCAGGCTGTGGCCTCTGGCTGTCTTTGTGGGCCTAACGACGCCGTGGGCCTTCTTCGCTGTGACGAACCCGCAGGTAGTTCAGAGGGTGTTCATGCCTAAGGACTCGACAGCGCTTAAGCGCATGGTTTACTGGTTCGGCCTCTTCGGGCTGTCATACACGGTTGTCGTTACGCTCGCAGGCATAATAGCGAGGGGGCTCACAGCGGCCGGCGCTTTCCCCTCGATTCAGCTGAGGGACGCAGTCACCCCCACCCTGCTGACCATGGCGCCCACGGTCGTCGCTGCCGTCGTCTACGTGAGCATAGTAGCCGCGGCAATGTCAACCGCTAACTCAATAATCCTCAGCGTCGCCTCCTCATTCGTGAGGGACATATATGAGAATAGGCTGGGAGGGAATAGACCAATCGCTGTGTCAAATGCTATTGTAGCGGCACTGGCCCTCGTGGCCGCCTCGATAGCCTGGTTCAGGCCGGCGAACATCGTTGACCTATCGGTTCTATCCTCAACAATCCTCCTACCTGCTGCGCCGCCCACAATCGCGGGGGCACTACGGCCCGGGAAGCTAAGGAAGTGGGCGCTGGCAGCGTTCTTAGTAGGTGAATTGGTCGTGTGGTCAGCGATTCCGTTATACGGTACCAGAACAAATACAGCTACAGTAGTGGGGATCCCGATACCCCTTATGTCCTTGCTGCTGTCCCTCGCTATAACGGTGGCGGGTATTTCTATAAGGTAATAATTCTTGCTAATTAATGCCACTCTATGATCATTTTCATAACTGCGTTATATCGACCTTAATAGTTTGTTTTAAGGATTAAGACAGGTGAAGCAGTGTGAGGGCATACGCCATAGCAGTTACGGCCCTCCTAACGATCACGGTCGCTATACTATTTAATTCTACTATAGCAAGTGCCTACACAGTCACAAAGTACCTCTACTCCCTGGGATCAGACGGAACAGCAGACGTGAAAGTGTTCATAGCCAACATAACCAGTGACGAGACAGAGGTCATAGTAGGTGCTGACCCCGGCGTGATAGAGAGCAGCATCAAAGCATTTGATAACTCGGGCAACCTCTACCCAACTGAGGTAACAGATCACTCCATAATAGCGTATACCACAGGATCCATCGACTACTTAACCATAGAGTACACAGCAGTCGTCGGTACGGCAACAGCTACAACCGTCAACGTAACCATAAGCCCTTCAGCACCAGCGACGGTCGAGTTACCGCAGGGTGCGTCACTAATAGGATACAACGGAACCCCGGAAATAAACGTAGTGAATAATAAGCTAGTGCTAGAATACAGCCAAGCAGGGACATACTTCATAGTCTTCACCAACCCAGCCCCACCAGTGACCACAACTACAACCACTACCACCACAACAACCACGCCCCAGCAAACAGCAACATCCACCACGACCACAACAACTACAGCAACATCAACAACAACTACAACCACTACCACCTCAGCCACGCAAACAACAACATCAACTACTCCGCCTTCACAAACCACTACCACACCTCCGCAAACAACGACCACTACCGCAGCTACAACGACTACTACGGCCCAGGCCACACAGACAGAAACGACTACCTCATCAGCTACCACGACCACCACAACCACCACTACGGCCGCCACAACAACGCAGCAGAGCCCGACCACGACTACCACGCCTCCTGCGGGCGGCGGAATGAACACAGCTATTGCGGCCGTAGCTGTAATAGTCGCCGTTATTGCG
>JALSOP010000030.1 GCA_026986435.1 Desulfurococcales archaeon | reverse complement strand
ACTTCCTTAGTTGTTAGGGCATAGATTCGTGAGGCTATTAGGAGGACCCTGTCCGCTAGTGCAGCAGCGATCTTCTCATGCTTCCTCCCCCCGCCAAAGAGTTTGTTCTGCACGAGCACGGGTGCGCCGAGGGGTTCCTCAGTGTAGGTCCCGGTTATTATGAGGGGCTTCCACGGCGGGTCGTGGAGGAGGGCAAGGATCTTCGCCAGGGTTAGCTCGCAGTGTGTGTAGGGGTGCGTCACCCTGCCCCTAACACATTTCCCTCGGCAACCCCGCCCCGGCACGGGCATCACCTCCTCCCCCACTTAATTGTTCTCGATGCCGTCTGGCGCACGACGGCCATGTCCTGGACCTCGAACAGGCCGTAACCTCTCGTTGTCTTCCCTCCGACACCCACCTCCTCGAGGGCGGCCAGCGCCAGCACCGCCACTAGGTTGGCCGGCTCACTGAACCCTAGGAGGCAGTCCCTTGCACCGGCCACCCTCTCTAGGGCGTACTCCTCATCAACACCTATCACGAACCTGAAGACCGTGCCCTCAGCGACACTAGCACCGACAGCTGGCTTCGGCGCAGCATCCATCTCGGTCTCGAGCGAGGCATCCTCCCCCCGATAGTGGGGGTCACGACATCACCAACAACGAAAACGCCCCCAACACCGGGCGAGGCAGGGAACGCATCAAAAGCGACCACGGGCCCCACACCACCGAGCGACTCATCCACCGAGCCGAACAACGCCCCCACACAGCCCTCGACATCGTGGTCATCCCCGAACCTCTCCCTCAAAAAACCCTCATAGACAGACCTCAAGACACCCTTAACAGAGGAGCCCGGAATAAAGGGGATGAGGAAAACCGGGTGAGTAACGAAACCGAAATCAAGGCCCACAACAGGCTCCGCAGACCCAGGCCTGGCCCTATAAACAAGCTTGGCACCGATCTCAACCAATGAGAGATGGGGGAGCAGCGCCTCCTCCGCTGTGTCTATAATCGGTTTATGGATAATTCTACTTTGTTTATTAACTATGGATAACACATCATCAATTAATGTCTTCCTGCAGTGAGCGAGTTTTTGTTTCTTTTTATTATCACTTCTTCCTCTCCTTCTATCAACCACACCTTCTTCTAGAACATTGACGACACATACCCAGTACGACCTTAACGCTTGAGGAATCGTTATCATAGCGCCCACCTCAAGGACAGTGCAGAAGGCGCCTAATCACGTCCATCAACCTGCCGATGCTGGCTATCTGCCTGCACACGCCGCCACTGCTCTCAAAGAACTCATTGTACTCATCGACGGCGTCTGATACGTACCCGCCATATTGGGCTCCGTGGAAAGCGAGGGACGCTATCTTCTCTATTATCTTTCCGTAATAGTTATTATTAACACATGCGTCCCCGCACACGCTTCTAATAGCGTTCTCGCATTTATTTCTTTTGGCGGCATTCATGCATGTGTACTTGATGTCCCGGATCTCAGTAGCGCACATGAATACCGATCTAAAGCCGAGGATCTGTAATGACTGTGGAGTGAACTTACATGATTTGTCGATTTTCCTGGCAATGTAGATCGGTGTAAACATTATTGATGAGATCATTCGTAGTTCTTTGTTACTATCTCTTCTGTGTTTGTATACTCTTCTGGGGAGTCCTAGCAGATAGGAGGGTATCCCTATTCCTGTTCCTTTAAATTCTTTTCCTAATACTTGGTTCTTGATGTTTGTTTTTAGTACTGCGTAGTTTATTGCGGCTACAACGCACCAGGGGTCGCCGCAGCAAGGCATGAATATTTCGTGGGGCGTGATCGTCTTTATGCCTACGGCTCTCAACGGAATAGATCTTTCCTCTATGAATTCAGGGTGTAGGGTGTAGGCTAGTGGGTAGTGGGGGCACTGCGGCGCTTTCCTGGCCTCTGTGTTTATTATTCTCAGCACCTTCCCGGGGTCCTTCGTTAGTAGCTCTCTCACGTATTCCTGCCCTGCCTCCGCCGCCTCTTTGGCTATGTCTCTCAGCCCACTGCAGTGCCCTAGCTTCCTCCACACGAGCCGTGCCCACTCAGCCAGGGCGCTGTCCTCCGTGCCCCACTCGTCGCTTGCTGGTGCTAGTTTTCCGTACCCTCTCGTTACTCCTCTCCCTATTCCTGTGAAGAATAGGGCCATGCCTGTCGCCAGCCCCAGTACCTTCTCCTCTGCTTCGCTGAGTTCGGTCCCGGGCCTTTTCCTCACTATTAGCTTGAACCTGTAGTAGCCTGGGGGGAGCGGTGTCTTCGAGAACTTCTCGACGGAGTTATCCTCCTCCATGGTGGATAGTTTGATTCTTGGGGAGAGGAGGGCTGCGGTGAAGCAGTCCCTTGGGTCCTCGCTTTCTCTGCATTCCTCTAGTGCTTTCGCGGCTTTCTCCTTATTCTCTGGTTCCTTGGCCCCTGCCCATGCGCAGGTGTTTGGGACCCTTATTGGTTCGGGCCTCACGGCTATGACTACTTTCGATGCCCACCCCCGGCGTCCTGCGGCTGAACCCATTACCTTCGCCGCGAGTCTGTCTAGTGCGTGGATGGGGAGGTGCTTCCCGTGCTCCTCATATACGCCGGCCGCTATTATTGAGCGGAGCCACCACCTTATCTTTCCCGCTATGTCCGTGGGCCTGGGCGGCTCGATGATGAGTCTCTCGGGGTCTACAACGCTCCCGTTCCTCCACCCGCCAACTAGGGCCGGGGTTGTGTTGATTAGGTCTACCGTGAGCAGTTCCCTCCCGACCAGGCCGAGTTCCCTGGCCCTCTCCCTCAGCCCCTCGATGTCGATGGCCTCGCTCATCGGCACCCACCCGGCCTGGGGAGCCTCTCAGCGAAGGCCCTCAGTGCTCGGCATCCTTGTTCGGATAACTCTTCTGCTTCGGACGCTACTGGCTCCCCGTATATCTGTATGAGCCTCGATACGGTCTCGACGCCGTAGAGGAGCTCAGCCGCCCTAACCTCCCCCTTCATTGTCTTCTCGATTAGTGCGTCGAGTAGCTTGACCGCCCCACGCCTTGCGTGGGCCTCCAGTCCGTGGCGCTTGGTGAGGTAGGACACCACTGATGCGAGGTAGGTCGCGTACCCTGTCGCTGTCGCATCGATCTTTTTGTTGTCGCCCCTTAACCTATCCTTGAGGCCCCTGAGGCAGCAGTCGCTGCATGCGGCGTACCTCATTAGCTCGTTGAGGATTTTGTGGTCTAGGTCAGCGGCCTTCGAGGCGTAGAATATTATGAGGCCGGCCGGGCCCCATGTTGCAAGGAGTGAGGGTGCCTCCCTCGCCCTCGAGCGGAGGGATTCCCAGACATTGTTCACCTGACTGTATCCCTTCCCGCAGTCCCCTCTCTCGAGGGCGGCCTCGGCTAGGGTGGCTATGACCGCGCAGGCCTTCTTAGCCGCCTCAACCGCCTCCGCCAGCCTCGGGTCCTCCCTCAACCCCCTGCTCACCTCGTGGGCACCAGCCTCACCACTCCCTTACCAACGGTCTCCTTCCCGCCGATGACGAGGTACCACTTGGCGTCCGTGGCTAAGAGGTCTGTGTGCCTCCTCCTAGCCTCCTCCGCCCCTATTAACGAGTCCCTGTAGAGGGTCGCTGCTAGGAAGACCGCCCCCTGGCTCACGTATTCCTCGCTCCACAGGTGCCCCTCCCTAACGGTCTTCTTCACAGGGTCAAGAGCGACCCTAGTGACCCTCACGAGGCCCGCCTCCACCACCTCCCTGAAGTCCTCGTCGCTGAGGACGTAGACCCCACCACTCAGTAGCTTACTGGGCAGCGCCCCTAGCGACTTAACGGCTTCCCTCAGCCCGCTAAGCCTGTCCTCGCCTAGGTACCGGTATTCGCTCACGAACACGTTGTTCATGTACACGCCGCCCTCGCCCGTGGGATCATCGCCCCCGGCACCACTCAGCTCTTCTATGCCCTGCCTCAGCGAGCGCACGTCCCCGTGGGCCACCTCACACAGGTCGAGCACCTCAGCAGCCCTCACCAGTTGCGTGCCAGAGGTCGCGTAGGCGAAAACCAGCTCGTCATTTGCCTCAACCCTCACCGGGTAGAGGAGGAGCAGGCCGTCAGTGAACACCACAGGGCTCACGTACGTGTCAACGACCTCCCCAAACCTGGTGTCCCACCCGTAGACCTCCTCACAGAACACCCTACCCCTGGCACGTAAGCACAGGGACTTAACCGGGCCCTTAAGACTGCTCGCCGGCACGTAAGGAACACCGAAGGAGTCCCTAGCAACCGGCAGATCAACAGTGCCCGGGCTCCTCCCAACACCAACATGAACAGGGGTCACCGCAGAGAAAAGAAAAGCATCACACCCAACAAACACAGCAACCACCCACCCCAAACACAGCATCAATTGAGGCCGTTAGCTCCCGTCACCGCCGCCCGCACCCGTACTACCTCCGAAAAGCATGTAATAGTACACATAGAGCGCCGCGACATCACCCTTCGTCGGGCACACAGGGATGAACTTGCCTCTGTCTTTGGTAACGTCGGCGACAGACCTAACCAATAGCAGGAACCACTCCTGCTTTAGGAAGAAGTCATATTTATTTACCGACCTAGCCAGCACATAACCCAACAGATTAAGGAAGTGCTTGAACTTGTCATCATTACCTAAGGCAGTTCTTATCTTTTCTAGGGCTTTCTCTAATCTCTTAGCTTTCTCGCAGTTATAGCACGTGTCGAACAGGAATGTCAAGTTCTTAAATGCATTACTAACTTTGCTGCAGTCCCCTCTATTATCTATCCTCACTGACCTGGGTATGCCCTTTA
>JALSOP010000029.1 GCA_026986435.1 Desulfurococcales archaeon | reverse complement strand
CTCCCCAGCAAATACGGGAGGGGCCAGGGTATGTGAGGTTGTCGAGGAGGGGGATAAGGGGGTGACGGGATTCACCGCCCTCTTCGGGACGGCCTCAATCGTCGGTGGCGAGGCGATCATTGTGGACGCCCCGATCATGGGGTTCAAAGGTGCTGCGTCAGTGACTATGAGGAGGGTTATGAGGAAATTAGTAATACCCGCGAGGGTAAGGGGCAACGTCATACTCCCCTCCAGCCTCGCCGTGGAGGCAAGGGGCGGCGCCGTCGTCGTGGACGTGTGCGGGAACAAGGTGCTTCTCCCACCCGCTTCCCAAAGGAGTGAGCTGAGGGCTGAGGCTGGGCTACCATGAACGCCCTCGAAGCGGCGAGGGAGATACTGAGGAGGGCGGGCGCAGCACAGCATGGCGGGCAGGGGCTCAGGCCCCTTCAGGCGAGGGTCCTTGCCGAGGTCGATAAGCTCATGGGTGAGGGCGGCGTCATCGTTGCAAGGCTACCCACTGGGTACGGGAAGACCTTAATCGCCGCGGCTGCGGGGGCGGCAGCGGTGACTGAGGGCGTCGCCCACAGGGTGATACACACGTACCCTGCGACAGCGCTCATAGAGCACGCGAGGCGGTACAGCGACGCAGTCAGGGCCTTCGAGAGCATCATAAAGAATGAGGTCCTCTCCCGAACAGGGATCAGCCCCGGCGCCGGTTCGAGGAGGGTCGTGGCCGCCAGGCACATGTTCAGGCACGAGTCCCCGATGCTCACCGAGCCGTACGTGCTCACAACCCTCGACACGCTGGTGATGCACTACCTCAAGACAAGGTACGCTGCAGGTAAAGGGAAGAGGGCGCCGTGGGCGGGGACCTACTCGGAGTTCAGCGCCGGCATCATAAGGAACTCCGTCCTCGTGTTCGACGAGGCCCACATGTACCCCATGCTCGAGAAAGTGAGGTTCAGGCTCAAGGGACCCAAGGGAGGCAAGGAAGAGGTGAGCATGTGGTACGAGCTCGGGAGAGCCTTCACAGTGATGGCGCACATAATAGCGGAGCATGCCTCAGCAGGAGGGACAGCGATCGTCTTATCAGCCACCCTACCCGACCAGCTCCTCCGCTCGATTAGGGAGTACCTCGGGTGGTACGGCATCAGGCCCATTGAGGTGACCTACTCACCGGGAAGCGACTCAGGGTACGAGAGAGACTTTCGCAAAATCGCGGACGTGAGGGTGCAGAGAGTGAGCATAGGCCCCGGCAAGGGCGTGGGGCCGTCGGAGACCATCGGCAGGGCAGCGGCGTCCGCGCTCTGCAGCGTTATCGGGAACGGTGCTGAGAGAGTGCTCGTAACCCTTAACACAGTCGCAGCAGCTAGGGTAGCCTACAGGGATATCAAGAAGCGGTGCCCGCAGGGCCTTAGGGAGGTTATCTTAATGCATGGGTCCTTCACGGCCTCAGACCTGGGTAAGCTCACGCAGAGGATCCACGACGCCCTCACCCCCGACAGGGTAGGGAGGGTTGCGGTGATATCTACCCAGGTGATTGAGGCGTCGGTTGACGAGGACTTCGACGCGTTAGTGACGCAGGGAGCACCCGTTGACTCCCTGATTCAGAGGGTGGGCAGGCTGCAGAGGAGGGGCTCCCAGGGCAGAACAGGTTCCTTAACAATACTCGTACCGGTGAGGGAGAAGAGCGGGACCATTCACAGCGCCCCGTACAGTAGGGAGATCGTAGCAGCCTCCACCAGGTTAGTGGAGGAGGTGCTGGCGAGCAAGGGCCCCCAGCACCTGATCGATGAGTTACACCTTAACCCCTCCACCATGGTGAGCGAAGCATATGCCAGAGCAGGTGTCGGGGTCCTTCAGCACGACCCAGAGTTAGTGGACATGCTCTCCCTCATAACCGTGAGGACACCTGCTCAGGCCGTTGAGAGATTCAGCAGGTACTTCGGAGGCCTGGTCAGGGGTGCAGGCCTCTCCTACTCAGCCATCCTAGTCAATGAAGAACAATACGCGTTATTGATGATATACGGCATCATGAAGGAGACAATGAGTGAGGAAGTTAAGGATGGAGTCGAGCATCTAGAGAGAGCGTTCGCAAGATTCGCGGATGGGGTCGTCAGCAACGCGTTGAGGGAGGGGAGGGTGCTGAAAATAAAGGAGTGGGAATTAGACCCTGTTCTGGAAGCTGTGAGGAGTTACACAACGGGTGTGTGCGCGGACCTGAGTGAGAGGTTCGAGAAAATGGCCTCAACATTCGGTATCAGGGCACGTGAACGGCTAAGATGCGATGTGGGCAAGGCGGACGTTATGACGGCCGCTCCCGGGCCTGGCTACGTGGGGGGCCCGGCCCGCGTTTATGTCCGGGTTCATAGGCTGGACGAGGGCTTGAGGAGGTACTTAAGGTCCGGGCACTACCTACTCATTCCGTCTATACGAAGCATGTACGACCGTGAGGAGGGGTTGCTCATTAGCCAGGGGTGACAGCGGTGCCGGATGATGACCTGGGCAGGATATCGTCACGGGCAGCGTGGGTCTGCGAGCCACTGCGGCCTTTCCTAGCGAGGAGGGGTGAGAGCCTAGGCAACCACTGCGCGGCGGTGGCAGCTATCTCGGCGGGGTTGGCCACCTCTGCTGTCCTTCCTTCGTTACCGGGGCTCGGTACTCGCTCAGTCGGCGCAGCCCTCTCAGCCATCGCGGGCATACTTCACGATATCGGGAAGGCCCTCCCGAGCTATCAAGGATCTATTGATAAGGGCCCGCCTCTAATTCGGCACGAGGTCGCCTCATTCGTCGCGGCCGCTAACGCCATCAGAGTAAGGGAACGGTGTTGGATAGACGCTGTCGCCCCGGTTATGGGGTCGGTTCTCTACCACCATCACGGCCTGTACGACATAACTGAGAGAATAAGCCACTACCTGGTAACGGGTGCGAGGGCGTGGGAGACGGAGTCCTCGGAGGGTTTGGAGGAGGCTGCTGATGCCCTCTCATCGCTGTTTAAGAGGCTAAGGGTGTTCGTTCGGGAGTTCGGTCTCTCAAACATGATCTTCGTCTCTGAGGAGGCGCTGAGTGCCGGGACGTGGTCGAGGCCTTTGAGGGAATTAATCCGTGCCGGGGCACTTGAGCGGGCGTTCAGGCTCGAGGAGGAGGTGAATAGGAGGAGGCACGTCGTTGTACCCATGCTGAGCAACGTCATGATCGCTGATAACGTGGCGGCCTACTGCGCGGTGAGGTATGGTGGAGGCGATGATGAGGAGGGCGGTAGGATAACGTTCATTACTAGGGTGGGTTTGCCAGTGATCGCTTCGAGGGCCTCCGCTATAGCGGGGGCTGTCTCGGCCGTGAGAACCGTTAACTACGTCCTTCCCTGCTTGGTAGAGCTAGTCCTCAGGTGATCCTTGTGAGGGACGAGGTAAGGCTCAAGACTGTGGGCATTCACCCGTTCACAGACGCTATCTATCTTCACTCAGTGCTGGAGGGTCTGCGGCAGGCTGACCTACTTGGCGACGCCGTGGTGAGGTCGTTGAGTAATCACCATGTCGTCAGCGTCTCCGGCGAGGGGGATGTTGAGTCGAGGGTCGTTGCGGCGATGACTGACTGGGTCGCTGAAGTGCTGGTTCAGTCCCTAGCGATTGATCCGGTGGTCCAGGATGAGGTATTGCGTTACTTGAGCAGCGGCTACGGTAGGCAGGCCCTGGAGGGGCTTGTGAGGTCGTGGGTGTTGGAGAGGCCCCCGCTCAGTGTTGAGGAGCTTGTTAAGGTCAGGACTGTGTCGAGGAGGCGGAGAGCGGCCGGGGGTAACCTGTTCGTGGAGCTGAGGAAGAGGGGGGCGGACCTAGCGGAGCTGAAGAGGTCCCTGCTCATCATCCCCCACATAGGTAAGTACAAGTTCGTCCCGGATACCCTACGAAAGTTAAGCAGGTCCGAGGGAGTAGAGCCTATCCCAGCAATCATCTTATTCGCCGGGCTCTCCCTGTCAGCTGTCAGGCTCCAGAGGGCGGGGGGTAGTAACAAGTACTCGCTCCACCTGAGCTACGGCATCCCCTCGAACCCGCTGAGGCCGGGTGTGAGTGTTCAGGCGGTCGATGTGTGGAGGTTGCAGGCTGAGCTCAGGTACAGGCAGGGCCAGCACCCTCTACTGAGCCTTGTCGAGGGGTATTACCTGGGGAGGGGCTTTGCTGAGGATGCCGCTGGCTCCATAGTCACTGCTGGGTACTTACCCGTTAAGGGGTCCTTCGGCTCAGAGCACGTAAGGGTAGTCAGGTACTCTCCGCAGGTCTTCATTGGGTCTAAGGCCCTCATACCGAAGGGAGGGAATGGCGTTAAGCAGGGACTTAAGAAGCTCTCGGGCCTGAGGGACTTCCTCAACAAGGTAACTGTGGTGGAGCTACGCGTCACATCCCTCGGGAGCCTGCCTCAGGTACTGAGGGCGTACGAGCTGGTTGGGGGGAGTTTCAGGGACCTGCTCGGCCTGGTTAGGGAGGTCCTCGGGGGTGGTCAAGGGGGCGATCCCTCACTGGCTAATGACTTGATGAGGGCCCTCACAACCCTCGACAGGGGCTCCCTATACCGCCTGCTTAGGCCCCTTCACGCGAGCCAGGTTGGGAAGGGATCGATGCCGTGGTTCCTCAGGTCAGCGGAGTTCATCCTTAATGCCTTTGATCTCCTGGCCCGGGGGTGAGCAACGTGTTCTCGGGCATTATTCACGCTGTGGTAGCGGTCGTGAGCTTCTCCCTCAATGAGGCTGTGGAGGTTCTCTCCCCCACCGTTAGGTATGTGAAGAGCCTCATCTACGAGCGCGACGAGGTGGGTGTGCTGAGGGAGTGCTTGAGCGGGGGAGGGGCTAACAAGTACGTTGGGATAACC
>JALSOP010000028.1 GCA_026986435.1 Desulfurococcales archaeon | reverse complement strand
GTCACCTATGTTGGCGGCGTGCGTGGTATACTTCAGTGGCGGGACACGGTAGAGGGGATCTTTCATCACAACACCTTCCCTGCCGTCCCTGTCAAGCTCCTTCAGTATGTCCTTTATCTCCCCGAGATTCTCCTTGCTGACCCTACCCAGCTCCCTAACCCTCGGTACCCCGTACTTATCGAGGAGCGCATTCCTTTCGTCCACCGGAAGCTGCTTGCCTTCGGGAGACAGTATGTCAAACGCGAAGAACGAGAAACCGCCCGCCTCCGGGTATTCGTGCGGGACGTATGGGTTCTCGGGGCCGATGACCTCGCCAGCGACGATGAGGGAGTCATTATCTTCTAGCAACTGCCTAAGTTCACTGCCGAGGTCGTGCCTGATTCTGTGGGTTGTGTAAGGGCATATAAAGCCGCCTCTTGTGAAGGCATATATTTCGTTTCCAAGCATTGCAACCCTTACGTTGTACCCATCGAGCTTCTCCTCAATAACCACTGTGTCGATGAAGTGCTTCCTCACGGACTCCAGGAGGAGTATGCGCTGTATCGACGGATACGGCGGTATGACGTATGCCTTACCATTCTTAATCACTACCGCTGTTCCCTCTCCCACGCCATGTGTGCTCTTCCTAAATACGGCGTACTCTATGTTCCTGTATCTCATTAACCGGACTATTCCCCTCTTGAGGAGATCAGTAAATATTTCCTCACTTATTCCGAGAGTCCGAGAAAACTCTGCTTTCATGACATGCCCCCATATAGAGGATGTTTAAGGCGGGTATTCAATAGTATGGGTTGGGGCCAGGTGGGATAATGATGTTTGTTTTAGATACAAGCGCGTTCACAGACCCCCGCCTTAGGGAGGTGTTCGACATAGAGACCCTAGAGGGTGTTGTTGAGAAGCTCATAGAGCAGATGTCGTGGATGAGGATGTGCCTCGGATATGAGTTCTTTATGCCTAGGGACACGTTCCGGGAGCTTGAGAGGTTCCTTGTGAGGAACGGTGTTAGGGCCGACACTGTCCTAGCTCTTCAGGAGGTCCTCGTTGTTAAGGCACCGAATAGGAGGGCCGTTTGTATACCGGGGGACGTGTTTCATCGGTACATGACGTTGTTGACCCAGAGGCTCTTTAAGGCGTTGAGGCTCGCCGAGTTCTCTGTGAGGGAGGTTGCCACCAAGGTTAAGGTCTCGCTGATCGGCGACCCAGTCCCGAGCACAGTAAACGTCTTGAGGTCCAAGTTCAGGCAGCAGGTAAGGCACGGTATTATTGACACGCCCGAGGACCTCGATGTTGTCCTGTTGGCCGCGGAGCTCAAGGCACCAGTCGTCACCAACGATGAGGGCATAGCCGAGTTCGCATCCGACATGGGCTTGCAGACCCTTGACCCCATAGTCTTTGCAAGGATGCTCATACGCTACGGTGCCCAGGCTGAGAAGGCCCTACGGAGGTGCGGCGTGGGAGGTAAGGTTTAATGGGGGCTCAACAACTCAGTACTCGGCGAGGGCCCGTGGCCTAGCCAGGATAGGGCGCCGGCCTTCTAAGTCCGGGGCTCCTGCGTGGAAAGCCGGTGGTCCCGGGTTCAAATCCCGGCGGGCCCGCCACAAAGATTCTCCTCTCCGAGGCTCGAGATGAAGCACGTGATTATCTCCGCCCCTATGACCCTCGCCGCTGCGTAACCTCCTAGGTCGAAGGCTCTATGTGCCCTGGCGAGGATGACGTAATCGCTACTGGACACCACCTCCGCCGAGTGTTCGAGAACCCCTAAGTCGGCTCTCTGCCTTAGCTCCACCGCCGAGCTTATGCCGCGGGACAGTAGCGCCCTACGAATTATCGATGCGTGCTCTGCCGAGTGAGAGACATTCTTGTCAAGTATAATGAGCACATGGGATAGTTGTAAGGATATTAGGGTCATGGTGAGAGCCTCTAGGGACTTTACGAGTGACTCGACAGCTATTCCCTTAGTGTAGGATGACCTCACATCCCTGACTACGCAGTCATCACACAGGAAGAGCGGGCCTCCCTCTAACGCCGTCAGGATCGTTAGGAGGGTGTTGTATCCGTCCACTACGATACTCGACCCCCTCACCTCCGTCGGGCTAACGAGCTTAGATGCTGTGCTGGCAGCGTCCACGGATCTGTGCACACACCTCATCAGAGCACTTCTCTCCTCCGACGTTAGGCTGTACCGGGACGTGACAAGGTTCAAGGCCGCTTTCTGGGGATAACTCCTATCAAGTAAGTACCTGTAGTCCTTCGCTGCCTCCGCTAAAACCCCGTACCTAACCTTCATTACTCAGCATCTCAGATATGACGTCCTTCACCTTATCAAAGAGCTCGTCGGGGCCGGCTTCAAACATCCCTGTCGCGTGATCGGGCTTGCCGCCTCCCCTGCCCTTAACCCTCTTAGTAAGCTCTCTCAGTATGTCTCTTGCGCTGATCTTCTTCAAGGCCTCCTTCCCTACGCTAACCTCCAGTAGGGTGCCGCGCTCTTTGCGGGTCGCTGCCACGATTAGGGCGTTGGGGTGCTCGTTAATGATCTCTAGGAGTAGTGCCTTGAGCGCGGCGTCATCGCCTATTTCGTGGGCATACGTGATCATCCTAACTCCGTTGATTATGGTGGCTCTCTCTATGAGTTCTTCCTTCTTCATCTTGATGAACTCCGATCTGTACGTGCTGAGTAGGCGCTTGATCGCTTCGTACTCCCTTTTCAGGGCCTGCGCCCTCTTCACGGGGTCGCCGCCCACTATCTCCCCAACCCTGCGCAGTTCCTCTTCTAGCTTGTTGGCGTAGGTAACGACCTGTGTTCCTGCGACGTACTCTAGCCTAACGACTCCGTCCTGGATCTTCTCGACGTTAACTATCTTGATTCCCCCGGCCTCTATCGTGTTCTTTAGGTGTGTGCCGAAGCACGCCTCAGCATCCCAGTCCTCTATCTCGACAACCCTGATCACTGCCTGCTTGGGGACGCCGCCCTGGTAGAGGGTGAAGCCGTACTTCCTCTCTGCCTCGTACCTCGGCATGAAGTAGGTCCTCACCGGCCTCGCGTCAATGACGACTTTGTTAGCCAGTTCCTCAATCTTCCTTATCTCCTCTCTCGAGGGGAGCTTGTAGTGGGTTATGTCGAGCCTGCCCTTCTCCTCCGTCTTCTCTGCGCCCGCCTGCCAGACATGCTCGCCGAGCACCCTCCTAGCGGCGCCGAGTATTATGTGGGTGGCGGTGTGGTGCCTCATGAGCACGAGCCGCCTCGCCCAATCTATCTCGCCCTCGACCTCATCCCCTTCCCTCAGGTTCGGTGCCTCCTCGAGGACGTGGATTATCACATCGCCGACCTTCTGCGTGTCGATGACCCTGTACTCCCTCCCACCATGCCTTAGGACGCCTCTATCACCGACCTGACCTCCACCCTCCGGATAGAAGGCTGTCTTGTCCAGTACGACATACTTCCCGACGACCTTCACTACCCTGGCCCTGAAGCGCCTTATGAAGGAGTCCTCATGGAATAATCTCCTGGTGGCCGGCAGGTCCTTCACTTCCTTAAGGACTTCCTCAGGGAGCTTAGCCTTCTCTTTCTTCTTTATTGGTGCCCTCGCGTGCCTCGACACAAGGATCTCGTAGAAGTTCGGCGGCACATTGACCTCAGCGTCGAAGCGCCTAGCTATCTGCTTGACCATCTCGGGCGGTATTCCGTGGCTGTCGTATAGCTCGACTAGCTCCTTAACGCCTAAGGCGCCCTTACTCCTCTTTATGTACCTCCGAACCACGAGCGGAGCTCTCTCCGTTAGGCGGCGGAAACGCTCAAGTTCTATGAGCGCTACCTCGATGATGTAGTCCCTCCTCTTCCACACCCTCGGGTAGAGCTTTCTCCACCTACTCACCTGGCTCACGAAGATCTTCTCTATGGCGTCCTCGGTCGCATGATCGCCCATAACCCTGAAGAGCCTCCTGAGGACAAGCCTGGCGAGATAACCCTCGCCTGAGTTAGAGGGCACGACGCCGTCGGATAGCATGAGCGCTGCTGTCTTGCTGTGGTCGAGGAGTGTAAATACCTTGACCATGTTCTCTAGCCCGGCAACAATCTCGTCAACCCCTATCCCAGTTGCGGTGGATACTGACTCACCTATTCTCCGTAGCCCAGCGATGTCTCTGGGATTGACCCGACCAGCGACCCTGATAGCCGCTCTCAGGACGTCCTCGGGAAGCTCCTTAAGCCCTAGGAGCCCATAAAAGTCCCTCACCATGCCCTCACCGTATATTGCGTGGAAGGCCGTCGGCGTCTTCTGAGTTAGCCACGCGATCCTCTCTATGCCATATCCTGTGTCAACGATCCTTAACTTCATCGGGGTGTAAGCACCGTCCCTCTCCTCATACATCATGAAGACTAGGGTCGCTACCTCCAGTCCTCCCACGGCCACCTCGAATGCCGGGCCGGCGTTGCCTCCCCCTTCCCACCAGGACTCCTTGAAGACGAGTTCGTCCTCGGGCACCCCGATCTCCTCGGTGAAGAACCTCCTGGCGTACTCTACCGTCTCGTCCGTGAAGTAGACGTACTTGTCCGGGTAGTTGAAGGCATGGTGACCGCCCATGATGAAGTTCGTGAGGTGTCTCCCGAGGGTATAGCCGACGCTGTCGATGTCCTCTAGCCTAATGCATGGCTGTGCTATGACTAGCGGGTTCGCTGGGGGCGGCACGAGGCCTGATGTGACGTGGGGCTGGAACACGACTATAGACGCTATCGTGAGGTAGAGGTCCTCCCTCCACCTAGCAACGACAGGGTGCGGCTCTATGACCTCGTGACCATTCCTCTTAAAGAACCCGGTGAACTTCTCGACAACCTCCTCAACGCTCAGCGGAGGAGACTTTATAGGCAGGTCGAAG
>JALSOP010000027.1 GCA_026986435.1 Desulfurococcales archaeon | reverse complement strand
CGACACCCTCAGAGGGCACCCGGCGACATCGATGACCTTCCCTATCCTTGAGGTTAGGGCGGCCATGAAGCCGACGGCGTACTCATCCCTGAGTATCAGCACCCTCATCTCCCCAGTGGCGCCTGCCTGAGCAACCACCCTCGCGCCCTGTATGGGTGGCCACGGCGGGAGCCTCCTCGGCGACCGCCCCCCGACGACGGACCAGGCACCGCTGGAGAACCTCAGTGCCCTAACGACTATCACGGACCTCCTGCCTCTCCCGCCCGGGTACTCGACACCGTCGTGGAGGACCTCAGCGAGGGACTCGTCGAAGCCCTTAACGGCTGAGAGGACCGCGGCCCTGCACTCGTACCCGGCGAACCAGGGGAGGGCGCAGCCCTCCTCAGCCACGACCTCAAGGACGAACTCCGTTATCAAGCCACGACACCCCCAAATAATGCCTAGCGAACTCTAAAGCCGACCTAGCGAAGCTCGACGACGGCGTACCCCTAGCGCTGGCGGCGGTCACGTAGTCAGCCGCCACGAGAGCGGCGACAGACACTGAGTAGATGCCGAAACCGCCCCTCACCCCCGCCGCGGCGAGCCAGAGGTCGTTGTCTAGCTGGTTAAGGACGTAGCCCGTGATGTCTGCGGTACTCCGGAGCACCTTCTCAGCAGCTCCTTGTGTAGCGCTCACAGCGGCGGATCTGAGCTCCCTCGGCAGGGGCTTGACCGCCTCGGCCACAATATCCGCCAGCTCCTCCGCCGACCTCACCTGGGGCTCTATCCTCTTCAGGTCCTCTATCCTGGCCTTAGTCCCCATCGCGTGGTGGTGGTAGAGCACAGCGAAGACAGCGGCCCTCCCAGCAATTTCGTCGAAGCCCCCCTCATTCACTACGGCGGCCACTACGAACGCGGAGACCGCCTCATGCCCCCTAAACGAGTACCTCACGCACCCACCGCTAGCGTAGACCCTCCTCACGATCGCTTTCCCGATGTCGTGCAGGTACCCGGCCAGCGCCAGTAAGTTGATGAAGTCCCTCTCGAGCCCATACCTCCTCTCAAGAACCCTCCTGATCGGTGAGTTAACCGACTCGAGCAGTATATCCCCGACGCCGCGCAGGTGATCGACCAGCGCCTCGCTACCGCCGCAGGAGTCGTAGTAGGCCATCACCTCACTGTAGCGCAAGCCCCCTCACCTCATCGTAGCCCAGGCTGGTCACGAACCCGACGACGCCGAACCCACTCATGAACGACGCCAGCGCAGCACCTGATCTCCTCGTCCGGCGGCCCAGGGCAACCCAAGGATCGAGCGGCCTAATGGAGCCGTCACTCATGAGGCACTCCCCCACGAGCCCCTTCCTAATAAGTGAGGCCACGAGGTGGGCGGAGACCGGCACCGATGCATCCCTGGGTGAGTAGCCCCTCTCTAGGAGGGCCTTGGGTATGAGGGGCGCCATGACGCCGTCGCGCAGTAGGGACCCTCCTAGCTCGGTCATGAGCTCGGCAGCCCTGATGGAGCCCCTGCTGAAGTCCTTCGTAATATCTAGTATGGCGGATAGTAAGTTATGGGCCACCCTATAGACGCCCTCATACGCCCTATCTATCAGGACCCTGTACCCGGCCCTCCTACTGGTGTAGTCGGGTAAGTGGAGCCCTGGGCACCCACTCCTAATCCACTTAATGGTCTCCTCAACAAGCCGTGCCGGGTACACCTTATAGATTAGTGCACCATCAGCCTCCCTCGTCTCGAGGTTGCCTGAATCGTCGGCACTCCACCACAGCAGCGCCTCCCCGCAGCACTCTTCCCTCCTCAGGAACCTGCCCGCCCTCTGTATCAGCGATGTCGGAGGGGCGGCGTCAGAGGCGAAGATGTTGGAAGTTATGTCCACACCCGCCTCTACTACCTGTGTCGCCACCACGACGTAGTCCCTCTCACCGGACTCGAGCTGCTTCAGCTTATCGACGAGGGCCTCTCTGTGGGCAGAGGCGAACCTCGAGTGGATGAGCACCTTCTCGGCCCCACGCAACCACCCGCCAGCGGCGTTGAGGGCGTCGTACGCCTTCACCGCCTCCCTAACGGTGTTGAATACTAGGAGGGCTTTCCTCCTCCTAAGCCCTTCCCCAGCGCCCTCAACCCACTCCACGACTTCCTCAACTCCTCTGACCGGGCGTGCCTCGACCGAGTACTCCTTAGCCTCCCTCTCCTCGACGAAGGGGTCGCCGCTCCTTGCCCGGAACGGTATGTGGAGGAACCTGTCCTCCCCAACCACCTCAGTTAACAGGTTCCTCAGCTGCTTGGGGGCGGTGGCTGTCATGAGCACGAGCTTCATGCCCTCCTCGGCCGCTGTCCTGGCTATGGCGGCGAGGACCGTGGGGCCGTTGGGTAGGTCAGCGACTAGGTGGGCCTCGTCGATGACGACGTTGCTCATGAGGACAGAGGCTCTCGAGAACAGGTAGTGCCCTAGGGACCTCGTTGCTGTGCCGTCGTAGTGCTTCATGACCTTCCCAAGGTCCTCCGCGGCGAGGCCGACGTAGTTGAGTGCGAGGGTGTCTATGGTTGTTAGGGTTACTGGCTTGACCAGGTAGGGGGACTCGGGGTGGAGCATGTACCTAACCCCTACCACGCCCCCGAATAACTGCCTGAACCTCCCTACCTGGTCCTCGAGGAGGGTTCTCAGGGGGTAGGCAATGATGGCCTTCGCCTCCTCCTCTAGCGAGTACCTAGCAATCGCTAGGGAGACGGCCGTCTTACCATACCCGGTCGGTGCCTCAATGAGGAAAACGTCCTTCTCCCCCCAGGCAGAGTCCATAGCCTCAATAGCCTCATCTATAGCGGGCCTACTGACCCACCCAAGCTCCTCCAAAACCCTCCCGTAGTGCCTGATTAAGGGACCCAATGAACCACCCACTTACCGCATCACACGAAGGAGGGAGGCAGCCATCCGCCTGTAGGTAGCGGCCCTCCCACCCTTCTCAGCCACCTCAGCGATGTCGGCTGCCGCCACGAGCTCCCTGACGTAGTGGGAGAGGAACTCCGCCGAGCCGGCGGTGACGTACCTGAAGAGCCATAGGGCGGCGCTGACTACGTGGGGGCCCTCCTCACACGGCTGCACACCCTTAACCCTGAGCCTCATCGCCTCCTTCCTAAGACACCTTATGATGGGGGACCCAGGATCTAGGTGATCGGCCAGTACCTCAGCGTACTCGGCCTCCCCAGCGGCTATCGTCACCGGCACGTCGCTGTAGATCTTGTAGGTGTTCCCCTCCTCATCAACCCTGACGAGCCTGAGGGCAAGCCTGGATATGTTCCCGGCCCTCATAGCCCTCCTCACAGCCAGGTCCAGCACAAGCCTCGAGACAGCGGCCTCGGCGTAGACGATCGCGTCCTCGAGCCCCCTCAAGGCCTTAGCCCCGGCGTCTCTGGCATCCAGGTATGCCCTAGCCACCTTAGATGGGTCCTTACCCAGAGCGGGGGCGGTGAGAACCTCCGCGGCCATCCCCGGGTCTATGAAGAGGAAGAAGTGCATCCCTCCAATCGAGGCCACGTGAGCCCCTCCCATCCCGAGAAGGGCTATGAGCGCTGCCTCCCTCCCGACCCCGAACTGGTACATGTCGGTAACTATGCCGGCCTCAGGTAGGCGAATACCCTTATACCTATCCGGCTTGAAGACGGGTAGCTGGAGGGCGTCCTTCTTAGTGGCTGAGACGTAGATCGCTCTGCTCTTAATATCTACCTCGATCCTTAGTGTGGTGTCCCTTAGGGATCCCCACCCATCATCGGAGGACGCTATGGCGTCGATAACCCTGCCGTAGGGTAACTTCTTAGCCACGGCACCCTCCTTCTCACCCTTCTTGGGCTTCTTCCTAGGCGCTATGTCCTCGTACCTTATGTTGAAGGTCTGGAGCAGTATCTTTATGTACTTCACGTCGTTCTTTCCGGTGTTCGCTAACTTCAGCCCATCCCTAGCCCACTCGGCCACCTGTCTGAATGCGCTTCTCAGGACGTCTGGGGGTGCCTCGAGCTCGTTTGGGCCGGTGACCCTGGCCCCGGCCGCCAGCAGCCTGAGGAGCCCTTCGTAAATGGTTGATGAGAGGAAGGACCCGTCTGGAGGTATCCTTACCTTCACCCTCACTCCTTCACCACCCCGATCACGGGCTCTCTGCCCACGAGGTACGCAGCGCCTCCATCCCCTACCTCCACGGTCGCCGCTGATGCCGCTACCCCTCCCCTGTTCACTGGTAGGGCGAAGGGTATGGTGTCTCCCTCAACGTACCTCGTTGCCGGCGATCCGTTCTCGAAGGGCTTGAATGGGTCGGCGTATGACTCGATTACCCACTCGGACCCTATCTTGGGCCTGAATGACTTAACAACGCTTAAGGGTACTGAGTACTTCGTTACCACATCACTATCGGAGGGTGTAGCGGCCTCTTTCTTCACCTGTGTAACGGAGACGATGCTCTCCTTGGTGCCTAGTCTGTGTATTCTCCAGAGGTCCTTCTCTCTCAGCATGCTTGGCTTCCTTACCCATACCAGTACCCAAGTTATTGTCGGCGGGCCCCCAAGCGGCGACGCTATTGTCTTCCCTCTTGCCGGCGCGTCGAAGGATTTGCCTGGCTCGTCCGGGTCTGGGAAGGTTTTCCCGGCGGCTTCCTTGACCGCTATTACCCTGTTTATGTCGAGGGTTTTTAGGGGGTAGATGTTCCTCGGCCTTACGGCTATGGCGACGAGGTCTGCGATGAGTTCGTTCAGTAGGCGCACGTATGATGACTCGCCGAGGCCTTCTCGCCTGGCTATCGCCTCTGTGAGTGCTCCGAGGAAGGTCGTCGGCGGGGGGTATGTGAAGGATGGGGGTGTCTTGGAGAGCCCTGCCACGTTGGTTTGGTAGCCCCAGGCGAACTCTGTGTCGATG
>JALSOP010000026.1 GCA_026986435.1 Desulfurococcales archaeon | reverse complement strand
GGTGAAACCCCTCGCTGTTCCGGCCGCACTAACGCTCTACACCATACTGATGCTATCAATCACCCCCATACTCGCTAAGATCCTCGTCACTGCCCTTAGACCAGGAATCATCGCATGGGTAGTGATGGCGGTATTCGTGGGCTGGTGGCTATACAGCCTCTACAAGCTCACGATCAAGCTTAGAAATAGGTTCATCTCCGACTAACATTGCCGGTCAGTTCTGCAGTGGGTCATCATCACTCAGACTGCCCGTCGAGCGGGACATCATCCGATTATTCGGGCACTACGAGATTATAATATTGGGCACAGTACCTTATGAAGGGCAGACTAACGTTACTTCGGGGAAGAAAAATCGGAGCTCACGACTCAATATATATGCTTGGCCTCAGCGGCATAGCTGCCTTAACCTTCTGCTCCGGCACACCCACAGCCTGCGAGGCATTCAGCACTGCGATCTCAGCACCCACCTTGGATCTCAGGTAGTTCATGAGCTCACTAAGTGCCTCGAATTCGTGCACCTTACCGCCCTGTGCGATATATGTAAGGAGGTCTCTGGGCAGATTGCCGAACCTATCATATATCTTGGACACCTCTCTAACAATAGACTTGGGGGACATCCCAGCTTCTCTCGCTCTTTTCACGACCTCCCTTATAGCGTCACGCTTCGAGAGCTTCTGGATGAGCGATTTCGCCACTGACCTAACTATCGCCCATTTCCTTTCGTCGTCGGATACGATTATGGTCACCTTCCTCGGCGGCCCAACAACCCTCGTTATTGCCTTGATGTCCTTTATCAGGTCATCAACGTACATTATCGCTAGCTCGGCCTCCGGGTCCGGGCTTCCGGGTTCGCTGAGTCTCTCCCTAGTTACCGAGCTCTTCATACCCATCCTGTGCCACAGCTCCTCAGCGAAGAACGGTGCGTAGATCGAGATAAGTTTCACGAGTTCTCTCACGTACTCAGTGGCTGCGCTCCCTGACCCACCCAGCTCCATATACTTCTCTAGGTCACTCACCATGTTGAACAACACCCTCACACCGGCTGCCCTAACGCGGACGTTCTCGAGCTCCTCCCTCACCTCCTTGAGGTGCCTGCTGAGTCTTGCCCTAAGCCACCTCTCAGCGAAGCTCTTCCTCACCTCACCAGCCTTGGTCACAGCACTTAGGGCCAGGCGCCACACACGCCTGAGCCTATCCACGTACGCTGCTGAGGCATCGCTCATGCTGAAGTCCTGCTCGACCTCGGCCTGGAGGGTCATCATCAGCCTGACTATGTCGGGCGAGAACGCCTCGATCAGTCCCTCAAGAGTCCTGAAGTTGCCCTTCTGTTTCGACATCTTCTCCCCGGCGACCAGCACCCACCCATTAGCGACTATCTGCCTCGGCCACAGTTCCTCGGGGTATATGGCGGCGTGGTTGAAGATGAAGAATGTTAGGTGGCTGGGGAGGAGGTCCTTACCGCTGTGCCTCGAGTCCAGGGGGTACCAATACAGGAACTCCCCCCTTATCTTCTCGACAATGTCCGTACTGGTTCTGACCTCCCTAGCCACACTCTCCGGGTCTCCTATACCAAGCATTACGTAGTCCCAGAACGGGTTGCCGAGTCTTGAGGGGTTTATCCCCGCCTCCCTGATCCTCTTTATCACCGTGTAGAAGGCCATGTAGATCGTTGAGTCGCTGAGGGACTCGATTACCCACCCTTTCTGCCACGGAAGCTCCGTGCCGAGACCCCTGGTCCTCGCGCAGGCCTTCGGTCCGAGCCAGTCTATGGTTGCCAGTATCTGGTTCCTTCCCGTTTCGGGTATTATCCTCATCCTGGAGAGAGCTTTCTTCGCCAGTTCCTTCCACTCCCTGTTTCCGTAGTCTATGAACCACTGGTCATGCAGGAGCTTCACAACAATCCTTGTTCCGCACCTGCAGTAGACGGGGGCATTCATTATCTCGTACATCGTGTCACCAAGCCCGTGCTCGATGAGAACCGACTTGATTACCTCCCTCGCCTCGCTTACAGGTCTTCCAGCAACCCTGGACCTTATCCATTCCCTTATTCTGGTTATTACCTCGTCAACCACTAGGTTAGCTACGTCCTCCCTCATGCGCCCGCTCTTGAACTCTTCCATGTAGACTTCTTTAGTGGCCTTATCCAGCCCCTCCCTGTCTTCTTGAGACGTTATCCCCATGGACTCGACCACTTCCTTGGCGGGGAGCTCGCCGTAGCCCTCCACCTCTATGAGCGGGATCGGGCGCAGCTCCTCAGGCCACACACCGCCGTGCTCACTCTTCACATAATCCCTCAGTGCCGCGTAATCGTAGGGTGCGTGGGCGGGCACGCTCATAACGACCCCTGTGCCGAAGTCCGCCCGCACGAATGTCCCGGGCAGTATCCGGACGTCCTTACCCGTTACCGGGTTCTTTACGCGCCTCCCTATCAGCTCCTCACCCATGACCTTACCCACTACCATTACCTCCCTCTGGTGGCTCAGCCTCTCAGCGGCATCGCAGGAAAGCACCCACCTCTCCTTCCTCCCAAGAGAGTCGACCTCGGATATGCAGTACTCGATCCCGGGGTTCAGCCACATGTTAGTGACTCCGAGCACTGTCTCGGGCCTGAGAGTCGCTGCAGGGTAGATCAGGCCGTCCTCCCCTAGGAACTTGATTATGGTTATCTCCCCTATCTCGGGCTCGACATCATCCTTGGTGTCGTGCTGCCCGACGGGCATCGAGTGCCGTGGGCACCATCCCACTGGGTAGGAACCTTTTATGAGGAGTCCCTTCTCCTTCAGCTTGCTGAACTGCCACCTTATGAAGGACTTGAATTCCTCGTCAACGGTGGTAAACTCCCTGCTCCAGTCTATAGAGAGGCCGTACCTAATCATTGCCTCCTTTGACGTTCTGTGGAAATACCTCGCCAGCTTGAGCGGCTCGTTGAGACTCCTTATGATCTCTGGGTCGACCCCGAAGCTCTGCGCGAGCTTGCGTATGTAGTCCTCATCACCTGAAGCGATCCTCTCAGCAGCCGTCAGTATAGGCGTGCCTGTGTAATGGAATCCCATCGGGAACAGTACGTTATAACCCACCAGCCTCTTGAACCTCGCCAGCACATCCGCGACGACGTATGTCCTCGCATGCCCCGCGTGAGCGGGGCCGTTGGGGTACATGAACGCTGCGGTCACGAAGAACTTAGGACCCTGGAAAGGCTCGGGTTCATAGACGCGTTCTTCGAACCACTTCCTCGACCATTTATCGGCTACGCACTTAAGCCACTCTATGAAGCCTTCCTCATTTGTCGGCGGCTTATCTGGGCACACAACAATAGGCGTTCACCTCCTTATGACCTCACTGAGAAACTAAAACCTTAACCAGTGGGTCATTAATGCGGGGCTATCATCACCTACTCAGACCCGTGTTCCTTAATCACACCCACTGAGCACTAGCCATCGGGGGATATATACGGAGAAGCCCTACCTCATCATTGGGTAGGGCTTTTGAGAATGACCGTAAGGATCGATTCAAAAGGCCGTGTGACCATACCCTCTGTTATCAGGGACGAGCTCGGCCTAGGGCCAAACTCGATAGTGGAGATAGAGTCCGACCCCGATAAGGGCATCTTAGTAATTAGGCCAGTGAGCGGTGAGGGAGTGATAGTCGACCTTGTTATTGAGGTACCAGACATCAATGGAGTAAGTAAGGTGGTTGCCACAGTTGCCAAAACGGGGTCAGAGCTCAGGTACCTGAAGTGCAGCGCTGGGGACGCGGGTGTGAGGTGCGAGCTAATCACCACCTTGCTCGATTACTCCATGATCAAGGAACTCGTTGATAGACTGGATGAAGGCGGAATAAAAGTCATCGAGTACAAGCCCCTGCGGAGGGGTCGCGGATGAGGGTGTATGTAGGGTGCTGCGGCTTCCCCATGTCGAGACGGAAGTACTACGACACGTTCGATACTGTCGAGCTGCAGGAGACGTTCTATAACAGGCCGGACCCGGAGAGAATGGCTAAGCTGAGGAACGAAGCCCCAAAGGGCTTCGTGTTTAACATGAAGGCGTGGCAAGCGGTGACTCATCCCCCGAGTTCCCCAACATGGAGGAGGTCTAAGTGGAGACCCCCTAAGGAGCTGTGGGACAGGTACGGCGACCTGAAGCCGACGAGGGAGAACATGGAGGCGTGGGAGGTAATCTGCGACGCCGCTGAGGCGCTTCAGACAAGGGTTGTGGTGGCGCAGACGCCTCCCCGGTTCGGGTACAGTGAGGAGAACGTAGAGCGTGTGCTCAGGTTCTTCCGTGAGGCCTCAAGCATCTGCGAGTCATCCGTATTGATAGGGTGGGAGCCGAGGGGTTCCTGGAGAGAGCGCCCGGAGGCTGTCGCCAAGATAGTTGAGTCCGTTGATCGCCTGATCCATGTCGTCGACCCGTTCAGGTGGTGGCCGCCGACGAGTAGGACGTCCCCCACCACTTACCTGAGGCTTCACGGCATTGGCGGCAGGGAAACGAACTACAGGTACAGGTACAGCGACGAGGACCTCGCCAGGCTCAAGGAATTGGTTGCTGAGGTCGATGACGAGGTCTTCGTAATGTTCAATAACGTGTTCATGAGGGACGATGCCGCTCGTTTCAAGAAGATGTTAAATACCTAGAACCCTGCGGAGGGTCTTCAGGAGGTCGTCGAGTCCCTCGCCAGTAAGGGCCGAGACCTTGAGCACGGGACATGAGGGGCACACCTCACCAACCATTGCCTCTGCCCCAGCGACCTCGTCAGGCTTCGATATGTCGATCTTGTTTATCGCTATCACGAAGGGCACGTTATCCTCGATCAATTCCTTAACAGATTTTAACAGCCTGAGTTGCTTATCCAGCGAGTAGTAAGCACCCCTTCTTGGGTCTATGACGAAAAGCACAGCGTTGGGTAGGTGCTTTAGCGCCGCCAGGGCCTTCCTCTCTATAGGGTTTAGTTCCTCTACCGGGCGGTCGAGTATTCCGGGCGTGTCGATGAGCTGGATCCGTAGATAGCCGTCTATGTACACATGCCCCAGGATTATCGTCTTCGTTGTGAACGGGAATGGCGAGACCTCGGGTTTCGCTGTGGAGAGCGCCCTCACAAGCGATGACTTACCCACCTGGGGTGTTCCAGCCTCAACGACTGTGGGCTCCTCCTCGCTGATGCACGGCAACCCGGAGATCATCTTAGACGCCTCCTTGAGTCCGTCCAGGACCCACCTGTTCCTTCTTAGTACGGAGATCACCCTGCCGACGAACTCCCTGGAAAGCTTCCTTGATTCCGCGGCGTCGAAGCTCGCCTTTATTCTTGCCTTATACCTGAGGTACAGACTCTTTATTATTCTCCTCATGGCTCTGAGTCTCTCGAGAGCCTCCTCGTAATTGGTTATGCCGGATATTGAGAGGAGTTCTCTATAGAACGGGCCGAGTTCCTCCGGCTTCGGCAGGGTCTCGGCGAGCCTGGCTAGCCTGTCATCCGTTATGTTGTAGATTCTCTCAGTCCTGATGATTTCCTTCACCATACCCCTCCTCTTCACAGACTTGGGCAACGTGACTGGTTCAGGAAATCGCCTAAGTATAAGCGACCTCAGGTCCTCGAACGTGGGAACGCTCACCCCCCGGAAGAGCTCCGGTACACACTTCCTCTCCTTCTCCAAACCGTTTTACCCCCTTTCCTTATCTCCACTACTCTGTGCATAGGTATGAGCACTTCACCTATAACAAGGTAATCGCCGAACACCTTAACAAGGGCGAGCGGTATCTCCCTCATCCCCGAAGGTAAGGCCCTATCGAGCACCACCACAACACAATTCTCACAGCCCTCATAGATGTACCTCTTCACCGCCGACTTTATCGTGTCCTTCCCCGTGGCGTCCACCTCTTGCTAGTTCTTCAAAGCCCTTATAACCTAGGGTGGGAGCTTAGGTTGGTTGATGGAGATGAGCAATGTTGGCTCAGCAGCAACGGCTGTAGGCTTAAAAACTAAGGACTTCGTTGTCCTTGCCGCCGAGAGGAGGGTTGCTTACGGCGGTTTCATAATGAGTAGGGCAGGCAAGAAGGTCTTCACCTTCAAGGACAGGTACGGGATAGCCTTCGCCGGACTCTTCGCTGATATCCAGACACTGAAGAGGATAATGGATGTTGAGTTACACGCCTATGAGATAGAGAACGGTGTTAAGCTCCCCGTGAGGTCGGCGGCCAAGCTACTCTCCGTTATTCTATACCAGTACAAGTGGTTCCCATTCCTGTCAGAGGTCATATTCGGCGGTGTTGATGAAGAGGGTTCCCACCTAATAGTGATGGACGCCCTCGGCTCAATGATCGAGGACGACTACGCTGCGGTTGGTTCGGGAGGGCCCATTGCCATAGCTATCCTTGAGAACGGGTACAGGGAGGACCTCAGTAAGGAGGAGGCCGTCGAGCTTGCGGTGGAGGCGATTAAGGCAGCCATCAAAAGGGATGTGTACTCAGGTGACGGAATAGATATAGCCGTAATCAATGACTCCGGTACCAAGGAGAGGTTCGTGAAACTGTAGGTGAAGGCGCGGTAATGAACGCTAGAAAGGCGATCGCCTTACAGAGAGCACTCGCCGGGCTGGTTTCGTGGGAGGGAAGAATAGATAACCTCAAGAACATCGTGGGTCTCGACCTGGCTTACGTAAGGAACACCGGTATTGCTGTGGCAGCGCTGGTCACGTACCCAGACCTCAAGCTGAGGGAGTACGTCGTCGTTATGGGCGAGGTTAACATACCGTATATTCCCGGCCTCCTAGCCTTCCGGGAAGCCCCGCTTATGTTTAAGGCGTATGAGAAGCTCGGTGTTGACGCCGACCTAATTATGGTGGACGGGCACGGCGTGACCCACCCCAGGGGTGTGGGGATAGCGTCGCACCTGGGTGTGGTGCTGGAGAGACCGAGTATTGGAGCGGCTAAGAAGATCCTCGCTGGCAAGGTCGCCAAGGGGGGTGATGGGAGGGAGTATATAGAGATAGGGGGCAGGCTAGGGGCGCTCGTGGTTAGGAGGGGGAAGAGAGTTGTTTACTTGAGCATCGGGCACAAGGTCTCAATAGAGGAGATAGTGCGTCTCTCCTCCACACTCTTCAAGGGGAACCACCCGCTGCCCGAGCCTACGTGGTACGCGGACTACATAACCAAGAGGTTTAGGAGATCGGTGGTTGGTAGGAAGTGAGCAGGGAACTTACCCTCCGCGGTAAGGTGAGTAAGGGTTTCGGTGAGGGCGGGAAATACGTCACCCGAGAGCCTTACCTCGAATACTTCGCCAAGGAACTCGGCGGGGAGCCCTTCCCAGGCACACTCAACGTATCAGTAGAGTACGGTTTCGAGGAGATAGCGTCGCTGTGTCCCCCAACAAAAGTTGAGTTCGGAGCCGGTGCCGGGGCCCTCCTCGTGTGGAGGGGAGAGATCCTTGCGGAGGACGGGGCAGTCAGTAACGTGCTGATCCTCAGGCCCCTCCTTAGTAGGCACTCACCGAACATTATCGAGGCCGTCTCGCCAGCAAATCTGAGAAAGTGCCTTGGCCTGAGGAATGGGTCAATAGTAACCCTCAAGCTCGTATGCGGTGGCGCCGATGACTAGGTTTAAGTGCCTCAGATGCTCCCACTGCTGCTTCTTCACCGGAGAGCATGATTACCCAGTGGTCCTCGAGGGCGAGGTCAAGGTTCTCGAGGAGGAAGCCAGGAGAAGGGGTGTTTCGCTGTCGTTCATAAAGATAGCGAACGGGTTCTATCTCTGGGCCATCGAGGGCTTCTGTCCCTTCTACGACTTTGCGAGCAGTTCCTGCACCATACACGAGAAGAAGCCCTTGGCCTGCAGGATGTTCCCGCTGCTCCTTAACATCGCTAGGGGTACGCTCAACGTGTCCATGATGTGTGACTGGGTCTACGTAAACAGGGAGAGGGTGTTCAAGGGTGATGTGAGGGAGACATTCCCCGACGAGGTGGGGGCTGTTAGCGAACTACTCTCCAGGCTCCTCGGCACCAGAGTCACTATGAAGCCTGCCAACAACAAGAACGAGGAGGGCGGAGAGGAAAAGCAAAACCCTGTCAATAAGGCCGGGGATCATGAGAGCAAGCAGCAAAACTAGAGCAGCGGACAGGACCCTCTTACTGAGCATATGGCTCACCTCGGAAGAAGCCTTATCGAGCCGCCGAGAACCCTCGCCGCCGCCACAGTGAGGGACACCACTACCCCCATGTACATCGCCGGTAGTACGAGCTCTCTGTAAAGCACCGCAGCGGCGTACGTGGTTAAGGACTCCACCATCTCCTCGACTGAGTCTCCGTAGACTATTCTCTTCTCCCGGATGTTCGGCCCCGGGTACGGGCCGGGGAGGTAATCAATACTCAGCATATCTCCTGGCTCGAGCCCCGTGACCTGGCACGTGTCCAGCGGTATGTCGAGCCAGTAACTCCTAACCCACTGACATCCGTACGTGATGTTGCCTATGTGAACGTTGACATCTGTTATATAGGCGACCTTGGTCACCAACACCTCTGGCGAAGCGAGCACTGATACTGCCCGAAGCTGTATCTCCCCTGGTTCATTGCTCACAACTTCCATTATGATGTCATGTATCAACACACCCACACCAGTAGAGTAAACGAGGTTGGGGACAACTATAGTCGAGCCGTTACTAAGTTCTGTTATGAAGCCGGGGACAGTGTCGAAGTAGTAGCCGAGAAACCCCACCCTGATACTATAATTGAACGTAGGTGGGAGCATGTCCTTCTCTCCGCCGAGCACTACGCGCCCATACATGTCACCCACTATTACTCCCTCTACCTCGCCACCGCTGTCTCGGAGTTCAAGAAGCGGGTACGGGATTGGGGTACCCACGGAATCCTTAACATCCACGACAATCGTGTGGTTAACAGGGATGCTAAAGCCGGGGACGTCTGGACTAAATGCCTCCACGAAGAGCGGTAATGCAGGCATCGCTATATAGGCTACTAGACCTATCGAGATCATCGTCGCCCCGACAGACCTGCCGATCCTGAAGGGTATCGAGTAGAAGACGGAACCGAGGATGACGAAGTAGTACCTCAGGCGCTGAAGCGCTAGGGCTACGAAGAATATGAGCCTGAGCCCTGTGAGGGCGGCGCTCACTGCTGAGACAGTGCCCGACACTATAGGGAGAAGAATATCTAGGCCCGAGCTACGGAGGAGTGTGGAGACATACTGCAGGCCCCCATAAACCGCTAGGAGCACCGTGAACCTCACCGTCATCCAGTCGTAGAAGTTCCCCCACGTCACCCCAATGATCTCCATCACCTTATCGGACAGCCACAGCAGGATACCAAGTGATGACACTATGATCATTGCGGCGACGGCGTCTGCCATCAACCTAGGGCCCCAGCGCTTGAGAGGTCTGTATGGGATCGGTAAACCGAGTATCAGCGCCCCTAAGGCGTACGTGAGTGAGGCCAGCGCGACGGCGAGCGTGAGGAGCTCCAAGGCTTCATCCCCATGGCTGGGGCGGTGGAGGCATGCCTGTGCCGATGTTGGAAACTATGTAGGAGATGAGGGCAAACACCGTCGTCCCTATGGCCAGCCAGAAAGCCGCGAGGACAGCGTCTTCCACGAGAGACTGCCCAGCTCTCTTGACCCTGTGGAACGGTATGGGCGAACCCTTGATCGCCCACCCAATAACCCAAGTTATCAGAAAGACGAACCACGCGACTGTCATCACCTGGACAGTCATATCCCTAACGAAGTCAACTACGCTCACCGACCTCGCCCCGCAGTATCGGAGCCTTATAAAACGTGCGGTAGCCTCTACCGGGGGACCGGCTTTGGTGTTCGTGTCGAGGAACGCGAAGATAGGGGAGAACGTGTCAATGGTCGGTGATGTAGCAATCCTTGGAAACTCGGTGATCGGGAGAAACACCATGCTCCTCGGCACCATTATCGTAGGTTTCCCGAAGAGATCATCCCTCAAGGGAGTGGTAACGAGTTTCGAAGAACTCTCGAGCGCGAGTAGCGGAGCCATCATCGGTGAGGCGTGCGTGATAAGGGGCGGCACGACGATCTACGAGGATGTGAAGATAGGGAATAAGGTACAGACAGGGCACAACGTCCTGATCCGGGAGAGGACCACGATAGGTGACGACGTCGTTGTCGGCACGGGCACCATAGTAGACGGCGACGTCGTTGTAGGTGACGGAACGAGCATACAGTCCGGTGCCTACATACCCATAGGTGCCAGGATAGGAAGGAACGTGTTCCTGGGCCCGAGGGTCGTCATAACCAACGACAAGTATCCGCCCAGCTCCAGGCTCGTTGAGACGGTCATCGAGGACAACGCGGTAATAGGAGCTAGCGCCGTCCTGGTGGCGGGCGTGAGGGTGGGTGAGGGAGCGATCGTGGCTGCGGGGGCCGTAGTCACGAAGGACGTGCCGCCGAGGGTCGTGGTGGCCGGTGTGCCAGCGAGGATCATCGGAGATAGGGACAGTTATGAACTGAAGAAGCGCCTCTATGAAAGGGCAGGGAAGTGAGGCGATGGGGTTACAGAGTAAGGCTGTGGTGGTGCCCTAACTGCAATGTCCCGCTTCGGCAGGACACCTGCGGTAGGTGCGGTGCGAGAGGGGTAGAGGTTAGGTTTTCTGACCCCTCAGATATCAGGCCTGCGTTCAAGGGCGATATAAAGCTCATCAAAGAGGCGATGAGGCAGGAGTTCGGCAACGACGAACTGATGAAGGAACTCGGTATCAGGGAGTGGAGAACCTACCTTAACAGGACAGCGTACGTGGACGACATGAAGGAGGTGATTGTCGGTGCCGTCGTCGTTGGAAGGCTCTTCTTCGATCCAATGGGGCTATCTTGGAGGTGGAGGCTCAGCGCCTACTCCCTCCCGATAGCCGCTGAGAAGGACCTCGTTCGGAAGTTCGTCGTGGATAAGGCGAAACCCCTTCAGATCCTGGGGGAAGGGGGAGAGGAGGGAGAGCAGGCGGCTGTGCTCGATAGGTCAGGTAACGTGATCGGCCTGGCTATATCTAGGAGAGGGCGGTTCCGCGTCCAGGTCGTCTACAGGGGTACAGAGCGTGAGGAGCCCTACAGCGGGAACCCGAGCTTCGAGGACCTCGCTAGAGCCAACGAGTTCAGGCTGAGGTGGATGGTGTCCAAGGCCATTAAGAGGGTGTCCGTCCTGGCGGAGAGAACCGGTTTGCCGGTGGTTGTGTCTTACTCGGGCGGCAAGGACTCACTGGTGGCTCTTGACCTGACTGTTAAGGCGGGGATCGAGCCCGTGATGTTATTCAATAACACGGGGCTCGAGCTGCCTGAGACCATAGAGAACGTGTACAGGGTTGCGGACATGTATGGGCTCAAGCTGATAGTGGCAGACGCTGGCAACAGGTTCTGGGAAGCCGTCAACAAGTTCTCCCCGCCAGCGAAGGAGTTCAGATGGTGCTGCAAAGTAGTTAAGATGGCGCCCATAGGAAGGGTATACAAGGAGCACTTCCCTGACGGGGCACTCGTAATAATTGGGCAGAGGGCGCTTGAGTCCATCGACAGGTCCTGGTCCGGCGGTGTCTGGAGGAATAGGTGGTTACCTACCTCACTGAATGTATCCCCGATTCAGGAGTGGGATCTGTTGACTGAGTGGATCTACATCCTCAAGAACAAGCTCCCGGTGAACAAGCTCTACTTCATGGGGTTCGAGAGGCTCGGGTGCTTCATGTGCCCGGCATCTCCCATAGCTGAGTACTCACTCATTCAAAGGGTCTACCCAGACCTCTGGGAGAAATGGGAAGCCGTGCTGAGAGAATGGAGAGAGAAGCTCCCCGTAGGTGAGGAGTGGGTCAGATATCACCTGTGGAGGTGGCTCAGCCCACTTGCCCAGGGTAGGAGGCGTGTGGAGATATGGCTCGGAATTAAGAGGTCGCGGGACTGGAGAAAGGAGTACTCGGCCAGGGCAGGGATTAGGATCGAAGGTGTCGAGAGAGATGATAAAATCCTAAAGGTAAGGCTGAGCAAGCCCCTACCGGTTAAGGGGATCACTGAGCAGGCTAAGGTGCTTGGACCGGACGCCACCATCAAGGAAGCTGACGGCGGAGTGGAGGTGAGGGTCGGGCGCACCAGGCTCACAATCAAGGGCCGTGAACTAGTCGCTGATTCCCCCAGCAGGAGGGAGAGGGAGGAGACGCTGTTCACAGCACTCAAGCTCGCGGTTAGGTGGGAAAAGTGTGCTGGTTGCGGGAACTGCGTTACCTGGTGCCCGACCGACGCCATATCCATCGAGAGCGGGAAGCCCAGGGTGGACGGGAGCAAGTGCATATCGTGCGGGATCTGTGTCGAGGTGTGCCCTATGTCGGAGGTGTTCACAGAGAAGCTGATCGTCTCGCAGATAGTCGGCTCTCACAAAGGTAGGCCTAGGAAGCCGTCATCGGCGAGCATCACCCTCTACAAGTCTAGGAGGCAGGCCGAGGTGGCGGAGGCGAAGGAGGCCGAGGCCCACGAGATAGGGGCCTTCATAGACTCCTTAGATGCTCCCCAATGACGTAGAGGTATATCCTGCTCACGTGGCCTTCGACGTAGTATGGCAAGACCTTCCTCGGGACCCAGCCAGGCACCTCAAAAACATTGGAGACAACCCTCGTACCCCTCCTAAGCTCCTCCTCCAGCTTAGGCCGCAGTGCCTCGTTGGCGGACGTTATGAGGAAGAGGGTGACGACGGTGGCGTCCGTTAGCTCCACGTCAAACATGCTCTTCTCAAGCACCATTACCCTATCCCCTACCTCCAATGCCTCCACAAGCGACCTCGCTATCCTGGCGAGGACCGGGTTGTCCTCGACGCAGTAGGCCCTACGCACCCACCGCTCTATCGCTGCCAGTATGGGTATTCGTCCGTCGCCGCAACCCAGGTCATAGAGTATGTCGTCTGGGCCGACATCCGCTAAAGAAAGCATCTCGTGGACTATGGTCGTGGGTGTTGGGACAAAAGGTACCCTTGGTGACCCCATTACTGCTGGAGGGCCTCCTCCAGAGCCTTCCTGGCCGCCTGGTAGGAGCCCTCCTCATCTATGGCTCCCATGCCCGTCAGCACGGGCTTCGTCAGCACCTTAACTATGCGGCCGTCCTCAAGCTCCGCCAGTATCTGGGGCACCCACGACATCCCGAACTCGTCAGTGTCCCCGTGCTCTATGAGGAAGACGTAGTCCTCGATCTTGATCTCGAGCTCTGCCCCGAACTCCTCAGCGAGCTTCTCAGCGAGCTGCTTGAAGAACTTGTGGCTTGGGTGGTGCTCAGCCGTCACGAGTATTATCTTCTTGACGCTCGCCATCGAGTTACACCAAGGTTAGGTTGGTGAGGGATTATTAAAGGGGGAGGTTCAGAGGCACTGCACACATCACAGCTCAGTTCCCGGATTCCTCAACATCCCCCCGAACCACCTATTACTTCTACGGGAGGTAAAATGGTGTGTTGGTGAGAGATTGCTGACCAAGCTGAGGAGGTCGGTCAAGCCCTACCTCGACAAGCTGGGGAGAGCCCTCGCCGCCGCAGGCGTGCGCCCCAACCACATCACTGCCTTATCACTGGTAGTTGCCGCTACTCTCCCGCTCGTTCTCATCCGCTTTGGTGCGCTCCCCGCGTCCGCCGTCATACTGGTGTCAGCCGCGCTTGATGTACTGGACGGGGCTGTCGCGAGGGCTGGGGGGATGGTTAGCAGGGTCGGCGCCATCTTCGACTCGTTCGCTGACAGGGTGAGCGATGCCTTCTTCATCGGCTCTCTTGCCCTGGTCGGGATCAATTCGTTCCTCGTGATCGCTTCCCTGACGTCGTCGTTCCTCATCAGCTACTTGAGGGCTAGGGGAGAGGCGGCCGGGCTCCGAATGGAGGGTATAGGGCTCATGGAGAGGGGTGATAGGGTGCTGGCCCTCCTCATTATCTACTTAGTTGTCGGGTTGATGTCTGTGGGGTACGGGGAGTACGCGCTCGCCGTGTTCTTTGCTTTGACCAGCGCTACCGTTATTCAGCGCTGGGTAACTATCCTTAGTGGTGCTAGGGAATGAGGAGGGAGGCATGGATCTTCACGCTCGGCAACGAGGTTGTCGATGGGAGGGTCGTGAACACTAACGCCGCCTACATTGGGAGGAGGCTCACGCTCCTGGGCCTCGAGGTCTTCGGGAACGTCTCCCTCATCGATGACGTCGACCTGGTAACGCAGTTCCTTAAGTATATTCTATCCAGGAGGCCGGGGCTCGTCGTCACTACCGGGGGGCTGGGCCCGACCTACGATGACAGGACGCTTGAAGCCGTGGCCAAGGCCACCGATAGGGGGCTTGTCCTTAACGAGGGGGCCTTGAGGATGGTTAGGGAGAAGTACGAGTCGGCTGGTATGGGGCTGACGCCTGAGAGGGAGAAGATGGCTTACCTACCGGAGGGAGCCGAGCCTATACCTAACCCTGTCGGCACCGCGCCGGGTTCCTGGCTATCCCTCGGCGACACAGTCATCGTGTCCCTCCCTGGGGTACCCAGGGAACTCAAGGCTATGTGGGAGGGCTATGTGGAGCCGAGGCTGAGGCAGTTGTTCCCTGGGGTGAGGCTTGTTGAGAGATGGTTCCGCGTCGTCGGGGTTCCGGAGTCGAGTGCCGCGGCCGTGGTTAAGGAGGTGCTTAAGCTGGTTGGGGGAAGGAGCCTATATATTAAGTCCCACCCCAAGGGCTCCGAGACAGGGGAGCCTATCCTCGACTTCTACGTGAGCGCCTCAAGCGTTGACGAGGACCCAGAGGGGCTGGTTGAGAGGGCAGTCACCGAGCTTATTGAGAGGCTAAAGGCCCTCGGTGGGGAGGTTGTGAGGTCACCTTCCGAAGAACCCGACTAGTCCGTTCACGCCTCTCCCCACTACCTCGTCCCACTGCATGTTGAATGGTAGTAGGAGCTGCTGGAGCACTGACTTCGCGTCGTCTACGTAGCTGTTTATGTCGACGTCGTCGAGCTTGGCGAGCTGTATGGGCTTGACCTTGTCCCTGGACCTGGTCTTCACGTAGTATATGACGTCGCCCTTCGCCACCTGTATCCCGTTCCTCTGAAGGAGTTTCGCCGCCTTTACGTGGATTGGGGTCGTCTTTGTGTAGGCGCTGAGGGGCTTGTTTAGGGTTGTTCTGTAAGCTACCTCATCAAGGGAGAACCTCTTCTCCTTCATCCTCGTATATAGGCCGTGTATGGTGTCCCTCAGCCCCTTCTTCACGTTGTCCAGGGACTCTATACTCGCCTCTATGCCAGCTACGGTCTCGACGACCTTCGCGAACACCTCCTGTATGGCTTTGGGTACGTTCTTCTTCTTGCCCATGAGGCCCTTGATGTCTATCTTGCCGCTGTCCCTCACACCGATGTAGTTCTTCTTTAGTGCGAAGGCCACGAACTTGTAGACCTTGTCCAGCTCTAGGTCGAGCTGGAACTCCCTCTCAACCCACTCTATGAGTTCCTCCAGCTTCCCCCTGTCCGGATGCCAGAGGAAGAGGGAGTCCGTGTCACCGTAGAGGACCTTGAGGCCGAGGCCCGATGCCTTCCTCAGTGTTGAGGTGATCACGTGTCTGCCGAGGGCTGTCACTGACTCTGCGAGTGAGGGTGTGTAGAATGGGAACTTGTCGTGCCCGAAAACGCCGTAGGAGGCGTTTATGTATACCTTCATAGCGGCCTGGACGACGTCGTACCATGACCTGAGTATCTCCGGGAGGTCCTTCCTCTTCGCCATCTTCTTGTATATCTTCACCCTCATGTCCCTAAGGAGGCCGACTATCTCCGAGGTAATGCCCCTCCTCGCCAGACACACCCTGTGGAGGTGCTGGCCTTTCTCGTCCCTCACCTCCGCCTCCTTCCCTCCGCACCACCCTTTCGGCGGGTCAACTGTCTCGTAGCTCAGGTTCCATACCTTGATTATCGATGGATACAGGGAGGCGAAGTCAACGACCACCACATCGAAGTAGACGCCCGGGATTGGGTTTATTACTATGGCTCCAGCGTACCTCTTACCGCCGACCTTCGCCGCTGTCTTCGCCTGGCCCTTGAGCTTCATGAGGTCGTCCTTGTTAGGTATGAGGTACCCCCGGACCCTGTGCTCCCAGTACATCAGGTTCTTGATCCATGCCGATACCTTTCTTCTGGTGACGTCCTCGAGGCTCATCTTGGCGAGTCTCATGATCAGGACTATGAGCTTCCACACGAGGTCTCCGTCGAATGTGGTGAGCCTAAGGGTTAGTTCGGAGTCCTTCGCGTTGTACTTGACCAGGAGCGATATCGGTAGGTCGCTGATGCTCTCGTCTATCCTCACCTTCGCCTCGCCGAGGAGGGCCTGCGCTATGGCGTCCAGGGTCTTCTCCTTGTATGCCTGCCCGAAGGCGTAGTTCTGGATGGCCTCGATGCTGAAGAACCTGTATAGGTCTATGTGGAACCCATTCCTCACTCCGAAGAAGTCCCTGACGACGTGGAACGGTATCTCGTCGGGCCTTATGCCGAGCTTGAGGGCTCTGTTGATTATGTATGGTATGTCGAAGTCATCGCCGTTGAAGGTCAGTATTATCGGGTACTTCGAGACTATGCGGAAGAGCTCTCTCAGGAGGCCGTACTCCGAGTCAAAGACCTCCATCTCGTAGTCCTCCGGGAGCTCGGTGAGGTCCCCGAAGCCTACGTCGGGCCTCCTTAAGACGAGGACCTTCCTCAGTCCGTCCGTGGCTGTGAGGGCCACGCTTATTATTGGGTAGGCGGCGTACTCTGGGTCGGGTATCCTCCCCCTGAACGGTGTGTAGACCTCTATGTCGATGGCTAGCCTGTGCGGTGCGGGAGGCTCCGTCTCGAAGAAGGGAGTCATCCTCTCGGCAGAGGCCCTTACGCTGTCTGGCTCGCCCTCGAAGGCCTTTCTGTACATTGCCTTTATCTCGTCAGGTATCGGCACCCTCACCATCTCGAGGCCCTTACCGTTGGACCTGTAGATCATTCCCGGCACAAGGGCGTTATCGAAGAGGTAGTTGTCATGGTACTTGATGTTCGCTTCCCAGACTCTGGCGAATACCTTCCTCAGCCTAACCACGGCGAGGGGGTCCTTCACAACGATCTTTGTGAGCGAGACCTTCCTCCCCGTTAGGAGGTCGTACTTCTCAACGACCTCGAGCCTCTCAAGCGACTTATCTTCAACAACGCTCCTGTACTCGGGCCTTTCCCTAATCACCTCAGGCCTCACATCAACCAAGAAGTAGGGGAGATGCCCTGTGTTATCGTACCACATCAGCACCCTCCCGCTCGAAGGCTCGAAGAACTTGAGCACGGCCTTAGCGGCCCTACCATCGTAGTAAGAGCCAAGGAGGTATGCCCTATCGAAGGATGAAACAAGCCCAAAGATAGGGGAAGTCAAGGGATACGTCACAGGAGAGTGCCTCTTGGGCAACCTGACAACGACCTCAAAATCCCCAAACTCATAACGCCTAACATTACCCGGCCTACCAACGAAGTGAAGCAGCGTCAGCTGCCTCCCACCACGTCGCTTGACAAGCGCCGAAGACCCCTTGATACCAACCACCACCAAAACACAGACACCAAAAACCCACATAAAACCGTAGTTACAGGAACGGGAACCTAAAGAAGTCAGCAAATAAAACCCGCAACAACTAATCATCACGGGCCCGTAGCCTAGCCAGGACCAGGGCGCCGGCCTCCGGAGCCGGAGATCCCGGGTTCAAATCCCGGCGGGCCCGCCACACATAAATGATATATTTCCAAAACTCTTAATTTCTTACGAATTATTATAATAATTTATTATGATATAATCAATAACTATATCATCCACAGAAGACATAACTAAACTAATGATCATTATGAGATTTTAAGGTATCAGATCCTCCCTAGTCGGTGTTTGAGGTATGAGTGACAACCCTAACTACTTAGCTAGAGAGATAATGAGAAAACGTTTAAAAGCCTTTCTAATTAGCTATGCTCATATTGATAGTGAATGGCTTTGGGATCTTAATGAGACTGCCGAGGTATGTGAACTAACATATAGGAATGTTTTGAGGTTGATGAAGCAGTTCAGAGATGTTGTTTTTACTCAAGGCTCTTCGCTAAATTATGAATTGGTTGGGAATAGAGATCCTGCTCTTTTTAGAGAGGTTTTAGAGATGATTAAGGAGGGTAGGTGGAGGGTTACTGGTGCACCGTTTCTGGAGTTTGATGCCTTCATGCCTTCTGGAGAATCCATTGTGAGGCATTTGTTGTATGGGCGCAGATATTTTGAGGGACTCGGGGTTAGCATAGAGCCAGTGCTATTCCTTCCGGATAGTTTCGGTTTTCCGTCATCGCTCCCACGCATATTA
>JALSOP010000025.1 GCA_026986435.1 Desulfurococcales archaeon | reverse complement strand
CGCCGTAGTGCCGATAGAGGAGGTCATCATCGAGGGCGGTATCGCCCACATCATGGGGAGGGTCCCGCCCAAAGGAAATGTGTCGCTGAGGGGGGAGGACCTGAGGGCCGGGGACACCATAGTCTCGGTCGGTCAGAGGATAAGGCCATGGCATGTCGTCGCCGCGGCTCAGGCGGACATAACGGAGATTAGGGTCTGGCGGAGGTACAGAGTCGCAGTCATCAACACGGGGAACGAGCTAAGGGAGGTCGGGGAGCCCGGTGAGGGGATCCCTAACACAGCGGCCTACCTCATCAGCTCGTGGGCTAGGGAGGTAGGTGCTGAGGTCGTGTATAGGGAAACGGTGCCGGACGATGAATCAGCTGTTAGGGCAGCTGTGGAGGCCGGGCTTAGGGCAGCTGACGCAGTTGTCGTGACCGGCGGGACCTCTGTAGGGAAGGCGGACGTTGTGCCGGAGGCTATATCAAGTATCCCCGGAGCTCGCCTAGTGTTCCACGGTGTCGCTGAGAGGCCGGGGAGGACTGCGGGGGCGTTCGTGGTGGGCGGGAAGCCCGTGCTGATGGTGTCCGGCCTGCCTGTTGCGTGTCTTGTGGCCCTCAACAACTTCCTCCGCCCCCTCGTACTGAGGGCGTACGGGGCCGTCGAGGAGCCCAAGCCCGTTGTCAGGGCCAGGCTCGTTAGGAGGGTCGCTAACGTGGTCGGGTTCCGCTCCTACTTCCGTGCCGTTGTCTGGGAGGAGGGGGGCGAGTACTTAGTGGAGCCACTGATGATAAGTGGGTCGGGCGTTGTTTCGAGCCTCATAAAGGGGAACGGGATCCTGGTGGTTCGAGAGCACGTTGAGGGCCATGATGAGGGGGAGTACGTTGAGGTGGAGCTCATCGGCCCCGTTTACGAGGGCAGGCCTCGGTGGCTTAGGTAGGGATAATAGGGGGGTGATGAACTAGTTTCGGAGCCGTCATGACGACGCAGGAGATCGTGGCGCAGCTCACGAGCAAGGCCTTCATGCAGTATCTCCTAGCGTTCACCGCATCCTCCTATTTCTTGGCGCTGGCGGCGAGGAAGCGGAGGCCGGCCCTCTTCATAGGCTTGGCGGCGGTAACTTTCTTCTCGGACCCCAGGCTTGTCGTTGGCGCGCCGTTCATTCTTAAGGTGATGAGGCCTGGCATCAGGTACAGGGGGGTGAAGGCGGCAATAGCTGTCGTTGGCGCTGTATCATCCGCTGCCCTGACATACCTCATCTACCCCACGCCATCGCTTTCAATCCTCTACGCCCTCCTGCTCGTTCTCTATGCTGCCTTCCTGATCCCGGGAGTTAACGTCGTCCTTGCTTCCATGGGGGCGGCCATGTTCGCTGCCCTTGCTGAGGGTATCCACAGCCCCTCCAGCACCGTCGCCGTGTATGTGGCGGTCCTCGCTGCGGCATCCGTCACCCTCTTCTTTGCTGAGAGGGCCGTTAGGGGGAGGGTGGGGAAGCTAGAGGCCTTCTCCTACGTACTCGGAACAGGCGTTTTCCTGGCATCGACGCCCCTGATCAAACCCGAAACGATCTCCAGCGTCACGCAGCTCTTCGCGTTCGGGGCTGACGCCTATTTGAGGGCCCTGCTCACGTACCTTCCAAAGGAGGGCATCTTATCCTCCGCTATTCACGGTCTGTTCTCAACCCCTCAGGTAGGTACCGTGTCTCTAGCCATAGCGGCTGCTACGGCGGCGTATATGGTGCTTGGAGGGAGATCAAAGCACCTTACCGAGGAAGTGGTTGCTTCTGGCGCTGCCGTGGTCGCGGCTTTATCGATCATCTCTTACGCAGTGCCCGTTGGTTCCCTTGCATACGGCCTCGCCATAATTGCGGCAGTCGCGGCCGTTGCGCTTGAGGCGGCGGATGTGTCGGAGTCATCAACTTACAGGCCTGTTATGATAGGTATGAGCGGGGAGTTCGCCCCTGCTGGGGAGAGCCTCCTTAAGAGGATAACGGCCACACTCAAACGGATCACCGGCGGTAGGAGGGGTGGAGAGAGCGACTACCTGTCCATAGGATCTGTGAGGATCAGGTCCAGAATAGGGCCCTACAGGGTTGTTGACCTCCTTGGTGAGGGCGGCTACGCGTTCGTCGTGCTTGCTGAGGACGATGAGGGAAGGAGGTACGCGCTGAAGATAGTGAAGCCTGTTGGTAACAAGCCCCCTGGCCCTAAGGAGATCCGGGCAATTTTTCAGGAGATGATCAGGATGATGGATGTGAAGGTCGCTGAGGTAAGGAGGTCGTCGATCACTGAGTTCTGCAGCTTCTGCGGTGACCCGGCACTCACGACGGAGGTCCTTGACAGAATGAGGAAGTACATAATCACTGTCCACTCATATAACTCCAGCATATGGGAGAGGGTGACTAATTACCCGGACAAGCCAGTATACCGCTCCCTAGCTGAGTACTCTGAGAACCCGCCCTACGTAGCACTTGAGTTCGCTGACAGGGGGCACCTGGGCCAGGTTAGGGACGAGGCGATTAGTTCCGGCGAGGTCGCCGACCTAATGGATGAGGTGGCTGGGGCACTCTCGTTCTTCTTAGTGGCTACGAGGGGAGGGATACACAGGGACGTTAAGCCGGAGAACATACTCATAAAGACCGGCGTCGGGGGGAGTCTAGAGCCGAGGTTAACGGACTTCGGGATCGTGGCCAGGCTCGGGGAGGTCGGCGAGCAGGGCTGGGCCTTCGGCACACCCCAGTACATGCCGCCGGAGTACCTTTTCTACTCAGGCTGGGAGTCCGACCCGGCCTACGACGTCTACTCTCTCGGGGTCACTTTCTACGAATTCCTCACAGGATCACTCCCGATCAGACAGGTTTTCTTCATGGCCGTCAGCAGGCACCCCCTCATACCGCCGTCGCTGAAGGGTTGGGCTACCCAGATGAGTAAGGCGTTCGAGGAGGGCCTCATAGGCGTGCCTGGATTAATGACGAGGGAGATCGAGAGGATAGCGTACTCGGTGACGGCTAGGGAGGATGAGGAGGCCGCCCTCAGGCACCTGAGCGAGTACATCGAGGTGGGTGAGGTAGGGGGGATGATATACGATGCTGAGAGGAGGGCTATTGAGAAGGCCCTGAGTGAGGCGGGCCTCCCAGGCGAAGTAGCTGAGGTCATTCTCAGGGCGATGAGCCCGGACCCCTCCAGGAGGTTCAAGAATGCTCTGGAGTTCTGGTACAGCCTTAGGAAGGCGTTGGGGAAGGCCTGAACCACATTAATTACCTCACCAAATAAACTAGTCGGGCCTCCGCAACATGCCATCGGTCAAGCTCGTCATCGACCAGAGCAACAGGTACGCGCTGAGGACCACGTACCCGACGAGTATCTATTTCCGAGTGACGGTCATCGGGGAGGTTGAGCCCGGCGACACACCCTCTCCCCCGACTATCGTAATGCTCATTGATTCCTCCGGCTCGATGCTAGGGAGCAAGCTCGACGCGGCTAAGAGGGCTGCATTAGGGGTGATCGACTCACTGCCTGAAGGGTCCTACGTCGCCGTCTACACCTTCTCGAGCAAGGTGGAGAGGGTCGGGGCGTGCCAGGTAGGTGACCAAGCATGCATTGACTCCCTCAAGCATGCCATACTCACCGTCAAGGCCGAGGGATCGACAGCTATGTACGCAGCCCTCATTAAGGCCATAAGGGAGTTCAAGAGAGTCGGCGCCCAGGAGTCTCCTAGGAGGCTCTTCCTTCTCACAGACGGCCAGCCCACGGATGTGACCGACCGGAGTAGGTATATAGAGATAGCTAAGGAGCTCAAGGCGCTGGGGATAGAGCTCATGATCATCGGCCTCGGAGAGGACTATAACGAGTCCCTGCTAGCCCTGATGCTGGAGTACGCCAGAGGCGTGCTAGAGCACGTCACTGACCCTGAGAAGATCCCGGACCTCATGAGCCGCTACGCCCAGGAGGCGTCCTCTGTCGTGGTGAGGGACGCTGTGCTGAGGGTAACGACGGACCCGAGGAACAAGGTCGAGGTCTACGGGCGGGTGAGGAAGGTACTCAGTAATGGCGTCGTAGTGGAGCTGGGGGACATAGTTGAGGGCTCCCCCATAAGGGTGTACGGCAAGGTTGTGGTGCACCCTCAGTTCGTCGTGGGCAAGGCCAGGGTCGCTGAGGTCAGGGTTGAGGGAGAGGGCACGGTCCTGGCGGTCGGATCTGTCACGGTCGAGTTCACCGACAACCTCCGCTTGGTTAGGGAGGGTTCGAGGCCGGAGATAAGCAATGAGGCGATGGCTGTGGCGGGCCTCCTAAGCGGTAACCTAGAAGCAGCCAAGACCACCCTCGCCTACGTCGGTGACGCAGCCCTCAAGAAGACGATAGCCGCCGCAGTGACTGCTGGTTCGGTGGGTGACACCAAGACACTAACCTCTATTAAGACAAAGACACTAAGTGGTAAGTTGGGGGAATGATTTCTCATGCCATGGAAGTGCCCCAGGTGTGGCTACGGCCCGATCCCGGACGACATCAAGGTCTGCCCTAACTGTGGCTACGCTCGGGAGGACATAGTCTCGGCCGAGGACAGGGATGTGGGAGGCGAGGAGGTGAGGAAACAGCCCAAAAGGCCGTCCCTCATAATAGTTCAATCAAGTGACCCAGCCCTTAAGGGGAGGGAGATGGAGCTCCTCACCGACCTATTCAGCGCCATATCGATAGGGAGAGGCCCGGAGAACGTGGTCACCATACCCGACCCCTACATGAGCTACTTCCACGCGAAGATCGTTAAGGAAGAGGGCAAGTACTACATTTATGACATGAACTCAACCAACGGCACCTACTACTACGACCCAGCCAAGGAGGAGTTCGTAAGGATAAAGCCGGGAGAGAGGATCGAGCTAAAGGACGGGATGCTCCTCAAGCTCGGGGTATCAACGATAGTGAAGGTAAAGATCCCGGGGGAGGGGGCGGAGACATAAAGCCCTCCCCGTAAGGGAGTCTTGGGCAACTCTTGACGGCGCTGACCTCCGGGAAGGTGGCCGTATGGATAGAGGGCATGACCTCGAACGAAGTCGTCTCCGCGCTAACGACGACCTTCTCCAGACGCTACCTAC
>JALSOP010000024.1 GCA_026986435.1 Desulfurococcales archaeon | reverse complement strand
CGTGATCCTGGACGAGGCCCTCTCGAGCGTCGACCCAGCGACTGAGGCAATGATAAGGAACGCCATGAGGAAGCTCCTCAAGGGCAGGACAGGGATAGTGATAGCGCACCGCCTCAACACTGCTAGGGAGGCCGACCGCGTGATAGTGATAGAGGGCGGGAGGGTCGTGGAGGAGGGTACCCACGACGAGCTAATGAGGAGGGGAGGCCTCTATCACCGGCTCTACGAAGAAATGCTGAGGGCGGCTGCCGAGGTCGTGGCCCCTTAACCGCTTCTTAATCTCCCACACAACTGATCATTGGGTGAGCATTTGCTTAAGAGGGCACTAGTATTGCTCGTTGTTGCCGTCTTACTGATCCCTGCATTAACAGTTACTAATAAATCGCTCACGCCGGCCGCCCAGTCATACCTGGGCATCGACGGCTCGGGCTATGAGTGGAGCTATGAGTCAGTCGACGCCCTGGACGACCTTGATGATGACGTCAAGTACACCTCTTTCTACGAGGACAGCAGGGACCTGGTCGCTGCGTACTACGCCGCCGGCCCCGACGGCGGTTACTGGAGGGTGGACCTCCTCGACCTCGCTTACGGGGCGGAGGTCGCTTCGGGCACGGACGTGTCGGATGCCCTGGACCTCTACATCCTCATCGGTTGGTCCAACGCCCCTGGTTATCAGGGGTGGTTGCCTGACTTCATAAAGGACCCCAACGGCAACGGGGTCTACATACCCAGCGACAACTACCAGTGGGTTCTCGTGATATGCGTGTACGACACAGGGAACTATAAGGTGATGGACTATAACTGGAACACGGTAGCGGACCAGTCAAGCGGCCAGGTCAAGGTCGCTTTCACTTCCCAGTGGGACTTCATAGAGCTATGGGTCTCGAGCGACGTACTCAGCAACTACGGATGGTCACAGAACACGCAGGTATGGTACAGGGTAGTCACGACCTGGACGGATTCATCAGGCAATAAGTGGTTAGGGGACGTCATACACAACGACGACTTCAGCGACGACACCTGGGACTCACCCCCGATATTCTCGACGGACAACGTCGGCACGGCGAAGGTCGCGTTCGTCCACCACGGTAACCAGGCACTAACCGATAACAGGGCCCTCAATGACCCCAACTCCACAAACTCCTACTGGTACATACTGAAGATACATGAGAACGTCAGCGACCTAGCCAACAGACCCATACCTGTGACCATACACATGAGCGGTACCCTCCTATCATCGTTCCTCTGGTGGCAGCCGGAGTTCATCGACTACGTAAAGAACCTCACGGACGCCGGGGTAGTCGAGCTGATCGGGGGTGTGTGGGCCGAGTACATAACCGCCTACTTCCCCGACGACATCAACAGGCCCTCCATCGAGTATTACTCAGGCATGCTCAACAGGACCTTCGGCGTTACGCCAGTGATTGCGTGGATTCCAGAGAGGACGTGGGACGACAACAGGACAGGGATAGCTGGGACCCTGGCATCGGCCGGGATTAAGGCAGTTATCCTTGACGGGAACACCCACCATGACGACTGGGACGGGGACGGGAACCACTGGAAGCCCCACCGATACAACACCACTTACACGGGAGGCGCTAACCTCTGGGTATTCTTCATCGACTGGAACATGCAGCAGTACGTCCTAAGCAACACCGACGGCGGGGCTGACATAAACCTTAGGAGGGAGTGGGCCTGGTTCGCGAAGAACGGTGACCAGCACCACGTCCTGATCTACGCAGACGACTGGGAGAAGGCGGCGGGGGTGGCTGGTTGGGACGCCGGCAACCCAGAGAGGTATGAGGCAACCATTAGGTGGGTTGCCCAGCACCCATGGATCCAGGTCGTTAGGCTCGGTGACGTGGTCTCCTGGCTTGAGGCAGGTGACTGGACGTACGACGACGGCTACTACTGCGGGTACGACACCTACCAGTACATCAAGGACTGGGTCCAGGACTACCCCTACGACTACAGGAGGGCCTACGACGGGTGGTACTGGGGCACCAGCTCCGAGGAGGCCTACTCCTCCCTCGGCCCTGACTCAAGCCCTGCCCTGGCAGAGAACGTTAAGAGCGTTGGGGATGTGTGGACATCCGGGACCGTGTTAGGGGACCTCTACACAGCCCTCCGCAACGCGCCGAGCAACCACTTCCGCGACCTAGCCATGCTAACGCTCTGGGCGATGGCTTACGAGACCGCCTGGCACGACGACGCCGACTGGGACGGCGACGGCCTCCAGGACGTCTCCGGCTGGGAGATGGCCTTCGCTCAGAGGCTACGCTACACCAACGTCCTCATAGAGGCGGCTAACTGGCTAGCGAGCCCCTCCACCGGGGCAAGGCTCGAGGACATTGACTGGGACGGCGTCGACGAGGTCGTGCTCACGAGCGACCGCTTCATGGCCGTCATAGACCCCGTAGGGGGCACTGTCCCGTGGGCCTTCGCCGTCGGCCCGGACGGCGTGCCCTACCAAGTAGTTGGGCCGACCATGGACTACTACACCGGGGACTGCTGCCGCCCCGACTACTGGAACGGCTCAACAGCCCACGTGGGCCTATTCGATGACAAGTGGCTCGACGCCCTAAGCAAGGACTACTCAGGCGACACCTACACAATCAAAGCTTACGGTACTGACGCGAGGGGCTGCGCCTACGCCACCCTTACCTCCCCCGACGGCGTGATAGAGAAGACCATAAGGGCATGCCCGGGCTACGAGGGCGTGGTGGCCGAGTACAGCATAAACGCCACCAAGATCCAGGAACTCGGCGGCCCCCTCCCAGCCAACCTCTACATAAGGTTCTCAGCATCCCCGGACGTGGAGGACCTGCTACTAGGGGACGACGTAAGCATAAGCACACCATACGGCCCCACCACCCCATACGTGGAGGTCAGCAACCCATCAGCAAGGGCCGGGAGGGACGTCACCCTAGCTGTATCAGTTAACCAGACATCCGCAGGGTACCAGAACATCTACAACGTGGGGAACTACGAGAAATGGACAATGAAGTATGTATGGGAGTACAGGATAGAGCTCCCCTCAACAGGCACATACAACCTAACAATAGCCGCCGCCAGCGACCCGACCCAAGCACCCCAACCAGTACCGGAGCCGTGGGCCGTTTCAGCCATAATTCTGGCAGTAACAGTGTCCATGGTCCTCTGGCTAGTCCGGGCGAGCAGGGAATAGACGTGAGTAACCCGTTTTTATTTTTGTCCTGATCTCTGGGATGAAGGAATTCATCCTGCGGCAGGGCCGCGGTCAAGGTTAAATATATAAGTTTTTCTATCATGAGCTAAGAAGCCATTACATAAACAGTTTAATTATTTATTGAGGAGAATATAGATGGTGCATTCTTATTGGTTAGCATGAGATTGTTAATAGCTAGGACATTAACACCCACCCACTTCGGCATAGGCAGAGCACCAGGGGCCGTAGACCTACCCATCGCCAGGGACTCAATGGGCTACCCCATAATGCCCGCATCAAGCATAAAAGGAGCGCTGAAAAGGCGGTGCGGAGTCGTTAGCGATTGCATCACCGAAACAAGAAACGGCAGTAAACTGCTGTGCTCCTGCAAAGAGAGAGATGAAAGCAGTTGCGACGACAAAAGAGAGTGCCCAACCTGTTGCTGCCTCTTCGGAGGCGAATCAGGTGATAAGGGGGCCTCCGCACTATCCATCCTAGACCTCCTACTCTTTGCAGTCCCCGCACCCAGCAGAACCCACGGCTGGGTCTACGTGACCTCGGAATACCTCATGAGACGGTTAATCGATATCGTAATCAACCTGAGAGGAGGCAGGGCGGAAAAAGCTGAAAAGGCTTTCAATGAGCCCAGGTTTCTGCCCGTATTCTTTATAAAGAATGGTAGGGAGGATAAAAAGGTCGGTGTGAGTGTATTTGACAAAAACTACGAAGACGTCAATACTGATGCTCCCGATAAGTTAGGGTCCCTAGAGGAAGTAGTCAACGGATTAGGTGGTTTAGCAGGTGAGTTACCAAACAGGCTCCTCGTCCTGCCTGACAATGAAGCAGTTCAGGTGATCAACAGGAGCGTGATTAGGTACTGGAGGGTGAGGCTGGACTACGAGAAGAAAGTCGTTACTGCTGGTCCGTGGTCGGAGGAGTACGTGCCCCCGGACGCCGTCTTCGTCGGGGCTGTTGTGGATACGGGCTGGAGGAACGAGTTCTGCTATGAGGGAGTGCATGACGCTGTGGAGAGGCTGGAGGGCGTTCTGAGCGAGGAGTTCACAGCGGTCTTGGGTGGTAAGGAGTCAGTGGGCAAGGGCCTGGTCAAGCTCTTCCTCAGGTGATTTGGATGCCCGCTAATCCGTACGTGCGCGAGGCGGTCAAGCTCATGCTGGACTTCCACAGCGTCATCGAGCAGGTCTTCAGGGAAGGCGGTCTCGAGAGCGTGGACGCAGACTCCCTAGCTACGAGGCTCAGCAACTTTCCGGCAATAGCTATGGACAGCGGTGTAGTGCCAGCGATAACGTTCTATTTATCCAAGATCGATAGCAAAGATAAGAGAGACCTCTTCGAGAACCTAGTTGCACTACTCACGGCTTCAAAATGCGGGGACAATAAGGTTAAGACGGGCAATGAAAGTCTCGATAGGCGCCTAAAGAACGATCTAAAAAACGATCTAAAAGAGGAGGCCTATGTGTCTGCATCGGCTCTCCTTCTCTCACTCATGACAAGGCTAGGGATGATAGGTTGCCCCGGAGACGGCGGTGTGAAAGGGATAGCTAGGGAGCTTCTGCGGTTGCTTGATGCTGGGGTAAGGGGCGAGGAGGGGTTCATGGAGGCGGCTATTGAGCTGAAGAAGCTCGGGACAGCGTTCTACAAGAGGAAGAAGAGGTATGAGTGATGAGTTGCTGGCCGGGTAACCCGCTCCTCCAGGCCACGATTGATTTCACGAGGAACGTCCTGAGCGGGCTAAGTGAGTCAAGAGATCATTACCTGAGCAGCAGGCAGAAATCTAAATACAAGGAGGGCCTGATCCGGTACCTGAGTAAGTGCTATTCCAGGAACGAGCTACTTAGGTGGGGCGGGTTAACCGCCTCGTCAAAAAGGCTGGACGAGGTCGCTGAGGGACTGAGTGGAGCAGGGTACTACGTCCTGAGCGCCGACTTCGTTACTGA
>JALSOP010000023.1 GCA_026986435.1 Desulfurococcales archaeon | reverse complement strand
ATGACTCGAGGATCTCCTCGAGCGCCGAGATAGCGCCGACGGCCGTGATAGAGGGGCCGGTCATAATTGAGGACGGGGCCTTCATAGACCACTACGCAGTGATCAAGGGCCCCGCATACATAGGGACGGGTGCCACTGTGGGGGCTCACTCCCTCGTCAGGCGCTACACAGGGATAGGGGGCGGGGCCGTTTTCGGTGCCTATGCCGAGGCGGTGTGGAGCATTATCGGTGAGAGGGCCACCGTCGGTAAGGGCGCGTTCCTCGGCCACTCCGTAATCGGTGACGGCGCCGTCGTGGAGGCCAACGTCGTTACTAGGACATACGTCTCGGACCCGGAGGCGGCTGGGATAAGGGCCATAGCCGAGCACAGGCGGAGGAGGACATACTACAAGGTGGGTTCCTCAGTAGGCTCCGGCTGCAGGGTAGGGGCGGGTGAGGTGCTTGATCCGGGAACAAAGATCGAGTGCTGATGACCCGCTCACGAAGTTCCGCCGATCCTCCTCACGTGTGGCGGCCAAGGTCCTTGAGAGGATAAGGGTGAAGGCGTCCTCACTAGGGGACGTAAGGATAATGGACTTCTGCGGGACGCACGAGTGGACGATAACGCACTACGGCATAAGGTCCCTGATGCCCGAGAACATCGAGCTAGTCGCCGGGCCGGGGTGCCCGGTATGCGTCACACCCGCCTACTACGTGAACGAGGCCATACACCTCGCCCTCGACGGGGTCAGGGTGTACACGTTCGGCGACGCCTACAAGCTCCCCGGCAGGGCCGGCACTGCGCCCAGGACCCTGGAGGCCGCCGCGGCGGAGGGGGGTGACGTCGCCGTCGTCTACTCATTCCTTGACGCGGTTAGGCGGGCCAGGGCAGAGGGGAAGGAGTCAGTGTTCTTCGCCGTGGGCTTCGAGACGACAATGCCCTCAACGGCCTCCCCGATAGCGTCGGGCGCCCTCCCGCCTAACTTGAGGGTTCTCTCAGCGCACAGGTACACACCACCGATAGTCGTGCACCTCCTCGAGAGGGTTGAGGGGGCGAGGATAGACGGTGTCATCGCCCCCGGCCACGTATCGGCCGTGATAGGTTCCGATGCCTGGTCCTTCCTCCCGAGGGACTACGGGGTCCCGACGGTGGTGGCGGGTTTCGAGGCGGTTGATGTGCTGATAGCTATCGACGCCATACTCGAGATGCTGGTGAGGCGGAGGCCGGCACTCATAAACGAGTACAGGAGGGTCGTGAGGCCAGAGGGGAACCCGGCCGCTAAGAGGGTTATGAGGGAGGTCTTCGAGCCCTTCGACGCCTACTGGAGGGGTATCGGCGTAGTGCCCTCATCGGGTGCGAGGCTGAGGGAGAGGTACGCCGCCCACGACGCGGCAAGGGAGTACGGGATCAAGGACCCGCCTGATGACGTGGAGGGCGAGATACTCCCTGGGTGCAGGTGCCATGAGGTCGTGCTCGGGATGGCTAAGCCCATGGACTGCCCGCTCTTCATGAAGGCATGCACCCCCGACACCCCGTACGGGCCGTGCATGGTGAGCATGGAGGGGACGTGCCGCATATGGAGCCTTAACCTCGCCCAGGTCGGGCACCTCCTCAGGCGGGCATAAAGGAGCAAGCGTTTTTCGATCTGCCGAACGACTTACTCGGTGCCCGGCTTGGGGAGTGAGACGCTGAGCAAGGCATACGAGATAGCTGACTGGGGCGATGACCCGTGGAGCGGGAGGGGGAGAAAGAGGTACGAGGAAGCCATAAAGGCGTTTAGGTCGCTCATGAGGCATGACTGGCTCAAAGCACTCCCCGATAAGGTGAGGGTACTCGACGTAGGAGCTGGCAGGGGGATAGGAGGGGTAGCGCTGGCGAAGGTGCTGAAGGAGGGCGGGAGGAGCGCCGAGCTCTTAATGATTGACTTGAGGGAGGACGCCCTAAAGGATGCGAAGAAATTCGCGAGGGAAGAGGGCGTTGACGCCGAGGTGAGGGTGCACGACGCTTTAAGGGCACACGAGCTGGGGCGCTTCGAGATAGTCCTCATGTACGGGGCGATAATCGCGCACTTCGATGAGTGGTCGTTCATCAGGCTCCTCTCATCCGCCGCTGAGGCACTCAGGGGTGAGGGGGTCGTGATCATTGAGGAAATCGACAGGGTGGATTACATCTTCCGCGTAGGGTTCAAGGACATGCTCATGGAGAGGAGGGATCCGAGGAACCCCTCCCTCTCGTACCACCTGAGATACGACCCCATCACGGGGACGTACACGAGGGTACTGCTCAGGCTGAGAGACATGGAGGCTGTGGAGGTTGGCGTGAACTTCCGAAGCATAGCCCACATAGCTTCGGTCCTCTGGGCCCTCGTGAGTGACGTAGACATCATCAGCAAGGACGAAGACTTCTACCTAGTCCTCGGTAAGGGGCCTAAGAGGGGGCCCTCACCGACCGAGCTCGCACGCGGCCCTAGGGCTCTGGGCGACAAGCATTTTAGACTCTAGAGTATATACTCTAGGGTATTATACTCTTGGGTATATTCATTGATAGAGGCGAGGAGATAGCATGGCTTGACAGGTTATGGGACTCCGATAAGGCAGAGCTGATCATCATTTACGGGAGAAGGAGAGTCGGTAAGACAGCTCTCATCGCCGAGTGGATGCGGAGGAGGAAACCTAGGGCGATCTACTTCGTCGCCGAAGAGGAGTCTGAGAAATCCATGCTGGAGAGGCTGAGCAGGGTCATGGCTGAGGGGCTGGGGGATGAGTTACTGGCCGAGAGACCGTTCACTAGCTGGAGGCAGGTTCTCACCTACCTAGCGAGGGAGGCCGTGAAGGATAGGCTGGGCCTGATAATCGATGAGTTCCAGTACGCAGTATCAGCCACTCCAGGACTGCCCTCAACCATTCAGGCGATCTGGGACCAGAAACTCAGCAGAACTAAAGCCTTCCTCCTCCTCATGGGGAGCGCCGTGTCCTTCACCGAGGGCCTCATGGGCGGTAGGAGGCCCCTATACGGGAGGGCTACAGGTGTGAGGGAAGTGCGCCCAATGAGCCCTAAGTACGTGGCCTGCTTTGCCCCCGGCTGGGCCCCGGAGGACGTGATCCGGCTCTACGGCGTGTTCGGCTCCGTGCCGGGGTACCTGGCCAACCTGAGCCCTGAGAGAGGCCTCTGGGAGAACGTCGCTGACCTGGTGCTCAGTCCGGGAGCCAGGTTCCTGGATGAGGCCAAGCACCTGCTGCGTGAGGAGCTGAGGGAGGTGAGCAGGTACTTCAGCGTGCTCGAGGCGATCGCCCAGGGGGAGACCACGCTGGGGAGGATAGCCAATCGGTCAGGCGTACCAGCTAACTCCCTCCCTAAGTACCTAAGTGTCCTCACCTCCCTCGGCGTGGTGTCCAAGGAGAGGCCGTTCATGGGTGCAGGGAGGTACAGGTACGTAATAGCCGACCCCTTCCTCAGGTTCTGGTTCCGGTACGTCCCGAGGCTGAGGACAGGCATAGAGGTCGGCGAAGTTGAGGAAGTTATCGGGTTCGTGAGAAAGGACTTCGAGGCATCACTGGCCCCCCTAGCGTGGGAGGAGTTCCTTGCCAGAACACTGCATAAGGCCCTGAATAGGGAGGGGGTTAGGTACGTACCTGTCCGGGTCGGTAGATGGTGGCATAAGGGCGAGGAGATTGATGTGGTGGCGGAGAACGCTGGGGATGACATACTCGTTGCGGAAGCTAAGTGGTCGACCCTCACCTGCCCCGAGATAAGGCGGGAACTCAGCAAGCTAAGGGCGAGGGCCTCCAGAACACCCTTCTCTGATAGAGTAAGGTACTACGTCCTAGGCGTGATGAGGGCTGATTGCCCAGACCCCCAGCTCGGGCCAGGCGAGTTCGTTATAACTCCTGCCGATGTCGCTGTATGCCCTCATGAGTAGGACCGAAAGAGGTACTCCATTAAGGCGGCGGGCACTGCGGCGATGTTCACTGCCGTGAATATTACGCCTACGTCGAGGACGCCGTACCCTGTTATGAATAGAGTAGAGAGGGAGCATGAACCACGTTATGAGGAATGGCGAGATGATTGTGTGGTATATGATGTACCTCCTAGCCGCTGGAGGGATCTCTGGCCACCGCATACCCGATCACCGGCCGTAGCGACCACCCCGCGAAGGCACTAGCTTGGGTGGCGGGGAGCCCTATTAAGGCCTGGCCCCATCCGGTGTTCGACAGGCGTTGGGCCTCACAGAAGCCTCTCAACTCTATAGGGCCTGACGACACGCTTGGCCCACGTGATATGGTACGTTGTCCTGGGTGGGAGGAGGTCAGGCAAGGAGGATATCATTCTCCTCAGCCCTATTAAGTCATAGCCCTTAAAAACCGGTTCCTGCCCCCTGGGCAGGCCGAGCGCCTCCGGCCTACGAATGATGACCTTCTCCACGTCGACGGGGTAGTCTATTATGACGGCGGGTATAGCCCTAGCGCCCAGAAGCTTCAGGGCTGCGAGCCTGTGATGCCCGTCGACCAGCAGCATTGTCTCGGCATCGACTATCACTGGCCTTATTACGGCTCCGGCGGCGAGTATGTCACGGATCAGTGCCTTCACCCTGCCGGCGTCTGTTTTCTCGTGGGGCAGCACCTCGTCTGGGGCGAGGAGGGTTATGCGGGGCCTCCTTCTCAAGCCCCTCACCCCGGCTCGGCGTCGACCAGCTTCCCTGCCAGGTAGTCGTCGTAGCCCTTCAGGTCTAGGAGGCCGTGGCCGGAGAGGTTGAAGAGTATGGTGGTGCTCCTCCCCTCCTCCTTGGCCCTCAGCGCCGTATCGATCGCCGCCTTCACGGCGTGGGCTGACTCCGGCGCCGGTATTATTCCCTCCGCCCTCGCGAAGTAGGTGGCAGCCTTGAACACCTCTGTCTGGGGGTACGCCACCGCCTTCACTATGCCGTGCTTTACCAGTATCGTCAGGGTGGGGGCTAGGCCGTGGTACCTTAGCCCGCCAGCGTGGATCGGTGGGGGCACGAATTTGTGGCCCAGCGTGTACATGTATATGAGTGGCGTGAGACCTGCTGAATCTCCGTGGTCGTACCTTATCTCGCCCCTCGTCATCGTGGGGGCGGCTGTTGGTTCGACCGCGATGAACTCCGTGCTCTCCCTACCCCTCAGCACCTCTCTTATGAAGGGGTATGTCAGCCCGGCGAAGTTGCTCCCGCCCCCCACGGCACCGATTACCACGTCGGGGTAGTCCCCGAGCTCCTTCATCTGCTTCATGGCCTCCTGCCCTATCACTGTCTGGTGGAGGAGAACGTGGTTCAGGACGGAGCCGAGGGAGTACTTCGTGTCCTCGTGTGTTGCGGCGTCCTCGACCGCCTCGCTGATAGCTATCCCTAGACTGCCGGGGGAGTCCGGGTCCTCCCTTAGGACCGCTCTACCGGACTGAGTTAGTTCTGAGGGGCTCGGGATGACCTCAGCTCCGTAGACCTGCATCATGACTTTCCTGTAGGGCTTCTGCTCGTAGCTGACCCTCACCATGTAAACCCTTACCTTCAGGCCGTAGAGCGCCCCGCCGAGGGCCAGGGCCGACCCCCACTGACCGGCCCCGGTCTCGGTCGTGAGCCTCTTAACACCCTCTAGTGCGTTGTAGTATGCCTGCGCCGCGGCCGTGTTTATCTTGTGGCTCCCTGTCGGCATCACCCCCTCGTACTTGTAGTATATTCTTGCCGGCGTGTCCAAGAGTTCCTCAAGCCTCCTAGCCCTTATGAGGGGTGTGGGCCTGCCGAGGCGTGCGTACGTCTCCCTAAGCTTGCTCGGTATCCCTATGTACTCCTCCCTGCTGAACTCCTGCCTTATCAGCTCCTTAGCGAAAATCGGCTCCAGGTCCTCGGGCCTTACTTCCTCACCGTTAGGCTTAAGCATTGGGGGCAACTGCTCCGGGAGGTCCGGGACTATGTTGTACCAAGAAGTCGGGATTTGGGATACGTCCTGAGGGGCCCTCAGACCCCTTATATCCATTGGCGCATCATTAGCACCTCACGGTTATCCGTTGACGACAGGCCCTTAATAAGAGTTGTTTACGTCGGCATGAGCTAGCGGATGATTCCTTGAACAGCGTACACAGATCTTATTGAGCATTCTTCGACAGTGACGCCCTAACAAGTGCTGTGACGAGGGCCGCCAGCCTCCCGTACGATTTCATCGAGGCCTGCACCCTGACCTCGCCCCCGATCAACGATGCCCCACCAAGCTTCATCCTCAGGCGGCCGACGCCGATGGATGCCTTACCTGCGAGGGCCGTGCACCGAACGAGCCTGATGAGCGACTCCTCTATCAGGTTCGGGTCCCTCGAGTGCTTTAGGAGGATTACCTTAACGTTACCCCTAGCCCTCAAAGCATCTGCCAGGTTCCTGTCAGCCGTTATGAAGCACGTGCACGCGTGCGAGGCTATCACATCGTTTAGCGCAGCAATTATCTCCTTATCACCCTTCCCCCACGCCCTCGCTCTCCCCGGGGCCACGGCGTCGCCGGCCGCTAGGGCGTCGAGGTAGGCGAGCTTCCTCCCTATCCCCTCCCAGGAGTGCTTCATCTCCAGGAAATCCATCACCTCCCCCATGACCGGCCCTAGGTGCCGCACGAGGGATCCGTAGCCAGGCACTACCCTAGCAAGGAACTCGTTCATCCCCGCCATCAGGGCGCTCGTGTCTAGGGCGACCGCACACCTCCTCCGTGCACAGGCCCTTACCTCACCCACAGCATCCCATATATTGGCTGGGGCCGAAGCATAGCTCAGGCATGCCCCGGCTCCCGGGCCGTCCGCCTGAATTACCTCGAGCGGTTCCTTCGATGCATCTATCCTCAGGTTAACGCCCCTCGCCGCAAGCCTGAGCTCGCTCCACCTGGTTCGTGCCGTGTTGATTAACGCATGGATCTCCCTGGCCGTGACGTCGCCCTCCCACGACCCCGGCTCGAGCACCTCGGGTACGCCGTAGCCGAGCTCCCTCAGCCCCGGGTGGATCTCGAGGAGCCTGACCGCGTGAGGTGGGGCATACCCCGGGTACATATACCCGAACCTCCTCTCATCGATTAAGTAGGAGTACCTCACCCTAGCACCCGACCCCACCGCCTGCGCGTAGAGGGTCAGCGCGTGCACCTTCCTCCCAGGCGTCACATCCACCACGTCCACATCGAGTCCATCGAGGGCGGTGAACCACCCACTCACGCCGGAGACCTCATGAAGTGTGACCTCCGTATCTGACCACTCAAGTCTGGAGAAAACATCCCGTACTGTCCGAAACGCTTCTGAGCCGCTGTCACTTATTATGTGAACCTCAGCCGGGACACCGTCAGCGAGCAACTCCCTATAGATCGCTGAGAGGACCACCGACCTACTCGGGGAGGAAGGTATGGCAAGCCTCAGAACACGCACCCGAGAAACCTCGGCCAGCATCCCTAATGAATTATTTCAGTACTCATTGAGCGAGACAGTAAATACCGCCGCCTCATCCGGGTCTATGCTCACGTAACCTACGCCTATCCCGCTAGCCCGTAGGTTTCTCATGCGCCTCCAGTATCTCCCCGACCTTAATGGCAGAGTCCTCAATAAGGGCGTCCTCATACGAAATCAATAGCCTGGCCCCTAACGGCGACATAGCTGGGACCCCACCCTTTATAGGTGGAGCTGTGGTGCGAGTAAAGGAGAGCGCCAGCGGCTGGGGCCGCAGCCACTACCGCGGCATTGTTGATGACGAGTTTTATTCTCAATCTTTCTCCTCGTCCTCAATAACAAGACTAATGAAGTATTAATTGCACTGTCGCGTTAGTCACTATCGGATAGTTCATCTGTTTTCGTAAGATGAGCGAAATATCTGAGGCATGCGAGATTTATACACTCATTATGTTATGTATCTGCTTTGGTATGGGAAATGTCTGCCGTAGTAAGGGTTGGTAAGAGGTACTCTATCATTATCCCTAAGGGGATTCGAGAGAAGATTAACCTGAGTGAGGGTTCCCTAGTTATTATGAGGGTAGTTGATGAGAAGATAATCATCGAGCCACTGCCTAAGGACCCATTCAAGGTGCTGGAGGAGGTTATTGGCGAACCTTATAATGAAGAGGAAGATGAAAAAAGAGCGTATGAGTGGCTGAGGAAGCATGCCGGTCGCTGACACCGAACTACTATTCCTCATGAATCCGAGGGATCCGAGGCACTCATTCGCCATAAAGGCATTGAAACAACTACAAGGCAAGCTATTCATCCCCGACGTCGCCTTACTAGAATTTGAGATAGTCCCTAGGTCTAGGGGTAGGAGTCCTAAGCAGGTAAGGAGGGCGTTGAGTAGCTTGAAGAGCATATTCATTCAGTACGGCGTGCGTGAGGTGGGCATCATAGGCACCGACGCGCTGCTGCTCCACTCAGACATCATGGAGAGATACGGTCTAAGCTATTTTGACAGCCTAATAGCAACCGCAGCAATAATGCTTGATGGTGTGCTTGTATCCGATGACGACGCATTTGATTCAGTAAAAGAATTAAAGGAGAGGATCCCGATAACTAGATGACTAAACCCGCAAAAAGCATTGAACATCTGGTCGGTCGTTATGGAAGACTCTGGTTAGGCAGGGTGCTAGGTTCGGGCGATCGCCTAAATACCCACTCCTGCCTCTAGGTAGGGATCGGCGTGCTCGCCGCCGTCGTCGCCGCCTTCGCCGTTGTCGTGGCCTTGCTTAGGCTGAGAGCTCACATAAGCGTTGCCCTGCTCACCGCATCGGCTGTCCTTCTGGCGGTATCAGGCCCGGCCGCCGCACTCAACTCCCTCGAAGCAACCGTCACTGACCCAAGGACTTGGTTCCTCGTCAGCATGTCCTACGCCGTGGCGGTCTTCGCCGACCTCTACGACAGAACAGGGCTAGCTAAAGAGCTTGGTGAGGGCCTCGCTGGGAGGCTGAGGAGCCCCCTGCTGGCGATAGCCCTTACCCCGGCTGTCCTCGGCCTCATACCCGTCGCTGGCGGCGCCCTCATGTCAGCCCCTCTGGTGGCCGTGATCGGCTCAGTTGCCGGCCTCGGCACTGCGGTCATGATTTACGCTAATGTTTGGTTCAGGCACACGATATTTCTCGTCTACCCGCTCAGCAACGTCCTCATAACCACGGCCGCGCTGACCGGGTACGGCATCGGTGAGTTAGCGGCTAGGCAGGCCCCCGTCGCTACCTTCATGATCGCTGTGGGCGCCCTTATCTTATGGCCCCACCTACGCGGGGCTGTCCTGCCCGAGAGTAGCGCGGGCATCTGGAGATCCTTGACTCCGCTCGCTGTGGCGTTAGGGGCGGCGATAGCCTTGAGGTACGGCCTCACCTACTTAGCGATGCCTCTCGGTGTCGCTCTGGGAGCTGCTGTCTTGGCCGCCCTAGCGAGTCCCTCCCTCAGCGATATCGCGTCATCCCTAGCCAGTAGGAGGGCCTTGGGTCTCGCTGTTGCGGGGTTCTCTATTATGTTGTTCCAGAAGGTGATGACAGTGTCTGGGGCCTCGGAGGCGATCGCTGCGGCCGCCTCCTCTTCCGGTCTGCCCGTGATGGTGCTAGAGGTCGCCCTCCCCGCGGCTATAGGGATCTTAACGGGGTCGCCCTTAACCGGAATAGTTACCTCGATACCCATACTTGCCCCAATAACTGATCTGGGACTGAAGGACGTGTCCCTCATCTACGTCTCGTCAATAGTCTCCTACATCGGGTCACCCGCCCACCTATGCCTTGTGTACACTGCCCAATACTTCGGTGAATCCATAATGCCCCAGTACAGGTACATGCTACCCTCGATAATAGCTACAATGACCTTCGCCGTGGCCCTTTACATGCTCTGGTAAGCTACGCTTAGGGACAGCCCTTTTCGATGGTATGGGACAGGTTCTCTATTGGATAGACTAAAACACCTCTTAGACAACGCTCATGCGGTGAGCTCATGAGGCAGGCACTCGCTATTCTAGCTGTCGCCGCCGTCATAATCGCCTCGCTTGCCGCCGCGGCAGTGATGATCAGGTCCGGGCATCCCCCGACCCCTCCAGGCGGCGTCGTGTACGCTGAGGAGCTCAGTGAGCCGGAGCTCGTGTGGAGGGTGAACAACTTCACTATCGAGCTATACGGTAGGCTTCTCTCGAGCCACCCCGGCGAGAACATAGTTGCGTCGCCGTTCAACGTGTACGTTGCCCTAACCCTTCTCTACGAGGGCGCGGCTGGGGAGACGAGGGAGGAGATTGAGGATGTCATGAACATAAGGAACGCCGACCTCTGCAATGCCTATAAGGAGCTGCTGTCGAAGCTCCCACTCAGCTCGGGGGAGCCCTCCCTAGCGATAGCTAACTCTGTCTGGCTTAGGGAAGGGTACGTGTTCCGGGATGAGTACGTTGGTAGGGTCAGCAGCTGCTACTCGGCCGATGTACACTACTTCCGCACCGTCGATGAGCTAGTGGATAGCGTTAACTCGTGGGTCTCCGAGAAGACTAACGGAATGATCAAGAAGGCCATGGGCAGGCCCGACACCGACGAGGTAGCGGCTGTGTTGGTATCTGTGATCTACTTCCGGGCCAGGTGGGTGGAGAGGTTCGATGAGCAGGCCATCATCAGCTTCCACACCCCAGAGGGCGTCGTTAATGCCCCAGGTATGTCGGGGCTTAAGACAAGGGCCAGTTACTTTAAAGGCGATGGCTATGTCGCCGTCATGCTTCCTTACGAGAACACCTCGGTGTCGATGATCATCATAATGCCCGACGACAGGGAGGCGCTGACCTCGAGGTATGCGGAGATGATCAGCGAGTCTTTAAGGTACTTCCGCAAGCACCCGGTCTACGACGGCAAGATATACCTTACGATGCCGAAGTTCGAGATCAGGCTCTCTGAGAACCTTAACCAGTACCTCGAGGACATGGGCATGCCGTCCGCCTTCGATCCGGATAAGGCCGACTTCAGCCGCATGACCCCTATGGGTGTCTGGGTTGATGATGTCATTCACACAGCAGCAATTAGGGTGGCGGAGAACGGTACTGAGGCATCGGCCGCCACAGTCATAGTGATGACCCTGGGCCTCCCGGCCGCCGACGTCTACCTAACCATCAACAAGCCCTTCATTTACCTCCTGTGGGACAGGGACACAGGCACGATACTCTTCGTTGGCCAGGTAACCAACCCTGTAGTCGGGTAATATCTAACGGTTTTTCACGCACTGACGTGCCCGCCCACTGCCCCAACCAGCTCCTTAAGCCTTGGGAGCAACCTAACGAAGTCAATCAGCACGTACCCGCCCTCCTTCGTAACTGCCTCATCGGAGTCCTCGATGCTCCTGTAGATGACCACGAAATGATTCAGCCTCTCCTGCAGGCCCGTCCTCCTCGCTTTCTCCTCGAGCCTGGCGGCCTCCTTAATAGCTTCTCGAGTGCTGGCGTCAGCCCACCTGACCTCTATGAACGTCGCTGATACCCCTGGCTCCCTGACGACAACATCTATTTCCTCGCCCCTATGCCACCAGGGCCCGTGCTGTATGGGCTTAGTCGGCACCGCCCTGGCCGCCCACAGCTCCGGCAGAGACTCCTCCACGACCCCCTCGAAAGCCCTTGATACGTAGGTGTCTATTGTTCGGAGTACGTGCTCGATCACCTCCTCCACCCGCCCGACCTCTATTAAGTGCCTCATCGGCTGAACGTACCTGAACCAGAAGCGGAAGTAGTGGTCTGTGAAGAACACCCTAGCCCCCCTCCGGAAGCCGAGCGGCTTCCTCACAGCAACTATGTCAAGCTCCTCAAGCACCTCAAGGTACCTGTGCACGGACCTGGAGTCGATGCCTGCGGCGGCAGCTGCCTCGTAGGGGCTCGCCCTCCCCTCCGCAACGGACCTGAGGAGAGCCATGTACCTCCTGGGCTCCCTCAGCTCCTGCCTGAGCAGAGACTCGGCCTCCTCCACTAGCGGCGACCCCGGAGCCAGCGCCTCCTCAAGCACCTCCCTCAGGCCTCCCTTACCGTAGGCAATGCTGAGGTAGGCCGGTGTCCCGCCCAGGACAGAATACGTCCTCACCGCTTCCTCGGGACTCATCTCCTCAAGGAACCCTAGGGCGTTGAGGAACCTCATAGGCCTGAGCCTTATGTTCGCTGTCCTCCTTCCGTGGAGGGGTGCCCTATACCCCAGGAGCTCATACTCGAAGAAGGAGATCGCTGACCCGCTCAGGACCAGCTTGAGGTTAGTGCGGTGGAGCCTCGTATCTATAGCTCTCTGGAGCCTTGAGGGAAGAGAGGGGTCGGCCTCAACCAGGTACTGGAATTCATCGATCACCACCGCCGGCCTCTCAAATGACTCGGCCAGCTCGACGAGCGCGTCCACAACGTCCTCAGACCTAGGCAACCTCCCGAAGTAGTCTGCTACGGCCCTAACAAACTCCCTGGCAAGTATGGGGTAGCTGAGCTCGGCCGCTACGTAATAAAGGCCGCCGACCCTGCTAAGGAACTCCCGCAGCAACCTGGTCTTGCCCACCCTCCTGCGCCCGTATACTGTCACCAGGCTGAACCCCGGCCTCTCGTACTCCTTGGTCAGCACTGAGAGCTCAACATCTCTGTCAATGAACGGAACTGAGTTATCGTATCTCAATACGATTACCTAGATACGATTACCTATGGAAGAAATAAGGCTGATTCACCTGGATATCGAGAGTAGCACAGAGGCTATGATAGCCAGCACTATGCCGGCCGCCTGATATGGGCTGGGCCTCTCCCTTAGGAGCACCGCGGCCATAGCAGCCGTCACAGCCGGGTAGAGCGCTGTCAAGGGTATCACAACCGAGGCCTTACCGGTCTCGAGGGCCTTAACGAAGAAGACGTACCCAGCACCGCCTAACAGCCCGGCCAGGGCGGCAAGGTAGAGGCCCTTATCGATGCTGAGGGAGCCCCTACTGACCCCGAAAACAGCCAGAGCCAGGGTGAAGGACGCGAGGGACGACACGAAGTAGACCTGGAGCCAGTTGCTCGAGGCGTAAGCGAACTTGAGCACGACACCCCAGGCACCCCAGCTTATCAGGCAGAGCAGAGCAAACACCAACCACGCCTCCACGCTAACTCACCGCCGAAGATCTTTGGAGTCGATATATCAAGATTCAGCCCCAACCTAATCGCACCTCCAGTTATTCCGTTACTTTTTTTGTCCCTTACAAAGAGGATGCGGTGCCACTGCATTGAACCCCGCACCACGCCTTAAGCGAGAGGGCCTCATCTTCGCTATTCTCATCACGGCATCGGTTATCGCAATTCTCCCGGTCGTTGGCGCGGGTAGCACCCACAACTCGGAGCAAGGAGAAAGTGTCAATGAGGAGCGCGTGCTGGCCATAATAGATGACGTTAGGGCTAAGCTGGGGGTAGGGGGTGCGAGGGGGAACTATTATCTCTACCTCAGCGGCGGGGTCGCCAGGTTCAGGGTTGGTGATGTCCTCCCGTCCATTATCGGTAGGGGAGTTGATGAAGTGGTTTTCGCTTACTTCGACGGGCGGGCATGGCACCCCCTACCCTTCCGCGCATATGACGAGGTATTTGGGCATGTACACATTCTGTATAACGGCACATTCAAAGCGGGCACTGTTATCGAGGTAAGGCTCCCCAGGGAATACCCGGTGAGTGCTGACATAAGGAAATACGTGCCCGAGTTCGCCCGCGGATCTATTGCCTACGCCCTCTCCGTGAGCGGCGGGCGCGGTGGGGTCAAGGGGATCATATACGCGTTCGTCGGCGGCGCTGTGAGGTATCAGATGGGGTCGCTCAGGATGCTCAACAACCTCGACTACCCCGGCCTGGCCTCGCCGTTCTTAACGGCTGAGGCCCCGATGATCGCAGATCTCATGAGAAAGGCCGGGTACGGAGACAGGGACGTTCATGAGATGATGAGGTACATCGTAAGTCACCCAATAACTAGCGTGGAGCCTCTCTGGGAGGAGCCCGTCCCGGACGGAGGAGGGGGCGGGGGCGGCTACGACTATAACCTCGTGGAGGCACGGGGCTTCCCGACGGAGGACATGATCCAGTCAAGCATCCTCCTCGACAGCGAGGGCGATACGTACTCGTTCAGGTACTACGTCATCGACCCGTATCTGACCTCTGTGAAGTGGTACACCGTGACCCTCGGCATAGTCGCTGTCCCGGACCAGGCCAGAGACGGAGCTGGGTCTCTGGAGGTCACTGCGGAGAACCCGGATTGCGGCGTGAGTGCCTCAGGCGATTTCACCCTCTACTCAGACAGAGCAAACATCATCAAGCTACCTATAACGGCGTCAGCGTACGGCACCACCTGCCCATACCTCGACGTGCAGATCAAGCTAGTGAACCCCGGAGCAACGAGGTGGTGGGTCAGCGCCAGAAGCGTTGCGTACCTGAAGTGGGAGGTAAGCAACACGACCCTCTACTCGGGGCACACGAGGTACTACATCCAGGCGTTCAGCGGGCAGGAATCAGCGAGCGGGACAGAGCCCCAGGCATCAAGAATAATGTTCACCATATCCCCGAGTAAGAAGGCAGATACCAAAGTGTTCAACCTACCGCTACCGTCCACAGTAGCCACACCCGAACCGCTTAAGGTAGAGAGGCTGAAGCTCCTTGTATCACCCCCGGAGGGGATCGACCTAGGCACGGAGGGCCCTATTAAGGTGACTATCTCCATAGACGGCTTGAGCACCTGCACAGCAACGTTCGAGGAGGGCTCCACTCCAAAAGAGTGTGACCTACTTGTGAGCAGGTACAGTATGGCGGAGCATATAGTTCCAGTCTCAGCAGGGAAGCTAAGCGTGACTGTGAGGGCCTTGGGCGACATCAGCGATACTAAGGCCGTGACACTATGGGTTAGCATGATAGAGCCGCTTACCCTGCCATCAAGGATAATGAGTCAGAGTGAGGTAGGCGGCGGTTCTATAGTTGATACATCGACGTATAGCGTGCAGAGCAGCGCATACGCCAAGACAACGTACTACCCCATGGGCGGGCTCTACTCAGAGCTCGCGTTCTCCGACGACGCAACATACACTAAGGAGCAGGCGCTCATCGTAGGCTTCAGCAGGAAGCCCGCTAAAGCTGACCTCTACCTCGGGTCAGCCAGCGTCGACTACATAATCAGTGTCAGCGCACCAACACACGATAACACCCCCATAAACGAAGGAAACACCTACGAGTACCTCCAGGGGGTGCCGCCCGACGCCGTCGACGTAACTATTCAGTTCCCCGCCACGTACTCGCTAACATCGGCGGACAGCATAGAGAAGGACTTTGACCTGGCCGGCGTGCTCCCCAGTCTGCCGGAGGTGCCCTTCCTAGTACGGATGATACTCTCCGTTAACCATTACGGTGAGGTAGCCCTGCATATCTATGATGGGCTGCGGTGGGCGATCGACCAAATAAACTACCTGACAGGTGCCTCCATGAACGTTGAAATAAACAAACAGGAAAACACCGTCAGCATCCACTGGGAGAGAGGGTCTTATAGCAGCAAGGCACCCAACGGCATAGTTAAGTTAGTTGACGTATCAACGAGTTCGGAGCTACCCGAGTGGGTCACCATGGCGGTGAGGGTGGATTGGGGAATGCATAACGACATCACCGAGATCAGCATAAGGGGATAGGCCTTGCTAAGGAAAGAGATCCTTTACACACTAGCTTTCCTCGCCTACGCCCTGGCCTCATCCAACGCCCTCCCATACTTCGATGACCCAGCCATGAAACAACTCATGTATCAACCAATCTCCTTAACCGGTCTGATGATAGCTGTTTTTGCCCTGTCAACCTCTTACTTCTTTTCTATCGCCGCATACGTGCTACTTGTCTCCCACATCGCCCGGAACCCATCCCTATCCGCTAAGGAGGTGCTTATGGCTGGTCTCAGCTACATCGTTATTTACCCCGCGGCGATGAGCGCTGTCATGGTTGCTGGCCCGTTCATTGCTTGGGCAACTAACGCCGGCGGACTCGTGATCGTCCTTGGCGTACTTGCCCTTGTGATGAACGTTGCCTACATCATCTTCATCATACCCTATACTGTGCTTGATAAGGTGCCGAGCCGTTTCGGTTACCTGACTCCGGGTGGGGGCAGGACTGTGGCGGCAGGGTTGATGGCGTTCGTAGCATACCTCCTCACATCAGCCGCAGTGAATTACCCCATCTCGTTGATAGCGGGTAGGAGGTACATGTACCTCTACCTCCTCTCATGGAACCCCGGGAGGAGCTCGGCCTCGCTCCCCGGCGTGTGGTCCTGGGGCGATGTAGCCGGAGTCGTCGTGATGGCAACAATCTATAGGCTCCTTTCGGGAAGGTGGGTTGTGGAGGCAACTAGGCCAGCTCCTCAGGCGGGCTGATGTCTATCGCCCTAATTATTCCTTTATGAGCGCGGACCTGACTCAATTAATTTCCTAATAAGACCAGATCGGTGGGTCAAAGGCCTTGAGTTACGACAGTATCCGTGAGGTCATTGACGCGTCCTTGGGTAAGGTGCCGCCGACCCTGATCATCAGGGGCGGTACGGTCGTGGACGTCTTCACCGGGTCGTTGATTGATGCCGACGTCCTCGTGTTTAAGGACAGGGTAGCGGCCCTGGCTTCCCCGGGATCGTCGTCTGGCGAAGTAGTTGTTGATGCGCGAGGCAAGTACGTGGTTCCGGGGCTGATGGATGCCCATGTCCATGTTGAGTCCACGATGCTCATACCCCCGAGGCTGGCGGAGGCCCTCGTGCCAAGGGGTGTGACCACCCTATTCATTGATCCGCACGAGGTCGCTAACGTCATGGGTGTTGAAGGCATCGACGTCCTCGTCTCCCTCACCGATGGTGTCCCGCTGAGGTTCTTTGTTGAGGTTCCCTCGAGGGTGCCCACCGCTCCCGGGCTGGAGACCTCCGGCGCTTACCTGGGGCCGGTGGAGGTCGCAGAGCTACTTAGGAGGCCCTACGCCGTGTCGCTGGGGGAGCTTAACTGGCAGAACATCCTCAGCGGGAGGGAGGAGTACCTCCTTAAGGTCGCTGAAGCCCTGAGGCTCGGTAAGGTCGTTAACGGTCACCTAGCCGGCCTTGGGGGGAGGGGCCTCGACGCCGCCGTCGCCGCTGGGCTGATGGACGATCATGAGGCGGTGTCGTTCGAGGAGGCGCTTGAGAGGGTTAGGCGTGGCTGCGCCGTGATGATTAGGGAGGGTACTAGCGAGAGGAACCTCGACGCCATAGTTAAGGGTATTCTTGAGGCTGGGCTTAGGGACCTCTCCTCATTCATGTTCTGCACGGACGACAAGCACCCCGCCGACATAGTTAGGGAGGGGCACATAGACCACAACGTGAGGAGGGCCGTAGAGCTTGGGATGGACCCTGTTAGGGCAATACAGCTCGCCACCATAAACATAGCTAGGCACTTCCGCCTCGACCACCTCCTTGGCTCCGTGGCGCCGGGGAGGCTGGCGGACATCGTCATCCTCGATAGCCTGGAGCGCTTCGGGGTGAGGACCGTCATATTCGGCGGCGAGCCGGTCTACGTCGACGGCAGACTCATCTGGGAACCCCCTAAGGAGGTTGAGGTGCCGGAGCGTGTCCTAAGGACTGTCAGGGTGAGTGAGGAGCTGGCGCCGGAGGACCTGCTCATTAGGGCGCCGGAGGGCTGTGGGAGGGTCAGGGCGAGGGTCATGGGCGTCGTGCCCGACCAGATCGTTGTTGAGGCCCTCGAAGCCGAGCTACCGGTGGCCGAGGGCTACTTAAGGGCCGACCCCGGGAGGGGGGTCGCCCACATAGCTGTCGTGGACAGGCACAGGGGCACGAAGTCAGTCGGGAGAGCATTCGTCAAGGGCTTCGGGTTAAGGAGAGGCGCCATAGCCTCCAGCGTCGCCCACGACCACCATAACGTGGTCGTAGTCGGCACAAACCCGGGCGACATGTTAGTAGCTGTCAAGCACCTGGCGAGCTTGGGCGGGGGCTTCGCTGCGGTACTTAACGGCAAGGTAGTAGCTGACCTCCCCCTCCCGTTCGCCGGGCTCATGTCGCTCGAGCCCCTGGATACTGTGGTGGAGGGCTTGGAGAGGCTGAATAAGGTCGCTAAGGACGCCCTGGGCTCCTCCCTGAAGGCGCCGTTCATGCAGCTCGAGTTCGTGACCCTCCCAACGGTGCCTGAGTACGGGCTCACCGACAAGGGCCTCATTGATTCTAGGAGGTACGTGGTCGTTGACCCAGTAATTGAGTGCTTAGAGGAGGCGCCTGGCCAGGTAGGTGAATAGGTGCGCCGTCGCTACGGTAGCAACTATGTCGCCCCAGGAGAGCAGGATCCCGAGCGAATACCTGATCGTGTCCCACACCCCGGGAAACAGGGGCCATACCACCGGGTACTTCGCCAGCAGCGACCTCGACACCCCAAGGATCACGACATCGACGGCGGGGGCGAGGAAGGCGTTCAGCGCCAGAGCCGCTATCCCGAAGACGAGAACGTGGCCCCACCCATATACGAGGGTCACCTCCTTCAGGGTGGCGTGAGGTAGTATTATGAGCAGAAACACGAGCCCGTACAGGTACGCAGCAAGCCCTGCGTAGTCGAGGAGCAGGGGGGAGCGGGCCAGTACCCCCACAACGGCACCGGACGCCAAGATAACGGCTGCTGCCCCAGACGCTAGCAACACCTCGTTCCTAGCCTTTGGCGGGATATCCATCAGCGAACACTCGCCGTTCACGTCGCAGTTCACCCTGTGAAGGACATAAACACCCACTATTAGGGCCGCGAGGGAACCAAGAACGAGGCCCTCAACAAATAGCAAGAGCAGGTTCCCGCTCATGGCCGTAACCGCCGCAACATTATCCGCTACTACAGTAGCGCCGAGAAAGAACAGCTCGGGATAGTAACTACGTCTCATTGCGACCACTAATACCTAAACCCTAGCCACCACTCTATAATGCTTAGGGGATGACGTGAGTGAATTATTAATTAGCACCACATAAACCACTCCTCAGCGGACAGGCAACCGCCGGGCATCCTAGGCCGCCGCCCCCAGGAGCGGCACGCAACCGGATTTACCCGCACGAAGCAGTATGGCGCCCTCGGTCGCCGCAACAAATGTATATAAGCCTTTCTATCATCAGGCAAGAACCCATGGCAATAACACGCTTTTACTGTTGAAACCATAGACCTAATTGTTGGGATTAAAATGATAT